>CAYUOY010000044.1:0-4286 GCA_964446495.1 uncultured Woeseiaceae bacterium | reverse complement strand
GAAGCAATGTGCAAGATATTCCTGCACCTCGCTGGCATTGAAAGGTTCGAGTTTTAGTATCAGGCTGGTGCGTTGTCGGGTTCGCGTCAATTCATCGGCGCCGAGCAATTTGCTCAACTCCGGCAGTCCCATCAATACGATGCTGGCGCCCGCGGCTCCGCCATTGTCGGCGGAGGTCAGGGATTCGAGTTCAGAAATCGCATCCGTACCTATTCTCTGTGCGTCTTCAATCACGATAAAGACGCGCTTTCCCTGTTCCTGCCATTCTTTAAATAATCGTTTGAGTTTCGTAAAACGCTGGATGGTCCCGGCCGGCTGGCGCTCAATACCAAGTTCCGCCAGCAGCAGTTCCAGTACTTCATCGTGACGTAGTTGAATTCGTGCAATTTGGGCCACAATTGAGGAGCCAGGAATCGCCTCGATGGCCGCCTGCACCAGTGTCGATTTGCCGCTGCCCACCGGTCCAGTCAGGGTAATGATGGTGTCGCCGGAGGACAGTTCTTCGGTCAGTCGAGAGCGAACCTCGGCTTGTTGTGAGCCCGAGAAACCTGAGGAGTCCACCGAGTGTTGACCGAATACTTTGTTTGTCAAAGAAAAATAGTCTTTATACATAACAACTTAGCGCTTATTTTGAAGGTAAATAATGACTAAAAAACTGGACCTGCGAGACAGTGTGCGGTCTGTGCAAAATGAATTCATGGGGTCATGTCACAGAACGCGATAACCGTTGAATTCGGTGTGATTCCGGGGCTCGTCAGCATCCCCAATCGTGTCGCTGTATAGTGGCATCGCCGCGTGGCCGCCTACGATTCAACAGAGCCAAGAATGACCATTCGTCTGCTTTCAATCACCGCCAACCCCGATCGACCAACGACAGAGACTTTTATCGGTTTCCACCGGGCCGGATTGGCGGTCACGGTGATATGCCCGGCAGAGCATCCCATGCACCAATGGCTGCTGGACGCCGGTGTGCCAACTCTGGATATGCGGTTCAATCGGATGATCGACTTGAAGGCTATTGCCGCGCTGCGCGCCGAGCTAAAACAGGGTCGATACGACATTGTCCACGCGTACACCAACAATGCCCTGAGCAACACGTTGTTGGCAACGCGAGGGCTGTCCATCCGAATCGTCGCCTATCGCGGCATTGTCGCTGCCGTGAGTTTTTTCGATCCGGTTTCATGGCTGCGTTTTCTCAATCCACGCATCGATCGGATCATCTGCGTCTGCGATGCGATTCGTCGTTATTTTCTCGACATGCAGCCGGCCTTTCTGCGGATGCCGCCGGAAAGACCCGTCACCGTGCACAAAGGACATAAACTGGAGTGGTATACCGCCAGGCCCGCCGACCTGTCGCTGTTCGGTATACCCGATGATGCTTTTGTCGTGGCCTGCATCACCAATAACAGGCCCCGCAAAGGCCTGCAATACCTGGTCGAGGCGATGTCATTGCTGGCCGACGATATTCCTGCACATTTGCTCCTGGTCGGTCGTATGGGCGGCAAAGTTCTCGATCGGGCGATTGCGAACAGTCCGGTCAAAGAGCGCATTCACAGACCCGGATTTCGCGATGATGCACCGGCGGTAACGGCGGCGGCCGACGTTTTTTGCCTGCCGTCGGTCCGGCGGGAAGGGCTGCCCAGATCGGTGATTGAGGCGATGGCCTATGGAGTGCCGCCCATCGTGACCAATTCCGGTGGCAGCCCGGAGCTCGTGATGGATGGTCACAGCGGCCTGGTCGTGCCGACAGAGGACGCGCGGGCGATTGCGGTAGCGATCGAAGCATTATACAGGGAACCGGCGTATCGCGCGCGGCTCGGGCAGGGCGCACGGCAGCGGATCGCCCGGGATTTTCGCAATGAAGACACGATCGCAAAAATTCTTGCCGTTTACCGTGATCTGGCGCCAGCACAGCGAAATGAGCGGCCATTGGAAACAAATTAACGCCTGAGCCGGTCTGATAATTGATGCGCGCGTGTTTGTCGGGTGCGAATTCGGGGAAATCGCTATGAAACTGCTCTTGCAATGGTCACTGGGACTGATTTTCGTACCGGCCGCTTTCGCCGCCGACAGCATCGACTGGCACGACTGGGAAATAGCCGCCTTCGAACGCGCGCAGGCAGAAAACAAGATCATCCTGGTCTCAGTTGGCATGGAAGGCTGCGGCGCTTGCGCTCGGATGGAAGCGCTGACTTACACGGACAGTGGTGTCATCGAGCGCCTCAATGAAAATTTTATCGCCATTGAAGTTGACGCCGAAGCAAGACCGGACATCGGTGAACGCTACTCCGACTGGGCCTGGCCAGCCACGATCTTCATGGCACCCGATGCTACCCAGGTGCTGGCCATTCGTGGCAATCGCCTGCCGCGGAACTTCAATCCGATACTGGATGACCTGGTAGCGAAACACGCCGCCGGAAAGCTGGAACCCGATCCCAATTCTCCCTATGCCGCACCGCCGGCACCGGCGGAAACCGAGCTTACCCGTGTGCGCGATGATTTACGTGCGCAACTGGACCGGTCCCTCAATCATAAATACGGTGGCTGGGGACGTAGCGGAATTGGTGGCGAGCAAAGTGGATCCCGGCTACGGCACTTGTATATGCGAGCGCATATGTACGATGACGCCGCGCTGATGGAGCTGTCGCTAAAGGGGTCGGCCGGCTTCCTGAACGCCATCGATCCTGTGTGGGGCGGCGTCTACATCGCGTCTTTCCCGGCTGAAATGGACATTCCCGCGCGATTCGCCGCACTGCGGGCTATTCCGGAAAAGCGCATCCTCGTGCAATCAAATGCTATTACTGCTTTTGCGCTGGGCTACAAGAATACGGGTGAGCACAAATACCTGGACGGGATAGCTGAGGTCGATCGGTATTTGCGTAACTGGTTGATGGCTCCTGATGGCACTTTTTACACGAATCAAAAGAGCGAGCCGCCGAGATTGCCCAGTAGCATGGCGAAAGCAGACTACTGGTTGCTGGATAGCGACGCCGGGCGACGTGAGTACGGGACACCACCGGTTGACCATGCCATCTATACCGACAAGAACGGCGAGGTGATCACCGCCTATGTGTTGGCGTATGAATCCACCGGCAATGAAAGCTACCTTGTCACCGCAAAAAAAGCCGCGCTGGCGATACTGGAAAAGCGCCAACGGCCCGAGGGCTGGGTCGTGCAGGCGATGCCAAACGAGGCCGCGGCTGACGACGCTCGCATGCGTCCGCTGGTAACGGATGAGAAGCCGTTCCTGAGTGCGCAAGCATGGTTTGGCACGGCGCTGCTCGCGCTGCATCGGGTGACCGGTGAAGACCGGTGGCTGGACGCGGCCGATACGATAGGTAGTGCGGCCATGACACAGTTGCACGACGAGGACACGGGTGGCTTTTTCGCGACCGTGCCGGATGCTACGGCATCGATCATTGCGCCGCGCAAACCGTTCGAGGGCAACGGCACGGCCGCCAGTTTCTTCTACGACCTGTGGTTGTATACCAAGGACGAAAAATATGCCGACGTAGCAGAAGGAGCCGTCAGAGCGGTTGGGCAGCCGGCCATCATTCACCGGGAAGGCAAGGTAGCGGGTGAATTCGCCGTCGCACTGGAGAAAATCACCACCACGTACGTCGAATTTTCGGTGGTTGGCGATACCCGTCATCCCAACGCAAAGGCATTGTTCGATGCGGGCCTGAATGTATTCGAGCCACGCAAGGCATTGCACTATGAAGAACCGGGGCGTTATCCCGATCGTGGTGTTCCATCAATGTATATCTGCAACCCGGATATGTGTTCGATTCCAATTACCGATCCTGAACAGGTTGACAAGAAGGCCGCAGCGTTTCGGGGGCCTGCCACCAGCGGTTAGCTGTCCGACAGCGGATTATTTTTTCCCTCTGAGCTATATTCGACCGTCAACTGCAGGCGTGCGTGCTGGTGCGCGCCTGCCGAGGTTCAAATTGCACGGGAATCCTGATGTCCGCTTCAAAAACCAATACTATTTTCGTCAACGTATCGCTTGCTGTTCTCGGCGTAGTTTGTACCTGGACAGGTTCGGCTGTCGCTGATGAAATCGTCGATCCTGCCACCCTGTCGGCCGTCGAATGGCGTCTGATCGGACCATTCAGGGGCGGTCGGGTGACGACGGTAACCGGTGTCGCCGATAACCCATTGCTGTATTACATGGGTGCGGCGGGCGGTGGCGTTTGGAAAACCGAAAATGCCGGCACGACCTGGGACAATATCTCAGACGGAGATTTTGCGGTAGGCACGATTGGTGCGTACTCTACCCTTAT
>CAYUOY010000043.1:11312-25381 GCA_964446495.1 uncultured Woeseiaceae bacterium | reverse complement strand
CGAACCCACATCATCAGCTTGGAAGGCTGAGGTTCTACCGTTGAACTACACCCGCTTTTCCTAAAACCGTGTCTTCGTTCGTCCGCGCAGCACCGTACCTGTGTCTTTCACGTCCGGGTTGTTATCCTCGCCCATTTCATGTGGCACAAAAAAAATCCTGACAGTCCGTATTTTCCAAACCGTCCGGATTTTGCAAATTCTATATAAGTGTGCGGTCCCACCAGCGTCTCCGCCAACGATCCTGCTATACTTGCCGCGTCCAACCACCGGCCCCTCAAAGCTGGTGGAGGGGGTAGGATTCGAACCTACGTAGGCATAGCCAGCAGATTTACAGTCTGCCCTCGTTGACCGCTTGAGTACCCCTCCGCGAACTCAAGCCGGCTATTGTCTAATCCTCCCGCCAAAGAGTCAACACATAAGTGACTGTTTTTTTAATCTGGCCGCTGGCCATTTCGAACTAGCCATTCGCTCGAATTCTTCTCCAGAAAATCAGATTACCAGCAGCTTGTTGAAAAACGCTGATATTCGACGGGCCGCATCCGGGCCAGGATGCGTTGCCCGCCACCCCGGACTACAATAGCGCCCGCCGGGGTCCCGAATCCTGGCTAACCATCTTCCAGGCTCCCCGGAACGCCCATGTCGCTAGATCGAATCTATACCCATCAAAACGCCAGTAAGGGGTCCTTCGAATTCAACGCTGCCGTGGCCGCTGTGTTTCCGGACATGCTGCAGCGCTCTATTCCCGGCTATGCGGCGTCAATCCAGGCGATTCGCGATCTCGCACAAGAGCATGTTCAGCCGGATAGCCACTGTTATGACCTGGGTTGCTCCCTGGGGGCGGCAACACTGGCGATGCGGGCTGGAATCGCGGCAAGCGGGTGCAGAATTACCGCGATTGACAACGCCCCGGCCATGGTGGCGCGCTGCCGGGAGATCGTGGCAGCGGACCCACACCAGATTCCGGTTGAAATTCTCACCGATGATATCCGTCATACTGAAATCGCCAACGCCTCGATGGTCGTGATGAATTACACCCTCCAGTTCCTGCCGATTGGCGACCGCCAGGACCTCGTTGCCAACATAGCCAGCGGCATGCGCCCCGGTGGCGTATTTGTCCTGTCAGAGAAAATCGTCGATGAGGACCCGGGTATAGAAGCCCTGCTGGTCGACCTGCACCACAATTTCAAACGACAGCATGCCTACAGCGAGCTTGAAATCGCCCGCAAACGGGCGGCCATCGAAAATGTTCTGCTGCCCGAAAAGGTCGCCACCCACGAAAAACGCATGCGCTCCGCCGGATTCCGGCACGTGGGCGTCTGGATGCGCTATTTCAATTTCGTGTCATTTGTGGCCATTCGCTAGGCCATGCTTGATCTCGACGCCCTGTTCAGGGACCTGACCGCCGCAGGCTTTGAAGACTGGATCGCGGAGCTCACGCCATTGCTGGCGGCACGGACCGCGGACGACGCGCATGGCACACTCGCACAGTGGCGCGATGCCTTGGCGTGCTTGCCCGCTGTGGAACGGAATGCCGCGGATTTGAGGTCACCGGCAATAGCGACCCCGAATCTTACATTGAACCACCGCGAGCAGACCGCGGTCCGGGAGGCGTTGTTGCGGTTGGTGCCCTGGCGCAAGGGGCCATTCGATATCGGTGGCATTGCCATCGACACAGAATGGCGCTCCGACCAGAAGTGGGACCGTCTCCGCCATTCGATAGCCACTCTCGATGATCGCCTGGTCCTCGATGTCGGCTGCGGCAACGGCTACTACGCGTTGCGCATGCGCGGACAAGGCGCCCGTATGGTGGTCGGGATAGATCCAACACTACTTTATTTGGTCCAGTTTCAGGCCATTATGAATTTCATCGAGCCGCAGCCAGTGCATGTCCTGCCACTCAGGCTGCATGAGTTGCCGCCCGCAATGAAAGCCTTCGATAGCGTCTTTTCAATGGGGGTCCTCTATCACCAGCGTTCGCCACTGGACCACTTGCGACAGTTGCGGGACACCTTGCGGCCCGGCGGAGAACTTGTACTTGAAACCCTGGTGCTGCCCGGCGCGCAAGCGCTGGCAAGAACACCGCCAGATCGCTATGCACGGATGCGCAACGTCTGGTTGCTGCCCAGTGTCTCTGAGTTGCACATCTGGCTTGACCGTTGCGGATTTGTTGACATCAGGCTCGTCGATCTAACGGCAACAACGACCGATGAACAGCGTTCTACGGAATGGATGCCGTTCGAATCGCTGCTGGAAGCCCTCGATCCCGACGACCCAACCAGGACGGTCGAAGGGTGGCCTGCGCCCCAGCGAGCCATCGTCGTGGCGAACAGCCATGGCGAAAATTAAACCGGTCACCACTTGACGACGGTACGTCAATTTCATAAATTTCTGTTTTGACAGAATTAAAAGAATCTTATGGAAATGTCTCCGGCGGTACAGAAGTACGTCCTGCATTGGGGCGAAATGGGAACCCGCTGGGGTACCAATCGCACCGTCGCGCAAATACAGGCGCTGTTGTACCTGTCACCCGAACCACTACGCGCAGACGAGATTGTCGATCTCTTGTCCGTCGCACGCTCGAATGTCAGCACCAGTATTCGTGAACTGCAAAGCTACAATCTGGTGAAAATGACCCACATCCTTGGCGATCGCCGTGACTATTTCGAATCATTGCACGATGTATGGGATTTGTTCCGCGTCATCATCGAGCAACGCAAACAGCGCGAACTGAATCCGACCCTGTCGATGTTGCGGAAATGCGCCGCAGAAATTGAGGCAGAACCGGACACAGACCGCACCACCAAAGAACGCGTCAAGAACATGCTGCGGTTCGTGGAAACGACCAGTGAGTGGTACGAAAAAATACGCGAAATGCCGACGCCGACGCTACAGAAGGTCATGAAAATGGGTGCCGGTATCGCGAAATTCATTAAGAAGTAGTCACGCCAGCCCGGGCCCTGGTTGAGAGTGGCGGAGCTTCTCCAGGTTCGATCGTCCTGAACCTGGTTGCGTTATTCTTGCGCCACCTCGCAACCGGAAAGTCGCGTTATCTCGGCACGGCCCTGAGTTCGAACCAACCAAACGGCGTCAGCACTGTCTTCGTCGGCCAGTCGCGCATTGGCCGCTCCGGGCGGCCTGTGGTAGTAGCCGCCCTTGGTGTAGCCATCGCTCAGGATTTTCCCGGCAACACACTCACTGTGGTGGTCTGTCCCCTGCAGAAGATAACCCTCCTCCGCTATGCTCGACATCCGCCAGGGGCGTGTCGCACCAGCGTTCATGCGCAGCAGGAACGTGCGAACACCACTGCCAGGATCGTGGCGTAATTCTTTGATGGAGACGCCCAGGTCGTTTGGATCGTCGGAGATCGGTTGCCAGCTCAAAATGTCACGGCTCAGTATCATCGGCGTCTGGATCATGCTGTCAGGTTGCGCATTGTCAAGAAAATACAGTAAGGACGCGCCGCCCGTCGTGATCATCCCGAGCCCGGTCGAACCGGGAGGTATATAGGCATAGCCACCGGGCCCCAGAGTAAATTCACCGAGCTGAACCTCACCAGTCAGCACGTAGATTTCGACACTCTTGTCGGGTGACGCGCCAGTGGTAAAACTCCAGTCCGCTGGTAACAACAAGCGGTTACTGGAGCGACGGGTCTCCGGATTGCCTGACAATTGCTTGGCACGGATGCCCGGCAAGCCCACCATAAAAATATCCACCAGTTCATCGGCTTGAAGAAAGACCGGATACGGCACTTGCTTTGGCACGGCCACACACGCAGAGAAAAACAGCAGCGAGACCAGGAAACCGCCACGGATAAAACCGAATGGACCCGCCGTTTTTTGAAAAACACTGTTTTTCGACCCGTTACGTACGGCCCAGGGATGTACCGTCATTTTCGATAGCCGTAAGCCGTTTAAAATGTAACCCGATCGAAAAACACGTTGCCAGACAGAACGTCCAAATGCCGCGAACCTCAGGGATGCGCAAGAGCGGCGTTCGAATGACGGTGCCGAAAGAACTATGGATGGTTTTTTTAACCGATAGTGAGTGCTGCTATTCATAAAGAAATCCAGATACAGTCGATGCCGTCCAATGTCATGTGAATCAGTAGCCCGATTGCAATAAGCCGCAAGCGGGGCCAGAACATCGCCATCCCATACGCAGCAATTGCAGGGTACGAATGCAGCGGATGAAAGCCAATGCTACATCGATTCGCATCATACACCGGGTCCGCCAGCAGATGATCGAGATCGACCAGCATGGTCGCAACCAGCGTCAGCCAGACCCTCCAGAATTTGTCGCGGTAAAACAGGCCGGCAATGACGGCGGGCACCAGCGCGTGCAAGACAAGGTGGAAATTCGCGCGCATCATGTCGGTGCTACCAGCTCCTCCTGCTTCCTCGGCAGCCGCCAGTGTGTCTCAAGCCAGCCCCAATAAAAAAAGCCGCCCAAAAAATGGGCGGCAAAGAAGTAGACGATGTATCCGGCGGCGGTGTGTTCGAACATTGCATGAGAAAAACATCCATTGCTGCATCTCACGCGGTCAAACCGTTACCGCTACCTGGTGATCACATTCTGGTTAACGCCCTGGTGTTCGATCGACGACCCAACTCCGGGCATTCGAACCGGCGGTAGCGAAGAGAGGTATCGCTCCAATCCCGTTCACCAGACCCAGCATCCTGCATGGCGATCACGCCGTATTGCCTTTCCTACACCTCATCTCCGTGCGTACCGAGGTGGTACCGGCAGAAGCCTACTACATCTTGTGGCCCAAGGCGAGCCAGATACAACATGTAGATTGAGGCCGAAAACTCATCGCCTCCGCATGACTACCGTACGGTCACTTGGCACTGTGCAGCCGGATCGCGGTATCCTTGCGCGCTGATCACTGGACCCGGAGTTGCAATCACCTTGAGCGAATCAACCAATAATGGCCGCGCTACGTTTCAAAAAGCCGGGCTGGCGCTGGGACCATTGGTAGCCGCTGCAATGCTGGTTAGCGGCGCGCCCGAGGAACTCGCGGACCCGGCCTGGCGAACGGCGGCCATGGGTGCATGGATGGCAATCTGGTGGGCAACGGAAGCCGTGCCCATTGCCGTCACTGCATTGCTGCCGCTGATCCTGTTCCCGCTGCTCGGCATCGCCAATATGAGTGATACGGCGGCACCCTTCGCCAACAAGGTTATCTATCTGTTTCTGGGCGGCTTCATCGTTGCGCTCGCCATGCAGCGCTGGAACTTGCACCGCCGCATCGCGCTGACCGTCTTGCAACACAGTGGCGGCAACGGTCGCTCGCTGGTGGGTGGCTTCATGCTCGCCAGCGCTTTACTCAGTATGTGGGTAATGAATACGTCCACCACCATGATGATGCTGCCAATTGCCGTCTCGATTGTTGCTGTCATTCACAGCACGGTGGACGGGCTCGACGAATCGGCAAAAAGTGACTTTCAGTACGCGCTGCTGCTAGGGGTCGCTTATGCCTCCACCATTGGCGGCATGTCCACCTTGGTTGGAACCGCCCCCAATGCAATGATGGCCGCCTTCATGCTGGAGACCTACGGCACGCAGATTGATTTCGCGCGCTGGATGCTGGTGGGGGTTCCAGTGAGTATCGTGTTGCTACCGCTGGCCTGGCTCACACTGACACGCTGGATATTCAAGGTAGATTTCATCACCTCGCCGGAAGCCCGCTCAACGCTCGCAAAGATGAAGTCCGACATGGGCCCGATAACAATCCCGGAGAAACGAGTCGGCGTAATTTTCATTGGCCTCGCATTCGCCTGGATCATGCGGCCGCTGCTCGCGCGACTTCCCGGCCTTGAAGCCCTGGACGATTCAGGCATTGCGATGACCGGGGCAATCGCCTTGTTCTTGATTCCAAGCGGCAGCCGTTCAGACCCGTTTCTTATTCGCTGGCAGCATGTTGAAAAGTTGCCCTGGAGCATTCTGCTGCTTTTCGGCGGCGGGTTAACGTTGGCGTCCGCCGTCAGCAAGACCGGACTGGCCGCCTGGCTCGGCAGCGGCCTGGCGGGTTTGGGAGCTCTGCCAATAGCCGCCCTGGTGCTGGCGGTCTGCATTATGATTATTTTCCTGACCGAACTCACCAGCAATATTGCGACGACGGCCACATTCCTGCCTGTGGTCGGTGCGATTGCGATCGAAGCCGGTATGAACCCCATCGTATTAACGATACCGGTAACGCTGGCCGCGAGTTGCGCCTTCATGTTGCCGGTGGCGACCCCGCCCAACGCAATCGTTTTTGGCTCGGGCTTGCTGACAATTCCAAAGATGGCCAAAGCGGGCTTCGCGCTGAATCTTATTGCGATTGTCCTGGTATCTGTCGTCGCGCTCACACTCGCACCCCGCTTCCTGCACGGATGATTGAAATGTCGAACCCCTACACGATTGAAAAACTCAACAAAGTAAGACAACTCCCAAAAAAGGCGCACTACGATCGGGAAACGGTACATGCAATCCTTGATGCGGGCATCATGGCGCACGCCGCCTTTGTTCAGGATGGCAATCCGGTGGTCGTACCCATGATCTACGGACGGGACGGCGAAACCGTATTTCTCCATGGCGCCCGCAAGGCGCGCATCATCAAGTTGCTGGAACAAACAGAGACAGTCTGCCTGAACGTAACGCTGCTCGATGGCATCGTCCTGGCTCGCTCGACCTTCAACTCATCGATGAATTTTCGCTCCGTCACGGTGTTCGGCACTCCGGAACTCGTCGAAGGAAACGAGCCAAAGCTGCGTGCCATGAAGTTCATCAGCGAAAACACGATGCCAGGACGCTGGGATGAACTGCGCGCATCGCACGAACGGGAAATCAAAATGACGGGCGTCATTGCCGTTAAGATCGACAGCGCATCCGCCAAGATCTCCAGCGGTGCTCCGGACGACGAGGAAGATGACTACGACACTCCCGTTTGGGCGGGTGTGCTACCGATAACAACCCGACTCGGCACATTGCACAAGGACGAACGTACGCTGGCGGGTGTCGAACCATCTGCCATCGTGCTGGCGATGCAGAATAAAGAATTGTAGCCAGCCGGAACACAGGCCGGGCTCGCAACACCTGCTTGGAATTTATTGCGCTGGTGCGTCGCTGACATGCGGGAACTGGCTGTGCTCCATTTCCAGTCGCAACAGCGCCTCTTTGGTAGGTAGTCCGCCGCCGAATCCAGTCAGATCACCACTGCTGCCAACAACCCGGTGACAGGGAATAATAATCGGCAGGGGATTTCTCCCATTGGCGGCGCCGACAGCTCGTACGGCTTTCGGGCGACCGATTCGCCTGGCTATATCGCCATAGGACGTTGTGGTCCCATAGGGAATTTTCTGCAACTCAGACAACACCTGTAGCTGGAATTCCGTGCCATCGGGATGCAGCGGCAAATCGAACTCCTTGAGGGCGCCATCAAAATATGCCAGCAGTTGCGCGCGCGCCTCAGCAAAGGGTTTCTCCGAGTAAATCCATTCCGGCTCCGGCTCACGCCGCATCGACCCCTCCGGAAAGCTGATCAGGCTGAGCCCGTGTTCGTCACCGGCCAGCAACAGATCGCCAATTGGCGTGGTAAGAAAGCAGTAGTACATGATTTTATCCTCCAGATCCGGACAAAGAACCCCACAGCAGCAATGCCGCATAGGCACGCCACGGACGCCAGCTCTCCGCCCTTAGTGACAGTGTAGACGAAGACACCCGATGCGGCGGGTCAATGGCTTTGAGAAGACCCAGATCCGCGGTCGGAAACGCATCCGGATGTTTCAACACACGCATCGCTACATACTGGGCAGTCCAGTCCCCGATGCCTTTGATCGATTTGAGCTTCTCGCAGAACTCGTCCGGGTCCTGGGAAAAATCGAAATCTATCTCGCCGCGGTGGACGGCAGTCGCCAACGAACGGATGGTCGCCGCACGACTCCTGACGAGGCCGATATTATTGAAACGAACCCGGGCAAGGCGTTCAGGTGTTGGAAAAATGAAAGCCAGTGAATCTTCGTCAAAGTCTGTAGTGACACGCAAAGGCTCACCGTAACGACGGGCAATTCGGCCGGCCAGCGTGGTGGCGGCGGCAACTGAAATCTGCTGCCCGAGAATCGCACGGACGGCAAGTTCGAACCCATCCCAGGCACCCGGCACACGGATGCCTGGCTGGCGTTTGAGAATCGCCGCAAGCGTGCTGTCTTTTCGCAACGTCTTACTAATATCTTCAACGGCCGCATCCAGATCGAACATTTCCCGGGCCCGTCGCACCGTCTCGAACAGGCTTCCTGTTGCCACGCCTTCCAGGGTCAGAGAAAGAGACTTGCTTTGTGCGGTGCGACTTTTGGCGACGGGACGAATCGTGATGATGCCCTGTTCTCCATCAATACTGATCGTTCGCTGATAGGCATCACCAGCGACTTTTTCGACGCCCGGAATCGCCCTGTGTGCGAAAAACTCGAGCATGCCGTTCCAGTTGAAGGGTGCCCGGTAGGACAGCTTAACGGTGAGCGTGGCATTTCCGTCGCTGCCCTCCTTACCATCATGAAACGATCGCAGATCCCGCGGGCTGCGGTCATAAGTATTCCTGAACGCATCGTTGAATCGTCGGACGCTGCCATACCCGGCCGCATCGGCGATGTGATTCATTGGCATGCGTGTTTCGTCAATCAGGCGCTTCGCGAAGTGCAGACGCTGGGTATGCGCCACTGCCAGCGGTGAAGCGCCGAGGTGAGTGTTGAACAGACGCCGCAGATGTCGACTCGTCACACCCAGGCGATCGGCCAGCGCTTCCACATTACCGTCATCAAGTGCACCCGTAGCAATCAATCGCAGTCCTCTTCTGACCGTGGTTGAGGTGCCGCTCCATGCCGGGGTACCCGGGGCACTCTCGGGCCTGCACCGTAAACACGGTCGATAGCCCGCTTCACTGGCCGCCGCCGCACTGGGATAAAAGGACACGTTCTTGCTCTTGGGCGCATTCGCCGGGCAAACCGGGCGGCAATAGATTCCGGTAGTTTTGACCGCCACGTAGAAATGCCCGTCAAAGCGTGCATCTCTCGACAGCCGTGCTCTCTCGTAAATCTGGTCTTGCGATAATGCCACCAGCCCCTCCTCGTTGCGATCGATTATACGCTGCGCGAGGTGAGAGAATAGCCAGAATCGGACCCGTATGTTGAACGCAAAATAGTCGAAGACCGATGCATGTGCGTGACGCCATTCGTTTGCGCGTAATCGCGCGTCAGGTGGCAACCCTGCCATTGTCAAAGCTGCGGGAACACGGCCCGGCGCGCAGTGCCATGAACCGGGAATCCTGAATCATTCTCACCGGTCCCGGATGTTTCAGCGATCGCCCGGGCGAAACATCAGGTCATTCATGCGATTCTCCACGAGTTCCTGCTTTCCGGATTGCAGCTCGGGCTCGCCGTGTTGCGCGGCATGCGCGTGTAAATCATCGAGCGTCAACTGACCTGCTGCAAATCGCTCGCCGGGCCCCGCAGCGAAGCTTTGATATCGACTCTCTTTAAGCTCGGTGAACTGCTGGTCGCGCAGCATCCGTCCTGCAAAAACCAGACCCCGTGCGAAGGCATCCATCCCGCCTATATGCGCGATAAACATATCCTCCGGATCAACTGACTCGCGACGAATTTTCGCATCGAAGTTCAGTCCCCCGGACGTAAATCCACCATCGGCCAGAATGACCAGCATTGCCTGCGTACAGTCATTGGTATCGGTTGGAAACTGATCGGTATCCCAACCGTTTTGTGGATCACCGCGATTGGCATCCACCGAGCCCAGCATCCCGGCGTCCGTCGCCATTTGCAGATCGTGCGCAAAACTGTGGCCGGCCAGCGTGGCGTGATTCGCCTCAACGTTTAGCTTGAAGTCCTTGTCCAGACCGTAACGCCGCAGGAAACCGATCACCGTTTGCGCGTCCGCATCGTATTGATGTTTCATCGGCTCCATGGGCTTGGGTTCGATGAGATAGGTGCCGTTGAATCCGATTGACCGACCATAGTCACGCGCCATCGTCAGGAACTTTGCAAGATGCTCCTGTTCCCGGCGAGTGTCGGTATTGAACAAGCATGCATAGCCTTCACGCCCACCCCAGAAAACATAGTTCTCGCCGCCGAGTTCCCGGGTGGCGTCAATAGCGGCCTTCACCTGGGCTCCCGCGTGCGCGACAACGTCAAAATTCGGGTTGGTCGCCGCACCATTCATATAACGGGGATGTGAAAACACATTGGCCGTTCCCCACAGCAACTTGATTTCCGTTGCCTGCATACGTTCTTTAGCCGCGGCAGTCATGATGTGCAGATTCTTCTCGGACGCACCAACAGAGCCACCTTCCGGTGCCATGTCGCGGTCGTGAAAGCAAAAATAGGGCACACCCATCTTGCTAAAGAACTCAAACGCGGCGTCCATGCGATCGGCTGCCGCCGTCATTGGATCGCTGCTTTTTGCCCACGGGTAGTTTCGGGTACCCGGACCAAACGGATCTTGCCCCGTCGCACCGAACGTGTGCCAGTAGCAGATAGCGAAACGCAGGTGTTCCTCCATCGTCTTACCTGCGATCTCGCAGGTCGAGTCATAGGCTTTGAACGCTAGCGGATTGTCGGACTCAGGTCCTTCGTAGGCGATTCGATTGATACCCGGAAAAAACTCCTGACCGCCCGTAAAGATTGTTCGACTCATGCCAATACCTCACGTTTTCCGATTTGTTGTCGACTGAAAATAGGGTGTCACTGCGGCGACGGCTCTCTGGTAATCGGAACAGGCGTCCTGATAAAAACCGACCGACCGTGGGTCCGGTTCACAGCATGCCGCCTCATCGCGCGACAAGTGCTCGCCAACCAGTTCACCTAATTCCGACCCATCCATTGCCGCCACGGCCTGCAGCGCGGCCCCGAACGCCGCGCCTTCGCGTTGTTGCAGAACGGTAACAGGCGCATTGCAAACGTCAGCCACCAACTGCCGCCAACTCGCACTGTTGGCACCACCTCCAGTCAGGACAATCTCTTCTGTCTCGACACCCAGAGCCTTGAGTCTGTCGATACCAGAACGCAGCGCATAGGTCGCGCCCTCCATGGCGGAGCGCAAAAGATTCTCCGGTCGTGAATTGTGGCTGTCGAGACCCAGGATGCACGCTTTGCCGTTCGGCAGATCTGGACTTCGTTCACCGTTGTAAAACGGCACCGTGATGATGCCGCCTGACCCGGCGCTCGCGCAGCTCACCTGCTGCTCAAACCCGGCCAGATCCGTATCAAGCATTCGCCGCATGGTCTCCGTCGCCACTGTACAGTTCATGGTGCACAGGAGCGGCAGCCAGCCCCCGGTCGATGAACAAAAGGCCGCAATCTCTCCATCAGGGTCGATGACCGGTGTGTCGGAGTACGCATACACTGTGCCCGATGTGCCGAGGCTCATCGTGAGCCGGCCATTGGCAACATTGCCGGTGCCGATTGCCGCCATCATGTTGTCGCCGCCACCGGTACAAACGGGTGTCGTAACCGGCAGACCCAGGGTCTCCGCCGCCTGTTTCGACAACGTGCCGATCATTCCGGGCTTTGTCCGAAGCGGCGGCAAGCACTGACTCAGATCACGATCGGCGTCGATCGCCCGTAACATTTCGCTGGACCATTCGCGGTTGCGAATATCGAGCAAGCCGGTTCCGGAGGCATCGCCGGCCTCCATACAGCGCTCACCGGTGAGGTAGAAGTTCAGGTAATCGTGCGGCAAAAGAATCGTTGCCAATTTTTTGTACAGCTCCGGATGAATTTTTCTAAACCAGAGAATCTTCGACGCCGTGTAGCCGGGGAGAATTCGATTACCGGTTAAATCAAGGCAGGCGCCCTCGCCACCCATCGTCTCGGTAATCTCGCGGCACTCCTGCTCCGTCGAGGTATCGCACCAAAGCTTGACGTCGGCCAAAACCCGGCCGGACTCGTCCAACGGAACAAAGCCGTGTTGCTGCCCGGAAACACCCAGGGCGACCACCGAGCCAAGTATCTTACGGTCAATGCGTGAGAACGCGGCGTACAACGCATCGAGCCACCACTGCGCCCGTTGTTCCGCCACGCCGCTACTGTTTTGGTACAGATCGAGCGGCTCCGATTCTGTGGCGACGACCTGTCGGTCCTCGAAATCGTAGCAAACCACTTTCAGGTGTTGTGTACCGAGATCAATACCGACAACTGTCTGCGTGCTCACCCGTTCGCGCTCCGTTAGCAATCAACCACCATTCAGGGTCGAGGATAGAGACAAACAGCAGCGGCTTCAATTGGCGTTCTTTGGCAGAACGGGCTGCCTTGTACGTGCTTAAGATATCAAGCGGCCGTCTTGACGTCCGCTGCAGAGGACAACCATGCCTGAAGCTCGTCCGCCCCACCGATCTTCTCGCCGTTGATAAATACTTGCGGCAAGGTGGTGGCGTTGGCTACGGCTCGAAGCGTTCTATCTGAATAGTTCTGGTTCAGTTCAAGTGCTTCGTAGTTAATTCCGGCGCTCTGCAGGAGTTCCTTCGCTCGGGCACAATGGCCACAACCACCTCTGGAAAACACGGTGACGTCCAGCGACTTTGGGGCATCAGGCGCAAGAAACGCCAGCATCGTGTCCGCATCCGACACGCCGTACGGGTCGCCGGCTTCCTGCGGCTCGATGAACATCTTTTCCACAACGCCATCGCGCACCAGCATGGAATACCGCCAGGAACGCTGCCCAAAACCCAGTTCGTCTTTGTTCACCAGCATGCCCATGCCGTCGGTGAATGCACCATTGCCATCCGGCAGGAAAGTAATGTTGTTGACGTTCTGGCTTTGTTTCCACTCGTTCATGACGAAGGCATCGTTCACCGAGATGCACACGATCTCGTCGACGCCGGCAGCCGCGAAGTTGCTTGCCAGTTGATCGAAACGTGGTACATGCGACGACGAACAGGTCGGCGTGAATGCGCCCGGCAGGGAAAAGACAGCGACCGTTTTCCCTTTGAAAACGTCATCGCTGCTGAGTTCGACCCAGTTGTGATCCACACGAGTCTTGAACGTAACGTTCGGTACTGATTGCCCTTCTCGATTTTCTAACATGATGTATATCCTGTATAGGTAACAAATCCTGAAATCTATAATAGGTCGTTTGTGTTGAGTCGTAAAACGCATTATTGTTATCACTTTGATCGATTTTATCGAATATGAAGACACCAACCGTCAAACAACTGCGGTATTTCCTGGCACTGAACGACACACAGCATTTCGGCCGTGCTGCCGCGGCCTGTTTCGTCTCGCAATCAGCCTTCAGCAAAGGCATACAGGAACTCGAATCTACGCTGAACACGCAATTGGTAGACCGCACCAACCGCCAGGTCACCATCACCGCAATCGGCCAGGAGGTGGTCACCCAGGCCAGGCTTTGCATCCGTGATATAGAGAGCCTGGTTGAGATAGCGGGCAAACAGCGACTTCCGCTCAGCGGTGAGTTACGACTCGGTGTGATACCAACCATCGCGCCATTCATGTTGCCCACAATCCTGCCTTCTTTGAGGAAATCGTATCCGGATCTGAAGCTTTACCTGGCCGAAGATCAGACCCAGCGGATTCATGAACAATTGCTGGACGGCGACCTGGATGTATTGCTGCTTGCCCTGCCCTTCGAGTTGCGCAGCACCGAGCAGATGCCGTTGTTCAAAGACCGGTTTCTACTGGCCTGCCATGCAAAAACAAAGCGTGTGGACCCGTCGAAGTATCGCTTGAACCGGATCGAGACAGAAAGCGTGCTGTTATTGAAGGATGGGCATTGCCTCCGGGATCACGCACTGGACGCCTGCAGACTCAAGGGTACAAGGACAGTGAGCCAGTTTGCTGCCAGCAGCCTGTTGACGCTCATAGAGATGGTAGATGCGGATCTCGGAATTACGTTTCTTCCGGAGATGGCATCGGGCTCAGCGCTGCTGCGAAATACACAGGTGAAGACGTATCCGATGCGCGATCAAAATTACCGAACCATTGGCCTTGCCTGGCGTAAGGGGAGCGATCGGGCTGAAGAGTTCCGGTTACTGGGCGGTTTTTTGAAAGAGCATCGGTCTTCTTGAG
>CAYUOY010000043.1:0-11212 GCA_964446495.1 uncultured Woeseiaceae bacterium | reverse complement strand
ATAGCACGCGCCAGCGTATCCGCCGCCAGGGCACCCAAACGGGTCGTCAATACGGAGCGTGGCATATCTTCCGCAGCCTCTTGCTGAGCCGTCGACAACACGAACACCACATCACCATCAAACGGCGCATGAGCAGGTCGCAATGCCCTGGCAAGTCCGTCCTGCGCCATAATTGCAATGCGTTGCGCTTCAACCCGGGTCAAAGCAACGTCGGTGGCGATACAGGCAAGCGTCGTATTGCCGCGCGGCTGCATGGCCCGGCCGTAGTCCTCCGGACCGGCAATCAGGCCCTCCGTGCCCAAACCACCAAATTCTGCGTTGATCTCGACCGGCGCCGCCCAAAATGATTTGCCGCCTGGAGCAATGGCGGAACCCAGACTATTCACGGCTACGAGCGCGCCAATCGTGATGCCGTCCTCCGAGACCACGGAGGCTGAACCCAGCCCGCCTTTGAGCTCGCCCGAGTTAGCACCATAGCCGGCGCCGACTGTGCCCAGGGCAACCTCTGCAGATGCCGCCTCCAGCGCCTCGATGCCCAGATTACGATAGGGCGGCTCATCTCCCCAGCCTTTGTCACCGCCATTCGCCAGATCATAAAGACAGGCCGTCGGCAGGATGGGTGAAGGTGGGACCCCCGCGGCGTTACCCATGGAAAAACCGCGACCTCGCGAGCCCATCCAGGCGGCGATACCATCGGCTGCCGCCATGCCGTACACCGAGCCACCGGAAAAAACCACAGCATCGATTTCCTGTACCAGGTTCTCCGCGGCCAGGGCATCGGTTTCACGCGTTGCCGGACCGCCGCCGCGCACATCACAGGCTGCTACAGCCGCTTTGTCCGGCAAAATAACCGTAACGCCGGTCTTGACCTCGGCGTCATGGGACTGGCCCACCTGCAGTCCCGCCACATCCGTGATCAGGTTACGCGGTCCGGTCCGCACAGGAGTCGCGGCGCCGCCGGCACCACCCTGAGTCGCCGCAGCCCCGGATTTACCGGCCACGCTCAACGCAACTCCCGCTGTGGTGACCGCCGCTAATGTCCCCAACAGATTTCTGCGGTTCATTTTTGTATCCATGTCGTTTGCTTCTGTTCAATTGGTACATCGATTGTCTCAGCCCCGCCAGGGCGAATGGAATATTCACATTATTCAAATTGGCCGTCGAAGTCGATACTGGCTTCCTTTTGGAAACCGGGCTGGTCGCCGGGCTGCGTTCGGTACAGGGATGTACCGTCGTTTTCGATGGCGGCAAACCATTAGAAATGGGAGACATTCGAAGACCGAATTGCCAGACAGGACGTCCAAATGCCCCGAAGCGCAGGGCTACGCGAGAGCGGCGATCGAACGTCGAAGTTGAAAAAGTCATGGAGGTCTTTTTCAACAAAATGCTAGACCGAACTCGACAAGGCCTGATCCAGATCGGGCACCGCGCCCAGCAGTTCGACCGTATAGGGGTGTTGCGGCCTTGAAAACACCTCATCAGTCGGACCTTGTTCGACAATGCGACCTTTCTGCATCACCAGGACCCGATCCGTAATGGAGCGAACCACCGATAGATCATGCGTAACAAACAAACAAGACACGCCCAGCCGGTCGGATAACTCGGTCAGCAAATCCAGTATCTGCGCCCGCACAGATACATCCAGTGCAGAAACGGCTTCATCCAGCGCGATGATCGCGGGCTCGGTAATCAGTGCGCGCGCAATTGCGATACGCTGTCTTTGGCCCCCGGAGAACTCATGCGGAAACTGCTTCGCAGCGGACGATTTCAGGCCGACCCGATCGAGGATTTCATCGACACGGCGACGAGCCTTCGCACCTTGGGGTGGAGAGTCCAGCAGGTGAAAATTCTCTGTAATCAGCTGTTCCACTCGCCAGCGTGGGTCGAAGGTGCCGAATGGGTCCTGAAACACGACCTGAATACGCTGACGCAAGCGCCGCATGTCTTCCTGACGCTGCGCGGGGAATGCTTCACCGAAGACGCGAACTTCGCCCGCCTGGGCCCGGTCGAGACCCAGAATCGTTCTCAGCAAAGTCGATTTACCGCAGCCGGATTCGCCGACCAGGCCGACATTCTCGTTCGCAAAAACCTGCAAGCTGACATCATCGACCGCTCGCAGTGGTGCTTCCCTGCCAAGCAGTTTACGGGCACCGGGATACTCTCTAATAATATGGCGTGTTTCCAGGACAGGAGTCGTGCCGATTTCCCTCGATTCGCTACGCTGCGGAATGTACACCGCATTTTTCAGCAGTGTCCTGACGTACGGTTGCCGTGGCGCCACGAAAACATCGGCAATACTTCCCTGATCGATAATTTCACCCTGCTGCATAACCACGACTCGATCCGCCATTTGTGCAATGACAGCGAGATCGTGAGTTACCAGTATCAGTCCGACACCATCTTCGCTGACCAGCTGTCGGAACAAGGCCATGATTTCCGCTTGCGTTGTGACGTCGAGTGCCGTCGTCGGCTCGTCAGCAATCAGCAATTTCGGTTTCAGCGCGACCGCAATCGCGATCGCAACCCGCTGTCGCTGGCCACCCGACAGCTCATGCGGATAGCGGTCCAGTGAAAACCGGGATGCCGGCAATCCGACCCTGTTGAGGGTCTCACGTGCCAACCGGCGCGCATCCGCTCGGGATACATCGCGATGAATTCGTACTGTTTCGGCCACCTGTTGACCGATAGTCATCACCGGGTTCAATGCCGTCATCGGTTCCTGAAAAACCACTCCGATATCCCGACCGCGTAGACGACAGTACTCATCCTCACTGGCAGCCGACAGTGTCACCCCGTCCAGAATAATCTCGCCGCTCATACTGGCCCGACCGGGTAGCAGTCCCGCAATTGCCAGCGCCGTCATGGTTTTTCCGGAGCCCGACTCACCAGCCAGGCCCAGGATTTCACCGCCACTTAGCTGCAGAGACACCGCGTTGAGTATTGGCGTTTCATCGATAGAAACCTGCAAATCGCTGATGCTAAGTAATGACATGCCCTAGCGCTCCCGCCTGATGCGAGGATCGAGGTGATCATTCAGACCATCACCGATCAGGCCAAAGCCGAAAACCAGCAACATGATCGCCAGACCGGGAAAGATGGCCAGCCAGGGAGCAAAACCAATCATCGTCTGCGCCTCGCTCAGCATGCGGCCCCAGCTTGGCATGGGCGGTTGCACACCAAGCCCAACATAGGACAGTCCCGCCTCGGCCACGACTCCGAGCGCGAACTGAATTGCGGCCTGCACAATCAACAAGCCACCGAGGTTAGGCAGAATATGCTGCAGCGAAATCGGCCACGATGATTTTCCGGCAACCCGCGCTGCCAGTATGAATTCTCGCGCCCACAAACTCAGCGCCGCACCGCGAGTCACACGGGCGAATACTGGAATATTGAATATGCCTATCGCAATGATGGCATTGACGGCGCCAGCACCGAAAGCCGCCGTGATCATGACCGCCATCAACAGCGAGGGGAAGGCGAAGATCAGATCATTCGTACGCATGATTGATTCACTTACCAGGCCTTTTTTCGCCGCCGCCAGCAATCCCAGCGGCACGCCAATGCCGGCACCTATACCGACGGCGATCAGCGCCACCGCCAGTGAATTGCGCGCGCCCACCATGATCATCGACAGCACATCGCGACCAAAGTGATCGGTTCCAAAAAGGTGTTGCAGGGATGGGGGCAACAACTTGCTGGAGATCTCAATCGCTTCGACATCGTACGGTGTCCAGACGAACGAGATCAGCGCAGCCGCAATCACCGCTGTGACCAGGAACAAGCCGCTACGCAACCCAAGGGCCATACGGGCACGATGCGTGGTCGCGCTGGCCGTGCCATCGCCCTCCGCTGGCGCGCGCATCGCCTCTTCGTTCGTCATCGGGACGAATTCCTGAGGCGCGGGTCAACGGCCAGGTAGGCAAGATCAATCAAAAAGGTCACGGTCACAACGGCGAACACCAGCACGATGACGACACTTTGCACGACGATAAGATCGCGTTGCGTTATCGCCTGGAAAACCAGTCGACCAATGCCCGGCAATGAAAAGACATTTTCAATGATGATGCCGCCGGCCAGCAGAAACGGTAACTGCAACCCGACAATGGTCAGCACCGGAATCATTGCGTTGCGCAGCGCATGACGCCACAGAGACTGCCGCCAACTGAGACCTTTCGCGCGTGCGGTTCGCACGTAGTCCTCGTTCATGGTCTCAAGCAAAGACGTTCGCAGGACCCTGGCAATAATCGCGGCTTGTGGTGCGGCGAGTGCAATAGCCGGTAGCAGCAATCCTTTTAGTGCCGGGAAAAAGCCGGCATCCCAGCCCACGAATCCACCGGCCGCGAACCAGTGCAATTGCGTGGAAAAAACCAGGATAAGCAACAGGCCGATCCAGAAATTCGGTAATGCGACCCCAACCTGCATGAGCGCATTGAGTGCGGTGTCCACAATACTGCCGCGTCGGCTCGCAGCCAGGACGCCCACCGGTAACGCGATCAACAACGAGAGGATCATCGCCATCAATGCCAGCGGAGCAGAAACTTGCAGGCGCTCGGCAATCAACTCGCCCACCGGCACCAGATAGGTGTAACTGGTACCGAACTGGCCCGTCAGCAGGCCGCCGACCCAGGCAAAATAGCGAGTGACGGCGGGGGCATCCAGACCCATTTGCTCGCGCAATGCGGCCACTGATTCCGGGCTCGCATTCATACCCATCATGTAGGCAGCAGGATCGCCGGGAACCACCTGAATCAATACAAAGATGACCACCGTTGCTGCGAGTAATGTGCCGAAATGCGAGCCCAGCCTGCCGAGGAGATAGGCGATACCCATTTGTCGCATGACCAGCGCCAGCAGAACGAGAATGACCGCTGGAATAGTGAATCCGAGCCACGACGAACCGGGCTGGCTCCTCGATTGTCGGATCTCCTGTACCGATCCGTCAGCGTCGAAATACGCCGACGCCGCAATATTGGCCGGTATCGGAGTATCTGCCCACAGTCCGTTCAAGTCCGCCTTCCAGACACCCAGTCGTGCTGACTGAACCAGGAACACGTTCACGGCGTCGTCAGCGATCTTTTTCTGAATCGCTTGCAGCAACTCGTCTTTCGCATCCGGATCGATTTCGACCTCAACCTGCGCGAACAACGACCTGAACTCCGGGCTGGAATACGAGAAGTAGTATTCGTCACGCGCATAAATGCCGAAGTCCATCGGTTCAATATGCTCGACGATAGTCAGATCAAACTCGTGACGCCGGAACACCTGATCAAGCCATTGCGCCCATTCAAGGTTTTCGATCTCAATATCAATACCGATACGAGACAGTTGCGAAGCGATAACCTCGCCGGCCCGGCGCGCGTAGGGTCTTGGCGGCAGGCGCAGCGAAGCCGTAAATCCGTCAGGATACCCGGCCTCGGCCAATAACGACCTGGCCATGTCGATGTCAAACGGGTAGCGATCGGTCAGGTCAATATAAGCGTGGCTTTGTCGTGTGTAGTGACTGCCGATGGGCTGTCCAAAACCAAACATCGCGCCGTCAATCACGGCGTCGCGGTCGATCGCATGAGAGATCGCCCGGCGGACCAGACGATTGTTGAAAGGCGATCGGGCGTTGTTCATCGCCATGATGACTTTGCCCTCGGACGCACCGATCACAACCTTGAAGTCGGGGTCTGATTCGAATTCGGCGATATTCTCCGGCGCCGGATAGTTCGGAAAAGCGTCAACATCGCCGGCTTTCATTGCAGCAAAGGCGGCCGCCGGATCACCGATAAACTTGAACAAAACAGTATTCAGTTTTGCGGCGACCCCCCAATAATCCAGGTTTCTGTCGAGCCGGATTGAATCCCCTCGCCGCCAATTGGAAAACAGGAACGGACCGGTACCGATCGGATGGCTCGCATTGGTGGCCGCACTCTCGGCCGCGACAACAACGGCATCGCCCCATCCAAGAACATAGGGGAGCGTGCCAGACGGGTGATGGAGGCTGAGTTCAACGGTGAATGCATCGAGCACATCGACCTGTCGAATCGGGCTCAGCAAGGCCTTCTGGGCGTTGGTCGAATCCGCCGCCAGCGCACGATCCAGTGAGAACTTGACGTCAT
Organism: uncultured Woeseiaceae bacterium; assembly: GCA_964446495.1. Lineage (GTDB taxonomy): Bacteria > Pseudomonadota > Gammaproteobacteria > Steroidobacterales > Woeseiaceae > JAADHU01. The sequence goes on along the minus strand of CAYUOY010000043.1, from coordinate 5,108 downwards.
CCGCATCGAACGAACTGCCATCGTGAAAACGCACGTCGCGCCGCAAGTGAAAAACATAGGCGAGCCCGTCCGGTGATACTTCCCAGGACTCGGCGAGTGCCGGGGCAACGGCGCCGGACTGCGTGATCCGGGTGAGACCCTCAAAGATATTGCCATAGACGATGGCGTCGACCGCGGCGGCCGCGCCGGAGGTTGGGTCCAGATTCGGCGGCTCAAGCGGCACGCCAAGAATGAGTTGATCCCTGGCGGCAGCGCTGAACGAAGTGGCCGCGCCACCCACTACGATGAAGACCAGAAGACATGCCCGAACCCAGGCTTTCATTGCCGGACGCTTGCTCGCAGCAGGACGATGAGCGTCACACCGTTCGTCGGAGCAAGCGTGAAGCCGTCAACGCCATGACTTTGGCCGCCGCTACCATATCGTCAATGCCGACCCATTCATCGGGTTGATGCGCAAGATCGAGTTCCCCGGGTCCGTAGGCAATGCAGTCTTTTAGCCGGCCAATTCGATCGATGTGCTTTTGATCGTAGGTGCCTGGTGAACATACAAAGCTCGGCTCGACCGCCAGAACTTCCCGTATGGCTGCTGCCGTCGTGGCGGCAACCGGGCCGTTTTTGTCCGAGATGCTCGGCGCAACGGCCAGCATCTCGCGGAGGTCATACTTGAAATCGGGACGGCTTTGCACCAGACCTTCAAGAATCTCAACCATTTCGGCCCGTACATCGTCCAGACTTTCCTCGATAAGAAATCGCCGATCGATAATCATGCGACAGGAGTCCGCAACACACGGCGTGGGCAGGCCTTCCTGAATTTCCTCCTGCCCGCCATGCAAGGAATTAATATTCATGGTCGACTGACGAGCGCCATCAGGTACCACCGGCATGTCTGACACGCGACGCGCCAGTGCCGGATACAATTCCTGCTCAATGCGTTCCAGGACCGCGTTCATGTGCCGAATGGCGGAATCACCCAGGAACGGCATGGAGCCGTGTGCCATGCGTCCCATCGTTTCGATCTCGGCCCACCAGACACCACGATGTCCGATACAAACCCGATCGACATTCAGAGGCTCTGGAATGATCACATGATCGACACGCGGTGCTGAAAACCAGCCGCGTTCGGCCAGGTACGCCACGCCACCGAGTCCGCCAGACTCCTCGTCAACGGTCCCGGAAATTTCGATCGCCCCGGGATGATCCGGGTCTGAATCAATTAATGCTTCAACGGCAATGATGGCGGATGCCAGTCCGCCCTTCATATCGCAGGCACCACGACCGTAAACTTTACCGTCCTTTACCAGGCCATCAAAGGGCGGAACCGTCCAGCCTGAGCCCACCTCAACAACATCGATATGGCCATTGAAATGAACGCAAGGTCCACTGCCCGAACCTTCTCGTCGTGCAACGACATTGATGCGTGGATAGGCATCGCTGTCGCCGGGTGTATCGGTGGCGCGTACATACTCAATGTCGAAACCACGCTTTGAAAGCCGCTTGCCAATAAACTCGGCGCAGGGCTGGTATGCCTCGCCGGGTGGATTGATGGTCGGAAAACGAATCAGGTCGCGGGTAAGCCCGACCAGTTCATCGCGACGGTCGTCGATTTCATCCAGCACTGGCTGCAGGTCAGATACAGCGGCCACCATCAACCTCCAGTGCCACGCCCGTGATCATGGAGGCGTCGTCCGAACACAGGAAAGTGGCGGCCGCGCCCATGTCTTCGGGTGTCGAAAATCGACCAATCGGGATCGAGGCCAGGAATTTTGCCCTGATTTCAGGCGTGTCTTCACCCATGAATGTTTTCAGCAACGGCGTCTCACCGGCCACCGGGTTGAGTGCGTTAACTCGCACACCCGAGGCCGCCAACTCAATCGCCATTGAGCGCGTGGCCGTGATCACCCAACCTTTGGACGCGTTGTACCAGGTCAGGTTGGGCCTCGGACTGACGCCGCCGGTTGAGCCGATGTTCAGTATGGCCCCGGAACCGCTCTCCTTCATGACCGGCACGATTTGCTGCGCGGTCCGGAAAATGGATTTGATGTTCACTTCGAAAATCCTGTCGAACGTTTCTTCGGACAGGCTCTCCATCGGCTCCGGCTTGTGACCGATGCCCGCATTGTTCACCAGGATATCGATACGGCCCATCGATTGAAGCGTCGTTTGAACCATGGCCGCGACGCCCTCTGTACTGGCAACGTCAACTTGTAGTGCCAGCGCTGCATCACCTAAATCCTCAGCCATCGCAGTCGCCGCGCCACCATCAATATCGGCAATGACGACCCGGGCACCTTCGAGAATAAAACGACGCACGATCCCTGCACCGAATCCTGACGCACCACCAGTGACAATCGCTGTTTTTCCCTCGAGTCTCATTCAATCGCATCCTTTGGCGTGGAAGGCCGCAACCGTCTTGACCGTCGTAAATCCGTACAGGGCTTCAAACCCTTTCTCACGACCGTGACCGGATCGGCCCACACCACCGAACGGCAATTCAACACCACCGCCCGCCCCATAGTTATTGATGAAAACCTGCCCGGCGCGAAGCTGCCGTGCGAGCCGCATCTGGCGGGCACCGTCTTTTGTCCAGACGCCGGCCACCAGGCCGTAGTGAGCACCGTTTGCGATTCGTAGCGCCTCTTCTTCCGTCGCAAACGGAATAACCACCACCACTGGACCGAATATTTCCTGCTGCGCGAGCTCGTGATCCGGATCAACATCAGCGAACAAGGTCGGCCGGACGTAGTGACCCGCTGGCGGGGCGTCTTCTGTTATGACCCCTTCGGCCGCAACGACGAGGCCACTGTCACGCCCGGCATCGATGAAGCTTGATACCAGGGTTTTCTGCTTGCTCGAAATCAATGGCCCTACATCCAGATCATTGATGGCTTGCCCGACCCGCAGCGCGGCAAATTTTTTCGCCAGGCGTCCGACCAGTTCATCGTATACGCCACGTTGCACCAGAATTCGTGAACCGGCCGAACAGGTTTGCCCCGCGTTCTGCACGCCTGCATTTACGAGAAATGGCAGGGCCGCATCCAGGTCGGCATCATCAAAGACCAGCTGTGGCGATTTGCCACCGAGTTCCAGCGTCACCGGCACTGTATTTCGCGCCGCCGCCGACTGCACGGCAATGCCAACATTGGTCGAGCCAGTGAAAGAAACATGGTTAACCCCCGGGTGCGCGGCCAGGGGTGCGCCGGCGTCCATGCCCGTACCCGGGATAACGTTCAGAGCACCGGACGGAAGTCCTGCGTCCGACGCAATGCGCGCAAATTCGAGCGCGGTCAGGCAAGCCTCTTCGGCGGGTTTCAGAACGACCGCGTTGCCGGTCGCCAGCGCCGCCACCACGGACCGGCCGATGATCTGCATCGGGTAATTCCAGGGAATGATGTGTCCGGTCACGCCGTGAGGTTCGCGCAAGGTGTAAACCGTGTAGTCGTTCAGGTAAGGAATGGTCTCGCCGTGAAATTTATCGGCACAACCGCCGTAGTACTCAAGATATCGGGCGAGTGCGAGCGCATCGGCACGCGCCTGGGTTAGCGGTTTGCCGACATCAAGCGCTTCCATTTCAGCAAGGGACTCAACCTGGCTGGCAACGGCCTGCCCCATGGTCGAGAGTAACCTGCCACGTTCGGCGGCCGTCAAGCCACCCCAGGGCCCATCGAGCGCCGTACGAGCAGCCTCAACCGCTGCATCGACATCAGCGACCTGCGCCGCCGCGATTTGCCCGATCATCTCTCCCGTGGAGGGGTTCTCCAGGGGCAAGACGCCACCGTCTTTGGCAGCACGCCACTCGCCGCCGATGAATACTTCACTGGCATAAGCCGGTATGTTCATTATCTCCCGCCTGGTCCCTTTTTCAGCCTGATCCACACGCCAATTTAACCGTCACTGGCGGGATAAATTACGGACCAGTCATTTTTCATACTAATGACAAACCAGTTATTTTCTTTTGCGGCCCGCAACGACGCATCATCCTCTTCTGCATAGGCATATTCTCTCTCGGCATCGTCGTGGTTGATCAACAACTGCAATGAAACACCGCGACGGCCCTGGGAATAGTTCATCATTCCGATGTCTCCCCCGCCCCCTTCATTGCCCATGACGAGCAGCGGGCGCTGGCCAATGTGCAAATCAATATTAACGGCCTTCTGGCTCTTGTTGTTGATCGGATTCAACTCGCTTGTTTCCACCAGCACCCAGCGTCCTTCGACATTAACCAGTTCCTTCTTGTAGGAAGTGCCAATAACCTGTTCCGACTCAATCCCATAAAAATCACTTGAGATGATGCGCATGAAGTCGGCCCCGCCGCCAGAACAGATAAAAGTCTTGAAACCGTTCTCCCGCAGGTAGTCGAGAAGCTCGAGCGCGGGCTGGTAGACCGTATTTCGAAACGGAACATCGAGCTCCGGGTGCCTGACGTTGGCGAAAAACGACTCGACCTCTGCGTCAAACTCCTCCCGGCTTATTTCCGTCATGATGGTCTTGATGGCCACGATAATGGCGCCGATTCCCCCGGCCTCGAAAAACTCCCGGTCGTGCTCAAGCGCCGCTTTGTAAGGTTGCTCCTCGCTGAGGGAGGGGTGTCGCTTCGCCGCACTCCTCAATAACTGTTCCAGAAACAGTCCCTGGACCCAGGGTCTTTCACTCCACAGCGTGCCGTCATTGTCGAAGACCGCAATTCGATCCGCAGCTTGCACGTAATCATCGCCACCCTCGGTGGTGACCTTCGCGACAAATTGCCGGATCGCGAGCTTCGCGGCACCGTTATTCCATGAGGGTAATGGATCGACGGACTGGGCGAGCGGCGCCATTCCCGGAAGAATGAATGCCGCAAGAAAAATGATCACGATCGGCCACAGCCTGTGCCCCATCGCGTTGCCTTGCATCGAATCAGGTATAGCCATCGTTCCCGTCACCCTCATACCGTCTGTGTGTGATAAGACTACCGCAGATCGTTAGGGAAGCTCTGATTAATTCTGCAAAAGCAAATAGGGTGTGGCAGTTTGGATTCGCGGGGTCGCGCGTCAGGTCGCGCTCCTACAAGGAACTACTGTAGGAGCGCGACCTGACGCGCGACTCAACCAAAACAGATTCCACCAAACATG
>CAYUOY010000042.1:0-25732 GCA_964446495.1 uncultured Woeseiaceae bacterium | reverse complement strand
CTGCCTGGCACGATTTAGCCTGCAATTAGGCGATTGTCAAAGACGAATCTACCATTCACAGGAATATTGTGTAGCAGGATCCCGCTTTCAGAGGCGGGTTTGGGGCCGCGGATTCGCGGGGGTATTGAAGGCCGATTGAAGCGCTAGGAGATGCTCGCCTGAATAATTTTCTGGTCTTCCTCGTCATCTTCAGCGTCCGGTGCCATGGAATAATCCAGGACCCCGGTTGCGATCATATCGGTAGCAGCCTGAGCGACAGAAAGCTCTGTTTCCACCTCCCGCAGTTTCACTTCAGACTTAATATTCTCAGTTGCACGGTCACTCAATTCAGCACGTAACTCGCGGGTTTTCTTGACCGATTCCTTCAGGTCTTTTCGTAACGACGCCGTCAGATCCAAATGCTGATTTATCGTCTTGTCGAGCGCAATGCCCTCCTTCTCCGATTCGCCCAGCTCTTTGGTTTTCTCATCAAGTTCGCTTTTTAGTTTTTCGCCACCGCTGACGGCAATGCGCAATTCGGCTTCCAGCGAACGAATCCGATCATCCCTCGGATCGCGTTTCTTGTCGGTTATCTTGTTGCCGAAATAGGCCCCGATCTTGCCAACCAGCCAGCCCAAAAGAAAGGCGCCTCCGGTGAGGTAAAGAATGGTCTGTGGGGTCTCCATGAACATTGCCGGTTCCTGAGTGAGTGGCAACTTCCTAGATTATGCGCTTTTCTCTAACAGAAAAGGACCGGGTTCTCAGTCCGCCACTTGGAAGTACTCGTTGGGTCCCATGAACGGGATCGAAAAATCAGCGGGTCATTGCAATAACTCGTGTATTATCAGGTTCTTATGATACCTCTAATTAGATGTAGTCAACGCCGCTACCGCGAGGTCCGGGAAATCTGTAAACAGGCCGTCAATCTTGACCGTCTCCGTAAACCACTGCACCATCTCCTCGTAATTCTCAAACCCTGGACCCAGCTGATCCGCTCTGAACGTATAAGGGTGAACGGCCATGCCCGCCTCGTGCGCCAGTTTGACCATACCCGTTGAAACGGGATGGCCGTCAATATCGGCCAGCGTATACAACTGCCCTATCCACGGCCCAAGTCCATCGGCGTACTGCGCGACCTCCTTCAACCCGTCGGCCGTTTTAAGGCGGTCGTAGTTGGTATCCGATTCACCCCACGAATTCTCAGCCACCAATTGCACCAGTTGCAGCTTGCACCCAAGCTCCTCCCGGACCCGGCGTAGTTCACGTGCATCGAAGCATTGCACGAATACCTTGTCGGTCGACGTCGAATAGCCGTATTCGGCAAGTACATCAAGTAAAAGGCGTGCCAGATCGACGCCCTCTTTGTGGTGCCATGCCGGGCTCTTGATTTCAGGATAGATACCGACATTACGACCGGTTGAGCGATTCATTCCCTGGGTTAGTTCGATTTCCTCCCGGAGCGTCGAGAACTCAAAATAACCGCTGCGATACGGGAAGCGGTTCGGAAAGACGGTCGCGCTGCCATCCTCGTTCATTCGCTCGAAGACTCGCATTGATTTGAGCTCGGCCAGATCGAAGTCGCGGGCATACCAGCGCCCGTCTTTCCGAGCGCGATCCGGAAACCGGTCTGCGACGTCCGAAACGCTTTCCAGATGAATATCGTGCAGCACCAGCAATTCATCATCGCGGGTGGCCACGATATCCTGCTCCAGATAATCCGCACCCATTCCGTAGGCCAGAGCCTTCGCCGGCAAGGTGTGCTCTGGCAAATAGGCACATGCACCCCGATGGGCGATGACTAGTGTTTGCGACAATGTCGATTTTTTAGTCATAATATTGATCAAGTTTATGCGATAAATAACGGGTTTTTAGGGTATTTACGGGAAGTCAATCACATCCCATCGCGCCGTATCTTCGAGCCTTGCCTGGCGCCGAATGGCATCAGCGATTTCTCGTGCGTTCCAAACCAGGTGCTCCGCTACCCGGTTGGTGAGTTCCTCTGCCGTTTCGTTCAATCCGCCAAACGGCCGGATGGCAACGATCGGTTTTTCATTTGCTTCAGCGACATCCATCTGGAACCGAACCAGTTCCACGTTCTCCTCAAAATGGGCCGCCAGAATCACGACCGCCTCCGCTTCTTTGATCTGCGCAATGAATTCGTCTTTGATGGCATCCAACCCACCCGACTGCGGAATATTCTCCGGTTTGCTGACGTTGATGTAGAAGAAACGATCCACGCTCTCAAGAAATTCAAACACCCTGAGGTAATCGGCGTCCTCCGCAAACAGGTGACTTACGTAGATTTGAATCGGCTTTTTCTCGGACACGGGTACCTCCTCTGCATCGCTGATCTGCCCAGTCTAGCGAATCGGACCGGGCTCTGACCAGCGTTCGTTCACAATCCGCCAGGGACTCAAGAAACCGGTGTTCGAAGATTCTTTCTACTGTATGGTACTACGCCCAACCCGCTGAGAATGCTCGGCCCTTTGCCACCACCAATGGAACTCCGACGAATCCTGTATGCGTCTGCTTCTGTATAACATTCGATATGCGGTCGGTGCCGGCGCATCGATGCATGTGCCACTGCCCGGGGCGGGTTATTTGCTCGGCAATCAGAATGTTCTTCCCGACATCACCGAATTCATTCGCTCCTGTGATCCGGACATAGTCGGACTGATCGAGGTCGATACCGGATCGATCAGGAGTCGCATGGTCAACCAGGCAGAGAGCATCGGCGCTGAACTGGGCATGAACTCATCCTACGAAATCAAATACGGTGAGTCGTCGATCAATCAACTGTTGCCGATTATTCGCAAACAGGGAAACGCGTTTCTGGCGGCGGAACGGGTGCACGGCGAAACCTTCCATTATTTCGATACCGGCGTGAAAAGACTCATTATTGAACTGGAAATGGAAAACTTCGCCATCTTTCTGGTGCACTTATCCCTTAAGTACAGACACCGGCATCTGCAACTGCGACGCCTCTATGATCTGATATGCGATACTGAAAAACCCGTGATTGTGGCAGGCGACTTCAACACCTTCTGGGGCGAGAATGAGATTTACCTGTTTATGAAAGCGGCGGGATTGCGAAGTGCGAACGTCCAGAGCCTGCCCTCTTATCCCAGCCGCTCACCGCGTAAGGAACTGGATTTCATTCTTTACCAGGAAGGGATAACGATGCGACATTTTGAGATTCCCAAAGTACGCTTTTCCGATCATCTGCCCCTTATTTGCGACTTCGAGGTCGTGGTGCACAGGCGCTAGCCCGGGCCAGATGACCGCAAGATTGCGAACAGGGCTAACTCGGCAACGAAATCAGGAACCTCATGAACGACAAAACAGACAATCAGTTGACACACTGGACCGCCGAGAAGGACGAAAATGGCATTGTCTGGCTGTGTATCGACAAAGCTGACAGCAGCGCCAACGTCTTGTCGGAGCCTGTTCTGCGGGAATTGGCCGACCATATTGTGCAGTTCGAAGCCGCTATGCCCAAAGGCGTCGTGATCTATTCAGGCAAAAGTAATGGCTTTGTTATGGGAGCCGACATCAACGAGTTCACAACGATCGAAGACACCGATCAGGCCTACGCGCTTATCCGCCAGGGACAGCTCGTCCTTGATCGGCTGGCGGCACTCAACTGTCCTACAGTTGCCGTCATTAACGGCTTTGCTTTGGGTGGCGGACTTGAGCTGGCCCTGGCCTGCGATTACCGACTGGCACACAAACTCCCAAAACCGGTTCTGGGATTGCCCGAGGTCCAACTCGGCATTCACCCTGGATTTGGCGGCACCATACGGACAGTGCACATCGTCGGAGTACGCGCGGCAATGCAGCTGATGCTGACGGGCAAGTCGATCACGGTCGACAAGGCCAAACGCCAGGGTCTCGTCGACCGTGTTTGCAGTGCGGACGACTGGAAACAGGTCGCGGCTGGATTGATTACGTCAGGACCTGAGAAGGCCATCGCACCATTGCTTGACCGGCTTCTTAACCTCTCGATTTTTCGGCCGTTCATCGTTAAGACGCTTAGAAAGCAGGTCGCCGGTAAAGCGCGCCGGGAACACTACCCGGCTCCTTACGCCATCATTGATTTGTGGGCCCGATACGGCGCGGCTGAAAAGACGGGGTACGAAGCCGAGGCTCGCTCAATCGCGAATCTGATGTGCGGCAGTACAGCTCGCAATCTGATACGCGTCTTTTTTCTGCAAAACCGGTTGAAGTCGCAGGGTAAGAAATCCTCAACCACCGTGAAAAGCGTCCATGTTATTGGTGCCGGGGTAATGGGTGGAGACATCGCAGCGTGGTGTGCCTACCGCGGTCTGGAGGTAACACTGCAAGACCGGGAGATGAAATACATTGAACCCGCCATGACCCGGGCGGACAAGCTGTTTTCCCGCAAGGTGCGGGACGAGCAGAAGCGAGCAGCTACTGCGGCGAGACTGAAGGCCGACGTGGATGGCGATGGCGTCGCAAGCGCCGATCTCATTATCGAGGCCATCTACGAAGATCTGGATGCCAAGAAAGCGCTTTATGCAAACGTGCAGGCATCAATGCAGGAGCGCGCAATTCTGGCCACCAATACATCGAGTATTCGACTCCAGGATTTGCGTACCGAACTGGAGCATCCGCGACGATTTGTTGGCTTGCATTTCTTCAACCCTGTTGCGCAATTGCCGCTGGTTGAAATTATTCGCTGCGATGATACGGATGAGGAAATTCTTGACGCCGCCTTCGCCTTTGTCAATCGAATTGGAAAGCTGCCGTTGTTATGCGCCAGCTCGCCTGGCTTTGTGGTCAATCGTGTGCTTGCACCGTACATGGCGGAGGCCATGCAGCTTGTCGAAGACGGAATCGCGTTGGTCGATATCGATGCGGCAGCGGAATCATTCGGCATGCCGATGGGACCGATTGAATTGATTGACAGCGTCGGCATTGACGTTGCCGTGCATGTATCGAAAGTACTTGGCAGCGCCTTTGACAGACCCATCCCGTCTCGCCTGACCGACATGGTCGGGCGCAAGCAATTCGGTCGAAAGTCGGGACAGGGTTTCTATCGATGGGAAGCCGGAAAGGCCATAAAGCCATCAGCGGGCACTCAAGTGAACGCCCGCCTGGCCGACAATATCGAAGATCGCCTCATGCTGCCGATGGTCAATGAAGCGGTCGCCTGCCTGGATGAGAAAGTGGTTGCGGATGCGGACTTGTTGGATGCAGGCGTGATATTCGGCACCGGATTCGCTCCGTTTCGCGGTGGTCCGCTGCAATACGCTCGGGAACGCGGCATTGAGACGGTCGTGCAGCGGCTGCAAGAACTGCAGCAACAATACGGTGATCGATTCCAGCCACACTCCGGTTGGGCCGCTTTTAGAGAGGCAAGCGCCGATTAATCCTATATCAATGACGAATGCCGTTTCAGGGATGGTAAACTGTGCGCCGTTTCACGCTGCGCGTACCGGGAAGTACCGGAATTACACAAAATCAAGTTAGAATAACGACTTAGCGAACCGCAATCGTTGCGACAAAACCTCGGAAAAGTGACCTGTAGTATGAAGAATGACAGCTGACCGGCTGGATGCCGAACTGCTCAAGAGGTTTTCCCCTCTCGACGGTCTGAAGCGAGACAATCTGGCTGCCCTGGTGGGTAAGGTACAGATTCGTGAGCTGTCACCGCAGCAATTCCTGTTCAAGGAAGGCGATACGGAGAAACGCACGGTCTATATTCTGTCTGGAACCCTGGAATTGTTAGATCAGGGTGAGGTCGTCGAACTCATCGAAGGTGACAGTGATAGTGCCAGGAACCCGGTTGCCGCGGTATTTCCGCGTCGTGTCTCGGGTCGGGCGAGGGATCGCGTGCAATATATTGCGATTGATAGTGATCTGCTCGATGTCATGCTCACCTGGGATCAAACGGGATCTTACGAGGTCTCTGAATTAAGCGGCGGCCAGGATGATGGCGAAGACTGGATGACGACGCTGTTACAGGCCAAGGCATTCCACAAAATTCCTCCCGCGAATATTCAGGCGATCTTCATGCGTATGCAGCAGATCAACTACAAGTCGGGTGACATCATCGTCAAACAAGGCACCGAAGGCGATTATTTTTATGTTTTGACGCGCGGCAAATGCCTGGTTACCCGGGAAACGCCGTTGAACAAGGAAGGCATACGGCTCGCCGAACTCCAGGTCGGCGATACCTTTGGCGAAGAAGCACTGATCTCCAACGCCAAGCGAAATGCCACGGTCACCATGCAGAAAGACGGTTCTGTCATGCGACTCGGAAAAGAAGACTTCAAAAAATTGCTGAATGAACCGATGCTTGAGTGGGTGAGCTACAGTGAAGCCGAACAAATCATCAAGAATGGCGGTCAGTGGCTGGATGTTCGCCTGCCCAGCGAGTTCGAAAACCAGCATCTTGAGGGAGCTCTGAACATTCCCTTGTATTTCATTCGACTGAAAATCAATACACTGGATAAATCAAAGAAGTACGTGCTTTGCTGTGATACCGGCCGACGCAGTTCGGCAGGCGCCTACATTCTCAGTGAACGTGGTTATCAGACCCAGGTCTTGCGCGGCGGCATCAGCAGCGCAGAGCAGTAGTTACATTGTGTGGGTCGGCTTGTCGCCGCCCAGTGCGCCCGCCAGGTAATTTTCAATTTTCTTCTGCGTGTTGCCCTGATCCTGATCGCTGAATTGCACGCCAATACCAGCCGTGCGCTTACCCTGCGCGCCCTTGGGCGTCATCCAGATGACGGTTCCAGCAATCGGAATTTTCTCGTCCTCACCCATCAGATTCAGCAGCATGAACACCTCGTCGCCCAGGCGATAAGAGCTGTTGGTGGGAATGAACAGGCCACCATTGATCACTTGCGGCATGTAGGCGAGATACAGCGCACTCTTGTCCTTGATCGTCAACGTTAACAGGCCGGGTTTTGTCATTGCAGCATCTACCTTAAATTCGCGACCGGCAATGCCTCGCCGGGGTAATACGAGCGGTGGCAGTCCTTCAATCCACCCGCCCAGTCGATCAACAGACTCTCCAGCGTCAACTGGACGTTAAAACTCCCAGCTGCCTGGCTTCTTAGCCTGTTAATTATGTCTAAATAGCAGAACAAATTTCGTCTGTCTATGTAGCGCAGCACAGATTCCGGCACACCACCCTCAATCGTCGCTGCGGTGCCGCACACAGCGCGTTTCGCGACCTCGAGAAGAGTTCGGCTCATCCACTCCAGCCAGAAGTCCGGTTCGAATTTGGCCCACTGCGCGGCCACCTCGACAGGCGACGCCTGCCCTGAGGGTAATGCCGCAAAATCCGCCAGCATGCCGGCGGCCTGATCCAGTTGCTCGATGGCCTCAATTGCGGCAAGGGGTGCATCCCCGGCGAGCTTTAGCGCCTCTCGCCAGCCGGATGCAGGCCGCAACTGATCCAACCAGGGCAAACTGATCTGCTCTGGTGGCACTGTCACATTCAGCCGTTGGCAGCGACTGAGAATTGTCGCAGGAAGCTTGCCCATGCGGTCGGCCACCAGTATCAGCAACGCCTCACCGGCCGGCTCCTCCAGCGTCTTTAGCAGGCTATTGGCGGCATTCGCGGTCATTGCGTTGGCTGGCTCAATGACGGCCACCTTGCTCCCACCTTCATAGCTGGTCAGGCTCAAATCAGCGATGAGGCTCCGTATTTGATCTACACCAATCGTTTTCTTGTCCACAGGCGGTGATAACCAGCGCAGGTCTGCGTGTTCCGGAAACTTCAGCGGGTAATCCGGCCCCTGATCCGCTCCCACCAACCCCAGACGTTCCCGGGCCAACCAGGCAGCGAAACACCGCTTGCCGACGCCTGCGGCGCCATACAACAGAATCGCATGCGGTACTCGCGCCTGCCGCACCTGTTGCCGCCAGTTCTCTTCAAGCGATGCTAGCCAGGGTATATTCATTAAATATCAATCATTTGCTTGACGTAATTAATCCCATTTATCCGCTAAAAGTTTCCGCAGCACGCGCTCAATATCCGCTTTCACCGCTGCCAGCGGCTGACTCGCGTCAATTACCGTGAAGCGCTCCGGTTCGGCTCGGGCCAGCGTAAGATAACCCTCACGCGCCCGTTCATAGAAAGTAATTTTTTCAGATTCCAGTCGGTCAGCGGCACCGCGTTTTTCGGCCCTTCCCATGCCTATGTCCGCCGGCGCATCCAGCAATAGCGTGACATCGGGTTCCAGGCCTTCATGCACCCACTGTGCCAGCGTATTGATGCGTCCCATGTCGAGACCCCGGGCATCCCCCTGGTAGGCTCGTGTCGCGTCGGTAAAACGATCGCAAACCACCCATTTTCCCGCCTGCAATGCCGGTCGGATGGTGTTGTTGACATGCAGCGAGCGCGCGGCGAAAAACAACAAGAGTTCGGCTGTATCCGGCAACGGCTCCTCCCCGTGCTCCAGCAGCAGCCCGCGTATACGTTCGGCCATTGGCGTACCGCCGGGCTCGCGCGTGCGTACAACCTCGATGCCCCGCTGTTCAATCAAAGCCGACAAGTGGTCGATGTTGGTCGATTTACCGACTCCCTCTATGCCTTCAACCGTAATAAATTTTCCGTATTTCACGCGCCTCAGTCCTGCTTCCGTTTCGCTCTCTGGCGTGCCAGGTACTCCCGTACCGCTGCATCATGCTCTTGTTTCGTCGAAGAAAAATGATGACTACCGTCCCCCAGGCCGGTGGCTACAAAATACACTTCGCTACCGGCCTGCGGATGCATTGCGGCTGCAATGGCCGCTTTGCCTGGCAAGGCGATAGGCGTTGGCGGGAGACCACGTCGTGTATAGGTATTGTAGGTCGTATCAGTGCGCAGGTGTTTGCGGGTCAAATTGCCGTCAAAGTCATCGCCGATTCCATAGATAACCGTAGGATCCGTCTGCAAACGCATTCGTAATTGCAACCTGCGCACAAAAACGCCGGATATTCGCGGTCGCTCCGCGGCCAGCGCCGTTTCTTTTTCGATGATGGATGCAAGAATCAATGCCTCGTAGGCTGTCTTTATCGGCAAATTCACGTCCCGCCCATCCCACTCCTGTTGCAGCACGACCTGCAGTGCATCGAACGCCTGTTTTAGCAGATCCGTATCCGGTGTATGGCGGGGGAAAAGGTAGGTTTCCGGCAGAAACAATCCTTCCGGATGCTCGTAGTCCGTCGACAACGACTCCAAAACAGCCGGCCAGTCTTCGTACACCACGGTATGCTCAATCGCGTCGTTGCTTGCCAGAGCGATCAGCAATTCCCTATACGTCCAGCCCTCGACTATCGTGAAAGAATGCATTTTCACATCACCCGAAATGAACATATCGAGCAAGGCGGCCGGAGTAATTCCCTCGCTAATCCGGTATTCGCCGGCATGTACGCGCTCAGCCTTGCCGCTCCACCTCACATAACCATTGAGTACTCGCGGATGCCGCAGCACATTGAGTGCGGTCAGATTTCTGCTAATACTCGAGAATGCGGTGCCAGGAAGAATCTCGAAATTCAGTCCGCCCTCTGGTACTTCCAGCGGAGTATTCAGATAGCGGTGTAATTGCCACATGCCCATCAATGCGACCAGTACGCCAACAGTCAGGACGCCACCCAGGAATACGACGGGTCGCTTCATCCCGAACATGCTATGGAGCCTGCGGTGGCAATGAGCAGATTCGGGCAGGACTCAGGATTGATGGCATTCACCGAGCCAGAGTATATGACGGCTGGCGCTTAACCAATGCGGTTGAGATCATCGACGCTTTGGCTAGTGCTCGAAAGCCCTGAAAACAAGACTTCCGTTGGTGCCGCCAAAGCCGAAAGAATTCGAGATCACGGTTGTTATTTGCGCATCACGTGCGACGTTTGGCACGTAATCAAGGTCGCATTCCGGATCGGGTGTATCCAGGTTTATGGTTGGTGGCAACACCTGATCGCGTATCGCCAGAATGGAAAACAGTGCCTCTACGGCTCCGGCCGCGCCCAGCAAATGCCCCGTGCAGGATTTTGTGGAACTAACAGCGAGTGATCTCGCCGCGTCACCAAATGCCCTTTTAATCGCGACTGTTTCGCCAATGTCACCAATCAGTGTGGAGGTGCCATGCGCGTTCAGATAATCAATCTCTTCAGGAACCACTCCCGCATCCTGCATGGCGGCTACCATGCATTTGCGAGCGCCTTCGCCATCGGCCGGCGGTGACGTGATGTGAAAGGCATCACCGCTCATGCCAAAACCGATCAACTCCGCATAAATTTTGGCGCCACGGGATTTAGCGTGCTCCAGTTCTTCGACCACCAGGCAACCAGCACCGTTACTCAGCACGAAACCATCGCGATCAACATCAAAAGGTCGGCTCGCCGCTTGCGGATCGTCATTGCGGGTGGTCATGGCTCTTGCAGAGCAGAATCCCGCCACCGACAGGGGCGTTGTGGCATGTTCGGAGCCACCCGCCAACATGACATCAGCATCCCCATACACGATGGTTCTGGCGGCCAGGCCTATGCAATGGGTAGATGTGGTACACGCCGTAACGACGGACAGATTCGGGCCCGTAATGCCGTACATGATACTGACGTTCCCGGAGGTCATATTAATGATGCTGCCGGGAATGAAAAACGGCGATACCCTGCGTGGGCCGCCATTTACCAGCTTGGTGTGGTTTTCCTCGATGGTCTTGAGCCCGCCGATGCCGGCCCCCATCGCAATACCGACGCGGTGCCCGTTCTCTTCGGTTATCTCAAGTCCGCAATCCTTGAGTGCTTCGACACAGGCACCAACGCCATAGTGCATGAACGGATCCATCTTGCGTGCATTCTTCGGCGCCATGTAGTCGCTGACGTCGAAATCAGTGATGACACCTGCAATTCGGGTACTGAAGCCCTCTGTATCGAAATCGTCTATCGGTCCGATGCCGGATTGACCCTCACGGACGCTATTCCAGGCTTTCTCAACCTGGCTACCGACAGGGGAAATGATCCCCATGCCTGTTACGACAACACGACGTTTACTCAAGACTCATCCGAATGATCGTGGCAGAAGTGCCAACGTGATGGAAAAACGGTGCGACTCGCCGGTCGCACCGTTGGTTATTCTCAGGAATCGCTACGGCGAGCCGTGACGAAATCAATGGCCTGCTGGACCGTAGTGATCTTTTCGGCGTCCTCGTCCGGAATTTCGGTCTCGAATTCCTCTTCAAGGGCCATTACCAACTCCACTGTGTCCAGCGAGTCAGCGCCCAGATCATCAACGAAAGATGCATCGTTCGTGACTTCCTCTGCTTTTACACCGAGTTGTTCTGCAACAATGCCCTTAACTTGTTCTTCGATACTGCTCATGGTAATCGCTTCTCCTTAAGAAGAGACTCAAAAAAGTGTCAACTGACCGGTTCGTGAGAACCGCTAAATGGCCTCCCGGCCGTCCTTCCCTGTACCCACCATCGCGCTGAGATTGTCACTCCAACAACTTTATTTTACACGTAAGTTATTGATATTCCAAGCCCGACCGAACCATGGCCGGGTATTGTAGGACAAAGTCGTGGCGCAAGCTACAGCCAAATCAGTCCATTAACATGCCACCGTTGACATGCAGCGTTTCACCCGTGATATAGGCGCCACCCGGCGATACCAGGAACGCCACTGCTGCTGCAATGTCTTCGACCCCGCCCAAGCGTCCCAACGGTATCTGGGTCAGCATTGAATCCCGCTGTGCCTCCGGCAGAACACGGGTCATATCGGTATCAATGAAGCCTGGCGCCACCACGTTGACCGTAATATTCCGGGACCCTACTTCGCGGGCCAGGGACTTGGAGAAGCCGATAACGCCCGCTTTAGCGGCCGCATAATTGGCCTGCCCCGCATTACCCATCACTCCAATGACCGATGAGATGTTAACAATCCGCCCGTAGCGTGCTTTCATCATGCCTCGCAGGCTGGCTTTGCACACCCTGTACACACCGCTAAGGTTGGTTGAGATGACCTCGTCCCACTGCTCTGCATTCATGCGCATTAACAGATTATCGCGTGTGATACCGGCATTATTGATCACGATAGCCGCTGCGCCTTCCACGCTTTGAATATCCGCCATGGCGGCATCCACTGAGTCGATGTCGGCAATATTCATTACCAGCCCACGCCCTTTGTCGCCCAGCGCGGCAGAAATAACCTCGGCGCCACTGTCGCTCGTGGCGGTACCCACCACGGTCGCGCCCGCCTCCGCGAGCGCCTGGGCGATGGCCGCACCAATACCGCGAGTCGCACCCGTCACGAGTGCAACACGTCCGTCCAGTACGTCACTGGAAAACAAGTTATTCATATTCAATACATCCTGCGTCTAAAACCGTTCATCATCATTATTGCAGCGCCTTGGTCAAATTGTCAGGGTTATCGATACAAACCACCGGCACCGACTTGTCAATTCGCCGACACAACCCCGCCAGAACTTTGCCGGGTCCGCATTCGACAAGCCTGTCGGCACCTGCCTCGATCATCGCATTGATCGTCCTGACCCACTGCACCGGACTGAACACTTGTCGCATCAAGCGGTCCCGAATATCGACGGCATCCCCGTACGGCTGTGCGTCGACGCTGTTCAGAACCGTAATGGATGGCGTCGAAAACTCAATAGTGGCCAGATCATCCGCCAACGCCTCGCCGGCCGGAATCATCAGCGATGAGTGCGATGGCACGCTTACATCCAGCATGATGGCCCGTCTGGCACCGTGCTCTTTGGCAAGACCAACCAGGGTCGTCACCGCTGATTTTTGTCCGGCCACGACAATCTGGGCGGGAGAATTGAAGTTGACCGCTTCGGCCGTGCCAATCGCGGACGCCGTCTCACAAATATCCAATACCGCATCAGAGTCCAGCCCCAGGATGGCGGCCATCGCGCCAACGCCGACCGGTACGGCCTGCTGCATGAGTTCGGCTCGACGCCGCACCAATGGAATGGCATCGCTGAACTGCAACGCGCCCGCACAGACCAGCGCCGTATATTCACCCAGGCTGTGCCCGGCCATCTGTGAGGGCAGTTCGCCGCCGGCGCTGCGCCATACCCGCCAGGCGGCGATGCCCGCCGTCAGCATGGCGGGCTGGGTCACCACGGTACTGTTCAACGCTTCTTTGGGTCCTTCGTGAACCAGGCTCCACAAATCGTAACCGAGGAGGCTGCTGGCCTCATCATAGGTCGCCCTTACCGCATCGAACTGCAGCGCAAGTTTGTCCTGCATTCCAACCGATTGCGATCCCTGACCGGGAAATACCATGGCAAGCGTCAAAATATACCTCCAGTGCTGAGCGTGTGAAAAAGTTGGCGCATTATATCGCCCGCGCCACCGCGACTCTAATCCGCAAGATTATCGCCACAACCGCCGCAGAAACGGCTCCGTAGAGGTGAGCATTTACGATCACAGCGCCGCCGGAGGCGCTTTCGGATCCGGGTAGCGGGCCGGCGATCTGTTCGAACACGAGTTTCCCGATGACGAACAGACCAATAAGAATCGATTCTCCACGGGCATTTTGAAGCCCGGCGACCAGGCCTGCCATCAGCAAGCCGTGTAGCAACCCGGAAAGACCGACGTACCATTGCAGCTCGGTATCCAGCACCCAGAAACCCAGGTCGATGCCGGTAATGGTGACCACAATGATTAGCAGCCAGCGACTTGTGGTCATATTCTGGCCCACCAGCATCCAGACCAGAACCAGACCGGCGCCATTGAGCAGCAAGTGAGACAAGTTCAGGTGCACCAGGTGTCCGCTCACCAGTCGCCAGAGTTGCCCGTCAGCAATCCCGGCCCGATCCCAACGCAACCATTCCCTGCCCTGATCACCCGCCAATGCCGCGAACACGCCCAGGACCCCGAGAATGGCCGGTATCTGCCAGTGTCTGAGAACGCGAACCGCGGTCACAGCATCACTTTTTGGATCATTACTTAACCCCATGTTTGGTATACTGACGTTTGTCCAATCACAGAGTCAATATGCGGCTGTGCCGCGGCCGCAGGGATATCCGAAGCATGATCAAAAACCTGTCAAAAATACCTCGCCGTGCCTTGCACCAGCAGCACGGTTTTACCCTGATCGAGATTATGGTCGTTGTGATCATTCTCGGCATTCTTGCCGCCATCGTCGCACCGAATGTCATTGGTCGCATTGGTGATGCACAGGTCTCCGCCGCCCGCCAGGATCTTCGCGGCATTGAAAGCGCGCTTAAGCTTTATCGAATGGATAACTTCGCCTATCCCACTACCGAACAAGGCCTGCCGGCGCTGGTCACCAAGCCGGCGGACCCGAGCATTCGCAACTGGAAAGGAAGTTATCTTGAACGCGAACCAAAAGATCCCTGGGGAAACAGCTATCTCTATCTGAATCCAGGCAACAATGGTGAAATCGACATTTACACTCTCGGGCGCGACGGGCAGCCAGGTGGCGAAGATGAAGATGCCGACATCGGTAACTGGGACGCTGAATAAAACGGCCTGATGATGGAATGCCGTCGCTCCGGGCTTCGGCCTAGCATGTCACCGCGCGGATTTACACTGATCGAAATACTGGTCGTAGTGGTTATCGCCGCGGTTGTCAGCTCGGTCGTACTCCTGTCAATGGGTGTCCTGCGGGATGACCGGAACCTGCAGCAGGAAATCTACCGCATGGCATCGCTGATTGACCTGGCCGCCGATGAAGCGACACTGCAAGGACGAGACTTTGGACTTGAAATACAGCTTGGCGGCTATCGTTTCGTTGAATTCGACCCCTACACCGAGCGCTGGGCTGAAATAATAGGGGACGACATTTTGAGACCGCGCTCACTGCCCGAGGGTTTCGAATTTGAGTTGTACGTCGAAGGCAAGCGCATCCAGTTATCGCATCAAATGGCAGAAATTCAAGCGGATGAAGATGATGACAATCGGGCTAAGCTGACGGCGTATGCACCGCATTCACTCTTGTTATCCAGCGGCGATTTAACTCCCTTTGAACTGGTATTGCGGCGACCTGCCGACGAGTCGATCTACCAACTGCGAATCTTGCCCAATGGCGAAGTTCGTATAGGGCAGGAAGACAGTGACTTTGAATAAGAACCGCTGGCGGCCGCTACGCGGTGGCGCCGCCACTGTGCGGGGCTTTACGCTCATCGAAGTTGTTATTGCACTCGCGGTCGCTGCCATTGGTCTGGCGGCGGTTACCGCGGCGGTAAGCCAGATGATCGACGCCGGTCGCTCGATGCGCGAGCGCACCTACGCCAGCTGGATCGCACAGAACAAGATAACCGAAATGCGGCTGGCCAATGTCGTGCCGAAAGTCAGTTCGACCAGTGGCGACATCGTCTATGGAAGCCTCGAGTGGACCTGGCGCGCCACTGTGTCCGAAACCGGCGTGGAGAATCTCTACCGAGTGGAGGTCGAGGTCGGCCTTGCGACGTCTGATTTGTTTGCCCGATCCGTCAGCGGCTTCATCGGCCAACCCGTGGTGGCCGGGAGCGCCAACCTTGCGTGGGCCGGCGCATCTCAGGCCATCGGACAGGATCAGTGATGCGCCCACAGACCGACAGGCGCGGTTTCACCCTTATTGAGGTCCTGGTTGCCCTGGCAGTATTTGCCATCATGTCCGCCCTCGCCTATGGCACGCTCAACCAGACAATGATCAGCGCCGAGATACTGTCCGCGCGCATGGATCGCTTACAGGCCATTCAACGCACCATGAGACAGGTCAGCCAGGATTTCATGCAGCTCACGCCACGTCCGGTCCGGGACGAACTCGGCGGCACACTGGCGGCATCATTGCGCACCAATGTTCAATCCGGCTATGCCCTTGAACTGACCCGTGGCGGCTGGACCAATCCGATCGGATTGCCACGCGGCACTCTGCAACGGGTCGCTTACCGACTGGAAGACAACGAACTGATTCGCTCTCACTGGAATGTTCTGGACCGGACTTTTAGCAATCAGGTTATCAGCGTAACGTTGCTCGATGAGGTCGAGAGCATCATATTCCGATTCATGCAGGAAAATGGTGAGTGGAGCGAGCAATGGCCGCCGCTGCAGCGGGCCGGACCGCTGGGACTTCGCTATCGCCCGCGTGCCGTACAAGTCATTCTCACGCTGATTGACGAGGGCGAACTGACCCGACTCATAGAGGTTGCTCCTTGAAACTGTTGGTGCAAAACGGCCGTAATCGGTCACGCGGCGTGGCGATGATTACGGCGATCATGATTACGGCCCTTGCCGCGATCGTTGCCGTCAACCTTGCATGGGACAACGCGCTCGATGTACGCCGTACGATGATGTTACTCAATCGGGACCAGGCGATTGAGGTCGCGCTGGGTGCCGAAAGCTGGGTGTCGACGATTCTCAGTCAGGACCGGGCGGATAATGAAACAGACCACCTTGGTGAAATCTGGGCCACCGAATTGCCTGGTTTGCCTATCGATGGCGGTGAGGTATTTGGTGTCGTTGAGGATCTTCAGGGCCGTTTCAACATTAACAACCTGATTGACCAGAATGGTAAGATTGAACAGAAGTCCCTCGAGCAATTTCAGCGCTTGCTGAATGCGCTGGGAATTGACCCCCGATTTGCCGGTATCGCCGGTGACTGGCTGGACGCTGACGCAGAGGCCTCCTTTCCGGACGGGGCTGAAGATGGCGTTTATACCGGAATGTTGCCGCCCTACCGAGCGGCCAATCAGTTACTGACAAGCGTTAGTGAACTGGCCGCGCTTGAGGGTATGGATAAACAAACTTACGATACCCTGGCACCGCACATAACGGCGCTGCCGGGCCGCACGGAAATCAATGTTAATACCGCCACACCGGCGGTTTTAATGGCACTGGATGAGAATATGAGTGCGGGCGATGTCGACGGCCTGGTGGCCGAACGCGAAACGGAAGGCTTTGCGGACATCAATACGGCCTTTTCCTCTTTGGTGACACCGGAGGTGTTGAATACGCTCAGCGACTCCACTCAATATTTTCAATTGAAGGTCATAGTGCGTATTGATACCGTTCGTATCACCCTTTACAGCGTACTGTTGCGTGGCCCGCAGGGCAACGTAACACCCATTGTGCGCAGCTTTGGAACCATTTAATGCTGGATGTTTTGAATCGTGGCTGAATACCTCGTCATAAGACTGGGCCGGAATGCCGATGCGCCGGTGCAGTGGATCGCGGTTGACGACAGCGGTGCCCGTCTGGGATCGCCCGCCAGTGGGTCCTTGCCCGATGCTGCGAACGATATCGGCGAGCGCAAAGTGATCGCTCTGGTCCCCGCTGTCGACGTCTTGACGACCACGGTGGAAATCCCGCTGAAATCGAATGCACGGATTCAGGCGGCCCTCCCCTTTGCGCTTGAAGAATTTCTTGCCGACGACGTTGAGAATCTGCATTTCGCTGCTGGAGCGAGGCGTGACAGTCAAAAAATTCCGGCATCCGTGGTTCGTCGGGAGAAGATGAACGCCTGGATAGAGGCGCTGACTGACGCCGGCATCGCTCCTGTGTCAATTATCGCCGACAATCAGGGGCTGGCACGCATACCCGGTACCATCAGTCTGTTGCTCGCCGAGAATCAGATCTTCATCAATGACGGCAATGATATTGAGTTGGTTTTGCAGGACCTTGGCCCTGCCGATGCGCTTGATTGTATCGGCGCACTCGATACGGGTCAGGCCTCCGTCGACGCCGAGGAGGCCGAGGACGCCGGGCCAGTCACCAGCGTATCGCGTCACGTCCTTGTCTATTGCGAACCGGGCGAAGACGACACGTATGCACGCGAATGGATTGGCATACGCCATGATTTCGACAGCCTGGACATCAAGGTGTTACCGGATGGTATTTTGCCGCGTCTGGCCGTAACGGTTGGCGCCGGTGCTGGTGTCAATTTATTGCAGGGCGAATTTGGCGCCAGGACCGAATACGCCAGCATGTTCCGGCCGTGGAAATATGCGGCAATATTATTGCTCGTGTTGACCGGAACATTGATGGCCGCAAAGTCCGTCAACTACTATCAAATGAGCAAGCTGGAAGTACAGCTGCAGGAAAAGTTTCTGCAGGAGTATCAGCAGATTGTACCGGGTGCTACAGAGGTGCGTGATCCCGTCGCCGCCGTGTCCTCGCTTCGCTCGCGCTCGGGTAACAGCGATGCGCCGGAATTGCTACTGGAATCATTGCACCAATTAAGTCGTGCCATGCTGGACAATCAAGCGGCACATATTGAAGCCATCAGCTACCGCGCCGGCGTGGTCGACATTCGACTGTCGGCACCAAGCGTCGCGGTCCTCGACAGCATTCGACAAATCATCGATGCAAACGGTGCATTTAGCGCGAAAATATTGTCGACGGATCAGGATGGAGAAACTGTGAACAGTCGCATTCAAATACAGGCCAGCGGAGCATGAAGAACTGGTTTGACGCGTTGGAAATCCGCGAACGACTGTTCGTCATGTTGGGTGCACTTGTGGTGGTATGCGCCCTGTTCTACTACGTTATCTGGACGCCGTTGGACCGGGGGCAAGCCAAACTGGCTCGTAATATCAGTGCACTCGAACGGTCCATCGCCGAACTGAAGCCCATCAAAGCGACACTTGGCAGTTCAGACGGGACGCCAGCCGTCGTAGCCGGCGGCAATCAGTCGCTGGTCGTAATTGTCGATACGACGCTGCGTGAGCATGGCTTGTACTATGCATTGCAACGCAGCCAGCCAACACGACAAAATGGTATTCGCATTGAATTCGAAGACGCGCCCTTTGACGACCTGGTTCTTTGGCTGGGTGATCTCGGGGGCCGCTATGGATTGCAGGTTATTTCGGGGAGTTTTTCCGTACCGGTACAAGATGCTCAGGGTCGGGTTAACGCGAGCCTGACGCTGGAGCGATAATGCAATCCGGTATGAAAAGGCTACTCGCCATTGGTGTCGCGGTGTTGTTTTTGGGACTGTTGACCGGCTTCCCTGCCCGGGTTGCTTACCAATGGTTTGCGCCGCCCGAGCTTCGCCTGGCGGGTATTAGCGGAACACTCTGGAAAGGTGCCGCG
The DNA here is from genome assembly GCA_964446495.1 of uncultured Woeseiaceae bacterium. GTDB lineage: Bacteria > Pseudomonadota > Gammaproteobacteria > Steroidobacterales > Woeseiaceae > JAADHU01. The sequence continues at coordinate 6,737 of CAYUOY010000042.1, read as the reverse complement.
AGCGAGGCGCAGGCCGCTGATCTTTATATTCGCAACCTGCGCTGGTCCATCAAGCCACTGGCGTTGTTGACCGGAAAGCTGGCATTTGCGACACAGCTGGATCCGGCTGGTGGATTCCTCGAAAGCGATATCTATGCCGGCTTCGGTAATTCCATCGAGTTCAGGAATGTGGACGGTGCGATCCCCATCAGCCTCCTGCAGGAATTTGTCCAGACACCGGGGCTGGATGGACGAATCAGCCTGCAGTTTTCGACACTGAATATTGTTGACGGTCTGCCGGTCATTGCAGATGGGGTCGCTGAGATTGGGAACCTGTCTGTTCGCGGGCTTTCGCCGGGCGTCGTCGGTGACTTTCGGATTGAATTCAGCACGACCAGTGAGGGCATTCTTGCCAGCATTGAAGATAAGGCCGGAATGTTTGATCTGGCGGGTACGCTGCGAATTTCGCCAGAGGGCGTCTATTCATTGATCGGTCTCATTGCCCCGACACAGACCACTCCTCCCGAGGTCATTGAGCAACTGCGATTCCTCGGCTCGCCAAACCAGCGCGGGCAGCGTGAGTTCCGGTTTGAAGGACAACTCTAGCCGTCTGTTGAAAAAACCATCCATGGTATTTTCAATACCGCAATTCGAAAAATCAGAGTTTTTCAACAGGCTACTAGCTCGGACCAGAGGTTTCTGGCCCAAACTGCCGAATCCAAAATCAACTCAATTCGATTTCTCGAAATTTTTGTAGCAATGGAAAATACAACGCCACCCTGACCGGTACGTTCGCGTAGTGCGAATAGATGGCGCCATATTTCTGCAATTGTGGCCGATAACGCTCCGCTTCGTGGCGCAGGAACTCTTCAAGGTTGCCGCCTTCATGCATCGATGTCTTGTAATCGATAATCCAGTGCGTGCCTTCTGCATCGATGCGCACACGATCGATAACAATCGACACCACACCGTCATTCCATAGGCCGGTCAATCCAAGCTCCGCATGCCCCTCGCCGCTCAGAATCCAGTTTCCCTGTGGATCTTCCAGGACCCCTGCCAACGCGCTGTGCACGCGTTTACAAACGAACTCAATATCTTCGCTGGCGACGCGAAGATCACTGGCCCACTGCCGTGTCATCGACTCCAGACCAGCGAGCTGGCGGGCATCCATGGGTTGCATTGCGTTCACGAAACGCTGCAACCATCGATGCACAATGGTTCCGGCATGCCTTGCCGCCGTGCCGACCCAGTAAAATTCCACGGCGTGCTCATCCGCCTGTTGCGAAGTTTCACCGACAGTCCATTGTGGCGGTAGCTCCGGTGGCGCGGGCATTTGCCAGTCGCTCGCCGCGCGCTTCAATGGTGGGATCGCGAACTTTTTGCTGGACTCATCAGCGGGTAGAGGCTCCTGCCTGCCATATTGCTCGAACGCCCGTGTATAAATAGATTCCACAGCAGGCCAGAGTCGTTGCAGGAGACTGCCCGAATGCGGTGGACGCATCTCCTGACCCTCATTGCCAGTGTTCACGTGACCGATAAGATGCAGGGATTTGCGAGCCCGTGTGCAAGCGACATACAACAGTCTGTCCAGCTCCATGCGGTTGCTCTCTTGCAATCGGGCTTCGATATACTGATGCAGGAGATCGTTCTCGAGTTCGGCCGACGGCCCGACCGGGCTGATGATCATATCGCTGCTACCCGCGTCCCCAGGCAAATTGAGCCAACTCAAAACTGCCTTGCTGCTGCCGCTGGTTGCGCGTCCAAGCGATGGCAAAATGACATGATCAAACTCGAGTCCTTTGGCCTTATGAATGGTCATTACCTGCAGGCGACAGTGCTCGTTCGCCTCGCTGGATACGCGCTCCTCATCAAGGCGTTGTTCGAGCTCTGAAGGATCCGACAAAGTTCCCGCCGTTTCAATCTTGTCCAGCACGTCGAGGTAGCGGCATACATTGTCGAGTTGCTCTCGTTCCTGAAGGTGACCGGGACCGCCCAGTTGATACCAGGCTTGTTCGATTCGTAATCGTAATGACTGGACTCGATTCACACTGAAGCTTCGCATTACGACGGGCATGAATTTCGCAAGTAATTCCTGGGCCTCGACCGTCAGGGCGGCTACATGGCTTGAATCCTGTAGCAGGCTAAAAACCGATTCGCCACGAGTATCGCGAACCAGCGTGTGCAGGTCGGTCCACGTCAAACCAACCAGCGGGCCGCGCAACAATCCGAGCCACGCCGTTCGGTCGGCCAGGTGACAAAATGCCCGGGTTAGCGCGAGGAGATCGATGATCTCGGGCAAGTCGGTCAGGCGATCGATTTCCACTGCGTGATAATCAATCGATGCTCGCCGCAATTCGGCCAGCAGAATGCGCAACTGAGTGCGGCTACGAACCAGCACCACCACATTCTGGTCGGCAGGCTCCGCAAGACTGGTCGCGATGATCTGAGTCGTTGTTGCAGACTCATCGACCGAACTCGCATCGAACAGGGGGTGCACATGACATTCGCCGCGATCGCTCAAGCTGGCAACCGGCACGGACTGCGAATAACTGATCGCACCGGATGCGATATCATCCCGATCTGGCAGGACCTGCTCGAATACGGTATTGAACCAGTGTACGAGGTGTTCACCGGAGCGAAAATTTTGCCGCAGCGTCAATGACTCAAGTGGCAGTCCGCTCACTCCGTTTTCTCTGGCTAAAACAAACTGCCCGACCTCCGCGTTACGAAACCGGTAAATAGACTGCATGGGATCGCCAACGCAAAACAGCGTTCTGCCATCGCCAGGCTCCCAACCGGCCGTCAGTCGTTCCAGCAACCGATACTGTCCGATGGACGTGTCCTGCATTTCATCCAGCAACAAGTGTCGAATTTTGTAATCCAGCATCAATGCAACATCGCCTGGATCATCCGGGTCGCCCAGCGCCGACTCGGCGGCCTGAGCAACTTCAACATGATCGACCACACCGAGATCACTGAAAAGTCGCTTGAGTTCCATGACGGTCAGAGGCAATAACTGCAATAGCGCCAGCAGGACATTCCATTGCTGATCCTCGTAACGAGGTTCGGGCAGAAGGCGGACGCGATTCAACAATTCGCGTAATGTCGAATCGCCCGACAGTGCGGCAATGAGTTGTAACCAGTCCTTCTTCTGGCCATCATCCCCGGTCGGAAATCCCTGGTTACGAGTGACGGTCTTGCGCCACCCGCCACTTTTTGTCAGCAACAATTCTGCAATGCCGCGCCAGTAAGGCAGCTTGTCTGTCGACCCGTCTGGAAGCGATGTTACATCGGCCAGCACCGCCGCAATGTGATCTTCCTTGCCGCCTGCACACAAACTTGCGCCCGCATAAGCGACCAACACCGGTAACTCGCTGAAATCGCTTCGCCTCAATTGGTCACAGGTCAGTTGCAGATGTTCCTGCACCACATCGGCGAGACTCTCTTCCAGCTGCCGCCTCACCGCGTCAGAATCGGTTACCTGACCACTGCCGGTAATGTCGAGCCATTGATCGCGGCTCTCCAGCATGCGTGAGATGTACGCGATATAGGTCCCGGTATTGTTATCCAGGTGGCCCAATACGTTTTCGACGGCCGCATTCCTCTCGTCATCGCCCAGCAACCAGTCAAGCGTGGCCACAGCGGCTGAGCGGTAAATCGTTCTGGCTTCTGCATCGGCGATCGTCCTGGCGATACCGCCCATGCCCGAGCTCAATGGCAACAATCGTGCGATGCCTGCGCACAATGCATCCAGCGTCTGGATGCGCATGCGACCCGGAGACTCGATCAACTGCCAGCCCGACTCGGCATCCTTTTCGAGCACAGCGCTAGCGGCCCTGAGTGTTGTTTTCTCGTGATCATGTTGGGGAACCACGCCGGCGTGCGCCTGTTGCAAGGCCCTGCTTACACGCTGCTGCATCTCTCTCGCCGCCTTGCGCGTAAAGGTAATTGCGAGCACCTCCTCCGGGTGCTCAACGACGGCAAGAAGCCGCAGGTAGCGTTGAATCAGCAGCTCCGTCTTACCAGAGCCTGCCGGTGCCTGCACAATAAAGGAGCGGGATATGTCCAGCGCCTCCGCTCTTGCGCGGAAATCGTCAGCGGTTAGCTGCTCGTCAGAGCGCACGTTTCAGTTCCTCAGAGCGGCTCAATACGTTGAGCGGTCGACTTTGTTCCGTGTTCAATTGCAAGTTCACCCGCACATCGCCCGCAGCAATTTGCTCCATGGCCACATTCACCGACAATGACCATTGCGCCAACATTTCCCGCCACTCTTCTTTTTCGACCGAATGCCAGTCCACGCTGCCACCGGCACCCTTGTATACAATCGCGCGGCTACCAATGTTAAACAATGCCAGTCCGCCGACCTCCTGATCCAGCGCCACCGCATAGACGACCAGCTGCAAATCAACCGGATTCTTGTCACGCCCCAGGAAGTTTTTCACGCGCCCGGTTTTGTAGTCGATGACCAGCAGGCTGTCATCCGCCAGGCGATCAATTCGATCCGCGCGCAGCGACAACTGCACGCCGGCGAATTCGAAATCAATTCGCTCCTCGACTCGCTCGATACTGAACCTCGAGCGAGATTGTTCCGCTATCAGGAAGCGGCCAACGACCTCATGCAGCCGCGTCCGCTCCATCGCGATAAGCCGTCGTAATACGGCATCGGCATGTTGCAAGGCATCCGCAAATCCGGCGTTTATAGCCGTCGAAATTCGTTGCCTGATTTCCTCTTCTGTCCAAGCGGTGATTTCTTGTTGTGACGGTTTTTCCCGGAGTAACTGAAACAAAGTCTCGTGCAACAGGATGCCACGCAAGCTGGGTGAGAGGCCCGTTTCAAAATGCCTCAAACCACGGATACCCAGCCGACCACAGGCGAATGCGGCAAAGGGCTCGATCGTCTGTTGCTGCACGGTATAGGCGCCGCCTGCCACCCGCTCCACATCATCAACGGAGGGCACGGTATCGACATTCAACTCGTAAACGCCTGCGCGACCGAGCAAAGCATCCGCATACCATTTCGGATCATGGCGATCGCAATTTAGCCGCTGCGGAAACTCATCAAGCAACGGAGTGGGCGTTTGTGGCGTGTCCTGTTCGACACGAGACCAGCTGAAATGAACGGCAGCGGCCGAACTGGCCAGGCGCCTTAGCACCCTGCGAGAATAATCCAGAGAGTCCTGCGGGCTGGCATCAGGCATGCCATGGCGCCGTTGCAGAGCCCGCGACACCAACGCCATTGGCTGACCGGTTGACGGCCAACGGCTCGCGTCCATACCGATGACCCACAGGTCCGTAAATTCCATTCCTGCTGCCTCGAGGCTACCCAGGAGGCTGACAAGACCGGGCCCTGTCTCGGCTTGATAGACTACTTCCCTGGCCAGGCTTGCCAGGTGATTCGAGGCAGCCGCGAAGGTCATGCCAGGAATAACAACTTCCAGTGCGGCAAATTCGTTGAGAAGACTGCGCCAGCGATTAATCAATTGAAACTCGGCGCTTTGCAGAGGGCCTTCCCCGGGCCAGCCGATATCCCTCAACAGCTCATCGAAGCGACCGGCCCAATTCAGCGGGCGGCTTTCCTGTGCCGCCAGGGTCTGCATCGCGGCGATCTGCCGAACATTCGCCAGCCACAGCAAGGCCGCAGGGTCTTGTGTCTGTTCGGCCAGCGCTTCACTCAACGCCGCCGCCGTCCACTTTCGATCAGGCAGCTTTCGGAGTTGTAACTCAAGGTCACACCGGCCTGCCGTGTCCCCCACGCCGAGAAATGGACTGCGCAACAACAGGCTCACATCCCGTGATGTCAATCCCTGATGGGTCCATCGCAGACAGAGCAATGCGCAATGGATCGCTGGGTAGTCGGACAAGTTACGACCATACGACACATTGACAGCTCGATCGAAACCGGCGCTGTCGCACTGCCATCCGGGAGCAAGACCCTCCCGTATCAAGCGAGAATATCGGGCCGATTCTGTCTCGAGATCGGGCGCCACGATGGCAATCCTCGATTCCGGATGTTCAAAAAGAAGGGATCTGGCCCAGTCACCGGCCGCCCGCAGCTCGCCCTCGACGTTGGCGAACGAGGACGTTGTCAAGGTCGCCGCGATCTCATGCTGATCAGCTTCAACTACACGACACCCAACCTGCTCCAATCCCTCGAATAACTCTGCCGCACGGGGAGATATTCGATCAAATCCGGCATAAACAATCAGGCTCGGCAAGGTCACGTTTCCTGCACCCAATGCCCTGATGACCGCTTCGGCCAGTTGTTCGGCATCGATCCAGTGGCCCTTGGCGAGTCGGTCGCTATAGCTCCGTACCGCCTCGGCAAAAGCACGCTCATCCGGGCTTCGTGCCTCGCGGGCGAGCTCGGCGGTCGAAACACGCCATTCGGATAGAACCTTCCAGGCACGCCGTGCCTGCCGCCGCAGATTCTTTGCGCTGAGCAATGGGCCGCTTAGATGCCCGGCCATACATCGGTCCCATAAGACTGCGCTGGCATTGTTATCGATTAAGGACGGCCCGTCGGAGGACGGCCGCAATGTCTCCAGCCAATCGTGCCAAAATTGAATATCCGGTGTCTTCCAGGCTGTGCAGCCGGCAGCAAGCTGTTGCCTTTCGTGCTCCGCGCGCAATTCACGGGCGAGTCGCCTGCTTGACGTTATCACCGTTGCCCTGGCCTCAAGCGCACCGGACAGCCATCCATAGAGCACGGCGCTGCCTCTCGATTCAGTCATGCTGTCCCGAAGAAATGAAGTAGTGGA
>CAYUOY010000041.1:0-26030 GCA_964446495.1 uncultured Woeseiaceae bacterium | reverse complement strand
AGATCGGTGTTCTGCAACAGCGCCAGCGCGGCGGCCTGCGCGAAAGGGCCACCTGAGCCGATGGCCATCAGATCGTCTTCCGGCTCAATGACATCGCCATTGCCGGTGACGATGAATGATTTCTCGGTGTCAGCGACGCAAAGCAGGGCTTCCAGTCGTCGCAAACGTCGATCCGTGCGCCAGTCCTTGGCCAACTCAATGGCCGCACGAGTGAGGTTGCCGTATTGTTCCAGCTTGCTCTCGAACAGCTCGAACAAGGTGAACGCATCGGCGGTGCCGCCGGCGAAACCAGCGATGACGCGTCCGTCGGCCAGCGTCCTGACCTTGCGGGCGTTGCCTTTCATGATGGTGTTGCCCATGCTGACCTGGCCGTCGCCGGCTATGGCCACGATATTGTTGCGCCTCACCGAGACGATGGTGGTCCCACGAAATTGATCCATTGATTGCGTCCTGGCTGTCGTCGGGCCGCCCAGTATAGAGCGGGGCACAAGGAGCACTAGTCTTTATTTTTGACTCTTGCGCGTGGATGGGTCTGGTCGTATATCTGGGCAAGATACTGGAAGTCAAGGTGCGTATAGATCTGCGTCGTACTGATGTTGGCATGCCCAAGAAGCTCTTGCACACCCCGCAGATCATGGCTTGATTCCAGCAAATGGGAGGCGAAGGAGTGTCGGAACAGGTGCGGTGACACCTTGCAGTCGATCCCCTGTCGCCTGGCCCAATGATCAACCCGTGCCTGCACCGAGCGTGGGCTCAAACGCGTGCCTCGCTGACTCACGAAAAGCGCCTGCTCATCGGCACCAGCCAGTTGCGAACGCAGCTGACGCCAGTCTGCAAGCGCTTTCAGTGCAAATCGGCCTACCGGCACGATACGGTCTTTATTGCCCTTGCCGGTGACATGTACCGTGGCGTCGGCCACATCAACGTCGTAAATGTCGAGGCGAATCAGCTCAGCAAGGCGCAGGCCGGACGAGTACAGCAGTTCCAGGATGGCGCGGTCGCGGGCGACAATCGGACCATCGCCCTTGATATCCAGGAGCCGGGCCATACGATCCGCATCGAGGTTCCCCGGCAAGCGCTTGCCGGCCTTCGGCGCACGCACATTATCTACCGGATTTCGTTTGACCCACTTTTCGCGCAACAGATAGCGAAAAAAAGTCCGTGCCGCGGACAGGCGGCGCTGGATACTGCGGGCGCTCAGGCCACGGCGATAGGCTGCGGCGCTGTAAGCGCGAAGGTGCTCGTCGTCGAGATCGCCCCAGTGCTGCAAGTCGTGTTTGTCGCAATATCGCTGCAGTGAGTCGAGGTCGCGACGATAGTGTTTGCAGGTGTGTGGCGACAACCGGCGTTCCGTCGCCAGGTGACGGATAAAGCGGTCAATCCAGTCGGAGTCTTTGCTATGCACTGTCTCTCACGGAGTCGAAAATACCATGGACGGCTTTTTCAACAGGCAACTAATACCGCTTCAATGCCGCGGCGATCAATTGCCCCAGTCGGGCGAGGAAATCCGTGCTCATGCCAGGATGAAAGCGATCTCCATCTACGCTGCCAATCGCAAGAAAACCGAGTTCCGATCGGGCGCCAAGCGGCACCAGGGCGCACGAGCCGATTTCATCGGCTTCGCGGCCGAACAGAAAATCGCGCTGTGCGTCGCGGACCTGGCCGCAACGAGGATTATGCCTTTTCAGAAACGAGTCAAACGCCTGTACTGATTTATCCTTTCGCAGCACGGGTCGAAAAAAGCGACCAACCTGTATTTTCGAAAACAACTCGGGCTCCCGGAACAGGACCAGTATCGACTGGCTTGCATCAAAGTCCACCCGCAGCGCTTTCTCACAAATTTTCAGCGTGTCTTCGAGATCGCTGGCACCCAGTAGCCTGATGCTGAGCTTGTGAATTTTGTCAACGAGCAGGTCATTGGCCCGCGCAACCTGCAGCAACTCCTTGAGTTTTCGCTCCAGCTTCAGGTCTTTCTGGCGCAAAACAGAAACCTGCCTTTCCACCAGGGAAACGGCGCCTCCGGTGACGTGTGGCAAACGCAGGTCACTCAGCAGATCACCGTGACGCTCGAAAAAATCGGGGTTTGCCTCCAGGAAAGACTGCACTGTTTCATCGGAGAGGCTCTCGTCAACGAACTCGGCTTTTCGCTGTGTGCTCATGGTTCGGTTTCACCTTTTTTTGCGCTTCGATGGGTACGGCCACCCATCCAACAGCGCGAGCTTAACATGACTCAGGCAGAGCGCCGGCGGACCAAACTCTGTGCGGCGGCTTGAATGGACTTTTCCGTGCCGCACCGGTAGTTTACATAAAACAAGCTTTTCACCTGCAACCCAGACTCAAACAACAATACTTCGGGGACAAATCATGCGTCACATTATGGTCTTAAACGCCAAAGGGGGTTGTGGCAAAAGCACCCTCGCAACGAACATCGCCTCTTACTTCGCGACCGAGGGCTATGCCGTTGCATTGGCGGATTATGATCCGCAGCGTTCAGGCCTGGACTGGATTGAGCGGCGCCCTGACAACCGAGCGGAGATTATCGGCCTCGAAGGATACAAGGAAGGCCTGAAACGGGCTCCGCGCAGTGCTGACTTCGTCATTATCGATGCACCCGCCCGCTCTCACGGCGCGGAACTGGCCAGTCTCGTCAAACATGCAGAAACGATCGTGGTGCCGGTGTTGCCGTCAACGATCGATATGCAAGCCGCCAGCAAATTTATCAACGAACTGAAGTCCGTCGGCAAGATTGAACGCAAACAGGCAAAAATCGCCGTGGTTGCCAATCGGGTTCGCGAATACACCTTGATCTTCGAAGAGCTGGATGACTACCTGACCTCAGCAAAAGTGCCCTATATTGCGGCCTTGCGTGAAGCGCAGAATTACGTTCGCGCCTACACCCGTGGCCTTGGCATCTTCGAACTACCCGAGTACCTCGCCTGGCCCGATCTGGAACAGTGGGAGCCCCTGACGAAATGGCTGCGGAGTGTGCGCAGCCAGCCATAACGCCAGGTCAAATTTTCGACGGTCGCGTGCCGGTGTCAGAGACCGTGATTCACGCGGATGCGGGGGAGCGTAATTGCGTGCCGGCGTCTGCGGTGGGCGCCCACTCACTCGGAAAGCCTTAACTCGATCGCGGTCGCCCACCACAGCCCCCGACCCGCCCGATCCCTCCTACGGCGACTGATGCCCGTCCCTCAATCCCGCGTGCCACGATCAAGGATTCGCGTAGTGAGGTTGGTCTCTGAGACCGTGCCCCGCAGGGATGCGGGGCCCGAGCCTACAGGGACGTACTCGCGGCGGGTCTCAGAGGCCAACCTCACTACGCGAGTCCGTCCAGCAACGACACCACCAGAAAATCGGCAGCGACACGACCGGTACAAAGCCGAGCGCCTGATTCATGCCTCAAATCAAGACAAGGCCAGCGCTTCTTCCGCCAGGCTCGCACGAATACCGTCCTCTGCGTTGGTGTATCGCAACGCAACCTTCAACTCCCTGTGAAATTTCTGCGTGTCGAGTAGTCGGGATTCCTGCAGAAACGAGGCCCGCCTTTCACCCCACTCGTGTCGTGCTTCTTCCAGACTAATCTCCCTTGGTACCGGCAGCCCCGCCAGTTCAGCGACGGTCCGCCTGAACCAGTAATTGCTGCGATGATCTGCATCGGCCACGTTGTAGGTACCGGGCGATGCATCAGAGGTCATCGCTGCGAGGCAGCTAGCAACGAGATCATCGACGTGAATTCGATTGCCCGGGCCGGAGTCGGCTTCCCGAACAATTGCAGCGCCTTGTCGCAATGGCTCAAGGCCCAGTCTGCCCGGGCCGTAGATGCCCGGCACTCTGAGTACAAATGGCTCGCAGCCGGTTTGCTGGCACCATTGCTCAAGGTATTGTTCTGCGGCGAAGCGTCGTTTGGCACGGTCAGTGGTCGGGTTGGTCGGGTCGGTTTCACACGTGATCTTGCCGCCGCGGTCGCCATAGACGCCGCTGGTGCTCAGGTAAACGAAACGCACCGGTGTGGGTCGGATGCGGGAGAGAAATGCGGCCAGCCGGCGATCTTCTGTCGCATCCGTGGCTGGCGGCACTGTGTATAACACGGTGCAGGGTGCCGGCAGCTTGATGTCATTGTCGTCCGGGCGGTCGAGGTCGAGTAACCGGGTCTCACGTGTCGTGGTGCCCGCCATCGCGCGGCCGATGCCAAACGTACGGTCAGCGGGCAAAGCATTGAGGGCGCGGAGACCGGTATAACCCAGGCCGACGACCACGAAGTGCGAGGAACCGGATGGTGCTGGCATACCGTTGACGGCGTCTTGCACTTAGTCCTGAAGCGGCGAATCGTTCGCCAAATCGGCCTTGAGATGCGGCAAAGCGGGGAGCGGCGAACGTGACACCAGGTTCAGGCCGGCCCGATAGGCATCGGCGGCGGCCTCTTCTTCGCCCAGGCTGTTCAGCAAGCGACCGAACTCCTGGTATGCCTCCGGCGTGGGGCGAATGGCGATGACTGTCTCGATGTAACTTCTCGCTTTGCCCCACAGTTCGTTGCGGAGGCACAGGCGTGCGGCGGTCAACAGCAGATCCGGGTCATCGGTATGGGCCCCAAGCCAGCTTTCAGCCTTTTTCAATTGCTTCACCGGGTCTTTTCCCTGCACGGTACCGAATAGCCGGACCAGGGAACCCAGCCATTGCCGTTTGAGAATGCCGGCTATTTCCTTTTCGGCTTTTTCGTGCATTCCGGCCTGAACGAGCTGAGCGTAATACACCTCCAGCAGATCCGGGTTGGTGCGCAGGTTTTTAGGTACCTCGCCCCATAGTGCGAGCAGCGTCTCGCTATCGGCGGCTTGCGAGAGCTGTTCACGATGTACGCGTATCGACCAGTCCTGCAGTGTGTCGGCCTCAATTCTGCCGAACTTGCGCAGGCGCGGGATGAGCTCTGCCAGATTTCGCCAGTCCTCGAGCTGGTAGTAAACTCGGCCGAGGAGTTCGGCGGCACGGCTGTGATTCGCAGACTCTTCTTCGAGTCGGCGTAAAGTGGCCAGCGCCTGCTCATACTCTCCCTGGTCGAGTTGGAACTCTGCCTGGGTCAAAAGTACCGCGCTTGTGGCCTCCGGTAATTGCTCGTAAGCCTGTTTCAGCCAGTTGTCGCGCCGATCGTTTTGTCCGAGGAGGTGGGCGGCCCGGGCGGCCTGTAAATAGTTAAGCAAGGGTGCGTCGCTGACTCGTGCGGCACGTGCCAGCAATCTCTCTCCCTTCGCAAAATTGCCTTCCGCGATTTGAATCATGCCTTTCGTCAAGCGCTGACCGGCACGGCCGCTGCGATAACGTCCTGCTACCTGGCCCAGTTTTCTCGGTGCGCGAAACAGTTTCGCGATGAGCCACAGGGCAAACACGCCGAGGAAGAACAGGCCGGCCAGCACCGGCACCGACATCTCGATGACATACTGCCGAATGCTGATGACGACATAGCCTGGATCCTGCAGCAGGACTTGTGCCGCAAAAGTGCTGGCAATGAGCGCGATGACAAAGATCAGGCCAAATTTCATTATTGTGGCTCGATGTCCGTTTCCGTATCGGTGTCGTCGAGTGCCTGGCTGAAGGCAGTGTGTTGCCGTAACAAACGCAGCGATTGGGAAATATCGGGTACTGCCGTTACAAAGGAGCTGTCCCGGATTTCGCGAATTGTCTGCAATGCGCTGCGAACCGGGGTGCTCTGCGGATCGTAGTATTCCTCAAGCCACAAGACGGCATCGTCGAGGCTCTGCTGGAATACGGCTTGTTCACCACGCAGCAAAGCGAGTCGTGCTGCTTGTAACTGCAGTGCCAGGTTGGCACGTAGAAAATAGATGGCCTCGGGAGCGATCAGCGGCCGGATGGCCTCATCCGTGCGACGAATCGTGACCACATCGCCCACCGCGCCTTTCAGGGAGGCGAGCGCACGATCGACGCCGGTCAATTCGGCATCCGGCTTGCTGGTTCCGGCAGAGTCGGCTTGTACGTCCTGACGCAAAGGTAATGAATCGACCACGTCGGCCAGGCTGGACAGCGTGAGTGTAGTTCCTTCTATATCCGGTTTCTCCAGCAGTTCCAGCGATTGCAACTCATTGGCCAGTACGCGACGTACTTCCGTCAAAGCAGGGTCAGACAGTTGCAGCAGCCGCTCGTCGGCCAGCTGTAACGCCAGTGTCGCGAGATGCGGGTTGCCGGCAAGTTGCAACTGCGCGTTGGCGATTTGCAGGTAATATTCGGTTTCTGCGAGCAGCCAGGTGTCCTGTACGCCGGTAGAGATTCCCTGCAGTGCTGAAAAGGATCTTTCGAGACGAAGGATTCGTCCCGGGATGGGGTCCAGCGCCCGGAGTCGACTATTGAGACGCTCTTCGAGGGTGGTTAATGCCGCTACCGATGCACCACGGTTGCCGGAGAGTGCTTCTACCCGAGATTCCATTTCCTGCAAGGAGGTTGCGGACTTGTCGAGCGCGGCCGCAAGAGCCGTGATTCGTGCGTTTGTTTCGTCGGCACCATTCTGTGTGCTATCGGGTGCAAACAGAAGATAAAGAACTGCGACCAAAGCCGCACCAGAGACTCCAAAAGCGGCAAAACTGAGCCATTTCGTCAGTCGTGACGGTGCGCGCTCCGAAGTGATCTCCGGCGCGACGTAATCGCCTTCCGCAAATCCAGCATCGGACGTCGATGCTTCACTCACGGTTTCTCCGCTGCCGCTTTCGAGCCCGTTTTCCGGCTCCTGTTCTGGTTTCTTAGCCATTTTCGCTTTCCGAGTCTTCCTGCAAGCTAGCAATGAGCGCTTTGGTCATGTCCACCGCCCCGGGCCCTTCGGATAACACACTGACGGCACCGGGAAGCTGTCCCAATGCCGTTTGTATCACACGCGCGCTGGGTGCGACCAGTCGGGTTTTCTGCAATTGCTCTTTGCAGGAGGCTGGAAAAATTTCCAGCAGGCTCTGCATCGATGCGACACTCATGATCATCACGGCGCGCAGTCTGTTGTCGCTGCAGTTTTTCTCCAGATCATGAAGTTCGGCGGTCGTTGGCCGGTGTGTTCTCCGTTCGTAGACGGGCAAATAGTCTACCCGCGCACCGCGCCGACGCAGTGTTTCGGCGAGCAGCTCGCGCCCTGCGGTCCCGCGCAGGATCACTATGTTCAGCCCGGTGACATTCTGGAGCGCTTCCGCCGCCAACAGGTGTTCGCTGTCGCAGCCGCCGTCCGGGACAATGTCGATCCGGATTCCGTTGGCGACGAGCGCGGCCGTAGTCGCGACGCCGATAGAGGCAATCCTGGACTCACGGCCAGAGACTCGATCAATACCGTATTGCACGGCGTTGGCACTGACAAATATGACGATATCCGCGCGGGGTAATGCGTTGAAGTCATTCTCAATGGCGGCGTCCGCCCGTGGGACGATGTCGATAGCCGGAAACAGAATCGGGAGCCCGCCCGCTTCCTCGATCGCGTTCTTTAACGCGGCTGACTGATGCGCCGGTCGGGTGATAAGGACACCCGCACCTGCCAGTGAACCGTCCATCATTGTCGTGTAATGCCGAGCAACTTCGCAGCACCGAGTCCCAGCATGCGCTCGCCGAGTTCCAGCCCCAGCGTGACGGCATCATCGGCGCGGCCTGCAATGGTTTCGCGAATGACAGCACTGCCATCGGCATTTGCCGCCAGGCTCTGCAGCGTGAGCAGGTCGTTGCTGATGGTTGCATAGCTTGCCAGGGGCGAATGGCAAGTGGCTTCCAGGCGTTCTGTGACCGCACGTTCGGCCAGTGTGGTTTGTTTGGTTGCGGCATGTTCCGTCTGTGCCAGCAACTCGCACAGGTCGCTGCGCTCCTGGTGACACTCAATGCCAATGACCCCCTGCGCCGATGCTGGCAGCATTTGCGATGGATCGAGTTGCGCGCTGATCCTCGATTCCATGCCGAGTCGTTCCAGCCCCGCGCAGGCCAGCATGATGGCATCGAACTGACCGTCATCGAGTTTTGCCAGGCGGGTGTTTACGTTGCCACGCGCGGGCTGGATACGCAGGTCCGGGCGCAGCGCCAGTAGTTGCGATTGTCGCCGCAAACTTGAGCTGCCAACCACGGCGCCCTTTGGTAGTTCAGCCACGCTGTGCACTCGACCGGCCACCAGCGCGTCAAACGGATTGGCGCGCTCCAATACAGCGGCGATACAGAATCCATCCGGCAGCTCAGCCGGCACGTCTTTCATTGAGTGAACGGCAATATCAGCTCGCCCGTCATTCATAGCAACCTCAAGCTCTTTGATGAAAAGCCCCTTGCCACCAATGGCCTGCAAGCTGCGGTCGAGAATTTCATCACCACGTGTACTGAGCAATACCAGTTCAACAGCGGATACTTGCGGCAAGTCCCGCAACATCCCGGCAACAAAATCCGCCTGCCAAACGGCCAGTTGACTCTTGCGGGTTGCGATGCGGATGATCACGTCGCTGGTCCTTTTAGTTGACGCCGAACTTCGGCCAGGTGTCTGCGGCTGATAATCAGCTGATCATCAGCTGACTGGTCAACGCCGCGAAGGCGTATGCACACTTGTCCATCATCCGTTTTCTGCAAGGCCTCGATGTGCCCGGTCGCGACCAGCGCACTGCGATGGATGCGCACGAAATCATCGGCAAACTCCTGTTCCAACTGCTTGAGTGAATCATCAATCAAATGTTCGCCCCCGGCAAAACAGACCCGGGTGTATTTCTGGTCTGCATGAAAATATCGAATCTCCTCGATGGGGATCAGTTTGAGTTCATCGCGGACGCGGGCACAAATATGCTGGCGTCGATTTCCTATGCCGGATTTCTCGGCGACCGCGGTCAGTGTCACTGAGTTGAGACGGGCGGCCTGCTGCAGGGCCTTGGCCAGGCGTTCTCTGCGTACCGGTTTAAGGATGTAACCAACGGCTTGCGCATCGAATGCTTCTATCGCGTACTCATCATAGGCGGTTGTAAATACCACCGCGGGTGGTCGTTCCAGGGCATTTAAATGCCGCGCGGTCTCCAGTCCATTCATGCCCGGCATGCGAATGTCCAGCAACACCACGTCGGGATGCAGGGTGGTTGCCATATCAAGTGCCTGCTGGCCGTTGCCGGCGTCACCAACGACAATATGCTCTTCGTTCTCATCCAGAAGTTGCCTGAGCCTGTCCCTGGCGAGCGCTTCGTCATCGACGATCAGGATTTTCACGGCAGTTGCTCGGAATAGGGGAAAATAATCTGCACGGAAAAAACGTCGTCTTTTTCATCGATAATGACGGTGGCCCGTTTGCCGTAGGCAAGTTCAAATCGCTGCCGAATATTAGCGAGCGCCATCTGGTTGCCGGCTTTTCTGTTTTCTGTTTTTCGGGAGACGGGGTTGGATATCCTGATGTTCAGCTGGTCACCGATGCGGGATCCGTCAACGATCACCTCACCGCCCTCGGGCAGCATTTCGATGCCGTGGTAAATAGCGTTCTCGAGCAATGGCTGAATGGTCAGGCTCGGAATCACGGCGCGCATCGGTAGATTCTCGATATCCCAGCGAACCCTTAGTCGGTCCCCAAGGCGCAATTTTTCAATGCGCTGATAAATAGCGGCGACCTCGAGCTCTTCTTTGAGTGTTGTGTGGTCTTTTGGACCCCCGAGGTTGGCACGCAACAGGTCTGCCAGATCCTCGACGGCCTCCTCGGCACGAGCCGGATTGCTGCGCGTCAGTGAGGCGATCGTATTCATGCTGTTGAACAAAAAATGCGGACGAATTAATGCCTGTAGTGCACTGATCCTCGCTTGCGCTTCGAGCACGATGCTGCGTCGCCATTCACTCGCGATATAGAGGTAGCGCATGGCGAGCGCGATGACGATAGAGCTGATGGCGAAGGTGCGAAACAGGAACATGTTGTGGCTGTCACTGATCACCGTCGCCGCGCCGAATGTGGTGGTGACCCGAAAGGTTGCCTCCGCCAGCAACAGGCACAAGATCTCGAGCATCACGAAGATCGACACGAAGGCGGGCACGGGGTTCATTTTCTCGACCCAGGGCCGCACGCGGCACAAAACGGCAGCACTTAGCAAAGCGAGCCACAAGACATACATCGACATCTTGGCAAGCTCGGTGAGAAAGGCGCCGGGCAACGTGTGCGCCGCGAGTGTCAGCAGTATGGCCACCAACTCTGCGACCAGCAACGTGACCAGAACGCTGCCGGCAGCACAAAAATCAGGGAGGTAAACCTGGGAGCTTTGTTGTGGGGTGTCAGTAGTTGCAGGCAAAACGGGTCATCCTCACGAATGAAGCCCGCATTGTAACGTGACTGGTGCGGATAGGAACGTGTTGGAACGCAACTCTGGTGCGTTCGCCCGGTCAGCCTGAGCAATACTCCTCGACCTGGGACTGAACTCTGGCGCGAGCGGAGCTCATTTCATCTTCGTCGAGGTACTCTCGTTCACCGTTCTCGTCCTCACGATAGAGGCGTCGCGACATCACCATTTTCTCAAGCTGGCCGCGGTATGTCTGGCACTGCCCGGCACGCTGTTCAGCCTCGGCCCGCAACTCTTCCTTGCTGGGACCCTGTGCGGCAAGTGCGGCCGCGGCCTCATCGGCCGCGAACTGTCGCTCCTGTCGCGCCAGCGTGTCTTTCCGGACTTTGGCGTTGTTGGTCGATCTGGACTCAAGCGAAGTGAGGCGTATGGCTCCTTCCGTGGGCCGGTCGCCGTATTGCGCGTTGCCGTTCTCATCAACCCATTTGTAGATCTCGCTGGCGCTCGCCATATTGGCAACGAAAAAGGCGAGGATTAAAGGTAGAGCTGCTGTCGTTATTCTCATCATGACAATTCCTGCTGTGTTCAGGCATCCGGCTTCCGTTCGTCCGCCCCGACTTGACTGTGCATTGTAATGGGTCTGTCTTTCACTGTTGAGCGATCGTAAATCATGCATAGCAAGGCTTTGAATAGTAACGCATTACAGCATGCCAGCCGGGGACATGTTGTGATCCTTTTCACAACGATTTTTGTGCGTCAGGTCGCTGGCCTGGTCGGACCCGGGCTTCTCTTGCGAGTAACGGGCGGCTACAGCCCCCATCAGTGCTGGGAATGCGGCATTTAGAGCACGTCCGAACAAATTGCCATCAGATCCAGATAAATTACCATAATGTGCTGGATTCGCCGCTGGCGTTTTGGGCCGGACTGCGGTATTTATTCGCCATGATTAATGAAACTGTCGACAAGCTGGCGCACCTGCTGGCCGAATCCGTACCCGATAGCCTGCGTTCGGTGCGCGAGGATCTGGAAAATAACTTTCGTTCGGTGCTGAAGACGGGCCTGGGCAGGATGGATCTTGTCACCCGGGAAGAGTTTGAGGTCCAGGAGGCGGTGCTGGCAAGATCGCGCGCCAAGCTTAAGAGCCTGGAGGAGCGTCTCGAGTCGCTTGAGCAGGAATCGGTGGAGAAGAAAACAGGGAAGAAGCCGGTAAAGAAAAAAGTGGCCAGGAAGAAAGTGTCCGAGAGAAAACCGTCCGGGAAAAAAGCACCGGGGAAAAAGACGCCAGGGACAAAGGCGGCGAAGAAAAAATAATCGAAAGAACCATATTGCCAGGGAGTGGCGATGATTGGGCAAAGTAGCTCTGCGGAGCAGCATCTTTTCTTGCACGATGTCGTGTTCTCGCGGGGGCGAGCAACGTGAGTCTTGCCGTTGTGCATTGCCGCGGACAGCTCGGCGTCGCCGCGCCGCCGATCACCATTGAAGTGTTTCTCTCGGGAGGCTTACCGTCGTTCGCCGTAGTCGGACTGGTGGAGACCGCGGTTCGCGAGAGCAAGGATCGGGTGCGTGGCGCCATACTCAGCTCCAAATTCAAGTTTCCGCAAGAGCGCATCACGGTCAGCCTCGGACCGGCCGACATGCGCAAGTCAGGCTGCCGCTACGATCTCGGCATAGCGATTGGCATTCTGGTCGCAAGTGGACAGGTGGAGGGCGACCTGCTGTCTTCGGTTGAGTTATTTGGAGAACTCGCACTCGGTGGTGACTTGCGACCGGTCCCCGGTGTTTTGCCCGCGGCGGTGCAGGCCGCAAAGTGTGGCCGAGCCATGATCGTGCCGCCGGAAAACGCGAGCGAAGCCGTGTTGCCGAATGCTGAGGTGTTCGTCGCGGGATCGTTGCTGGAAGTGACCGCGCACCTGAAGGATGTACAGAGACTGCCGCGCTTCGAGGCGGCCCCCAATCAGGACTACGACACAATCGTTGACGACTTGCGCGATGTGCGCGGTCAGTCGCGCGCGCGTCGCGCTCTGGAGATTGCCGCCGCCGGAGGACACAACATTCTTTTCTCTGGTCCACCGGGAACCGGCAAGAGCATGCTGGCGCGACGATTGCCCGGCATCCTTCCGCCGATGGGATACGATGAGGCATTGGAAACGGCCGCGGTGAATTCAGTTCTTGGGATGCCACTTGATCCGGAACGCTGGCGGCAACGCCCCTTTCGGGAGCCACACCATTCTGCAACCGCCGCCGCACTGGTTGGCGGTGGCAGCAATCCGCGACCCGGGGAAATTTCCCGGGCCCACAACGGCGTGTTGTTCCTCGATGAGTTACCTGAGTTCCCACGGCACGTACTCGACGTCCTTCGTGAGCCACTTGAAACCGGCCAGATTACGATATCGCGGGCCGAGCGGCAGGCGGACTTTCCGGCTCGTTTCCAGTTGATCGGTGCAATGAATCCTTGTCCATGCGGTTATCTTGGCGACCCGCGAGGAGATTGTTCCTGCAGCGCCGAACGAGTGAAAAACTATCGCGCGAAATTGTCCGGCCCTTTTCTCGACCGAATCGACATTCAGGTTGAAGTGCAAAGACCGGGAAAAGAGTGCCTGCACGTTGACGCACCCCCTGGGGAGGCAAGCCATATCGTGGCAGCGCGGGTTCTTGATGCACGTCGTAAGCAATTGCAGCGCGGCGGAGTTTGCAACGCGGTACTCGACGGCGAGGCGATGGAGACATCCTGCCTATTGAGTGACCCGGCCTGGCAGTTGCTGGATCGTGCGATGGACCGGTTTGTAATGTCAGCACGCGCGCATCGGCGTGTCAGGCGTGTGGCGAGAACGATCGCAGATCTGGCCGGGGAGGAGGTTATTACCGACATCCACCTGGGTGAGGCGCTGGGTCTGCGGGGGTTGGCTTAGGCCTTGCCGGGAGATCTCGGGAGATTTGGTAAGATTGCTGGTACGAATGTAGGACGTGGGCTAGAAGAGTGAAGTTAATACGCGTATATCTGGAAAGAAAATATCTGCTCACGTTTAGAATCGTGATGCTTTTGATTGCAATGCATTTCGTCGAGGATCTATTTATTACCATTTCCACTGGCGTTGCTGAAGTGAGATCAAGCGCGTTTATTAGGGGGAGCACTGGGGTTACTACGCCCACACATTTAAGGTTTCTATGATAGTTATTGTTTTTGTGTGGTTAGGTTCATTCGGCGCCAAGGAAAAGGCAGCAGAAGAATTCGACAACAATAACTAGACACCAAGCTCATTCTGGTACCCGAAATTTCAGTTAAACAGCGGTAAGCGCCGAATAGTTGTTTTGCGTTCTTGTTATTTGCGCGGGTCAGGCACCACTGCATAGACAATATTGCCGTTTTGCATTGCCGGCCGGAACCAGTTGGCTCCGCAGCTGAAAAACGACTGCTCATTCACCATCGTCGACGCACAGCCATTGGGCAAGCTCGGTAAAGTTGCCCCGACTGGCAGGGTTGCCTGCTGTTGACTCTGGGCCGCTTTCTGCTCAGCTTCCGCGGCCCTCCTTTCGGCGTCAGCGGCTTGTTGTTGCGCCAGCGCGGCTTGCTGCTGTGCTTGAGCGGTTTGCTGCTGTTCGTAACTGTTGTCTTGAACGATCACAGTGGTTGGTGCTGGAGCAGCGTATACCGTAGACGCGGCGTATACCGTGCGACGTGTTGTACGGCGTGCTACGCCTGCATAGCTGACCGGTGTCAATGGCCGGCCAATGACCGCCTCCGCTTCGGCGAAAAGTGAATCTGGCAGGTTAGCCGGTTCGACCAGCATCAAGATGGCACCGAAAACGAAAATACCGAATACGCTCCTGGTTTTATTAATCATTTTTCATGCCTCCCGCTATTTTACGAAGTCGATGGTTTCGGCGTCGGCCGGTGCCTGGAATTCAAACGACGTCGCAGCGATATCAGCATTTGCGACCCACTTGCTGAATGTGATCGAAAACTGCGGTGCCAGTGGAACATCACGATCTGTTACCAGGTATTTGCACAACTGCGGGTCGCCGTCTTGCCTGACCCAAAGTTGCCAGTCCATATTTTCCAGCACTCCGGCAATGTGATGACAAGCCGTGCCGTTGACATCGCTTACGCCAACATAAATAACCTTGCTCGCGTTCTTCACCAGCAACTCGTAGGCATTACCGCTAAACAATTCGCCTCCCGGCGAGTTGATGCCGAAGTTCGCTTGCAGCCGATCAAACACTTCGTTCAATGTGCCCGGTGCGGGTGTCTGGGCGAATACATTCACGTCTTCATCGAAAACGCTAAAGCGGCCGTCATTGATGTACATACGTCGATTCTCGAAGTCTGAGTGATAGACAGCGTAAAACCGGGCCGGGCGGCGAATTCCAAGTTCCAGAGTGCCGCCGAATTGAAGCTTGTGGGTGTCACCGTAGACACTGTCCTCGGCAACGTCCGCCTGGATGAGCAAGGAATCCAGACCCGACATATAGGTATTCAATGCCTTGAGTACATTGTCTGCTTCGGCGTCCATTTGGGGCTGGCCGAAAGCCACCGGCGACAGTCCAAAGCATATGACAATCGAGACGACTCTAAATAATTTACACATGACGGTTCTTCCTCTATTCAGCGATCTGGCTCAGCATGTACTCGATAGCGCCGTGAATTTCTTCATCGGAAAGGTCGAGTCGAGCACCCTTCGGTGGCATGTACCCGGCGGAGCCCGTGTATCCATCGATAGCATGTGACCGTAAGGTGTCCACTCCTTGCGCTATACGAGGTGCCCAGTTATCGGTATCTGCCAATGTGGGCGCGCCGCCAATACCGCTGCCGTGGCAAGCGATGCAGGCTTCATTGAATACCTGCGGGCCGGTCAGCAGCGTGTCGACAGGGTCGGGCTGGGCCGCCTGGGCAACCTGTAGTTTGCTGGCATCTGCCTCATCGCCGGGCAAATAGACCTCACCCACCGGGTCCAGTCGTTCTGCTACTGAGGCAAGGTATTCTTCGCCCGTGCTGGTGTAGATATCCTGGGTCATCTCAGACATCTTGTCGGCAAGGATGTATAGCCCCAGCATGACAAAGGCAAGCACGCCAATAACGAGCGTGTACATATCGAAAAACTTCTGGTCGCGATTCAAGGTGGTGCTCCGGAGGGGCTGTTTCTATGGTCCCGATCTGGCGTCGGAAGCGTCATTATATAGCTAGGGAACCTCTGATCAATTCTGAACTCGCATCTTACGCTTCAAAATGTCCAGCTTCGGTGTTGCGAATCTTCGCACCGGCTAGCCACTACGGGCGATCCGCGCCTTGAATCTGAATAATTTGAAACATAACCTGCTTCGCTCAGAGTTGATCAGAGGTCCCTTAGTGTAACGGACGTTGGCGCCGGTCGCTATTGTTGAAACTCGTAGTTTCGCCATTCATCATCGTCGGCGAACAGCAGGCTGTGGGTGGAATCACCATCCTGAACGTTGACCTGATTGACCTGCGCGGGATAGGCGTCGCGAAGAATATCGTCACGGATGCGAATTGAGGCAGGCAGGGCCCCTGCATATTCCTGGTAGACCAGGATGTGGTGTCCTTCGAGTTCCGCACCGATCAGCTCAAGCTCCAGTTCTCCGTCACTGACGGCGATATGAAACCGGTCCTCCACGTACAGTGCAACGTAGGCGCGGCCCTCGACATCCAGGGTGGAGAGGCTGGGGCGGTCAAGCACTGTGCCGACACCAAGCTCTGCATCGTGTGAGTGGAGGCGATGAACGATCTCGGTGCGGCCCGAAGCCACATTGAATTGGATGGTCGTAAGGCTACCGGGTTCCCGGTGTGCGACGGCGGTGAGCGCAAGGCCAAGCAGCGCTGCCGCAACGAGGGCCCGGTACACCGCCACACCCTTTGCAGTCGGACAAAAAACAGTGCGTTTCATCAGGCCGCTAGGGATTGGTCGGGCTCAGTGGCACGGAGCGAATGGCGTCGTTCTCGCCACCCTTACGTTCACGCAAGACCTTCAGCATGTCACCCATCAGGTCTCGGGTGTCATCCTCCGATTTGTAAAGTTCGATGCGCGATTTTTCGATGCGCCGCGGAAAATGATTGTTTGAGAAATCCGCATCGGCAGTCTGGTGATGTTGGTCCAGAGAGATAGACTTAATTTCCTGGTCGCGAATGAGCAGCTTGGTCACTTTCTGGTGGTCGCGCCGCCAGATTTCGGCCGGCAACATAAGCAATTCCTCGCTGCCATCGACGCTTGTTATGAGCAATGGCAAGGGCATGACCAGCCCACCGATATTTTCGAAGTCGATGAAATAGACAAAGTCCCCTTCGGTCTCAGCGCGGACCAGCGCATCGTATTCCCAGTCTTCGAGGCCATCGAGCATTTCAGTATGGGCATTGCGATCCGCGTTGCTCGGCGTGAACTGGTCGTTCTCGTTGTAAGAATCAGCGAGTTCCGGATGGCGTTGCAGATAGGTTTTTCGTCCTTCCAGGCGGTTGCGTCGCTGCGTCAGCGCTTCGGGAACCTCGGCGGCGTGTTCTTCGCGCGCGAATTCACTTTCGATATCCGGGTTGGTCGATGACACCTTGTATTCACGAACATCGTTAATGGCCATGTCGACATGATCGGTCGAATAAAACCAGCCGCGCCAGAACCAGTCGAGATCAATACCCGAGGCGTCTTCCATCGTGCGGAAGAGATCTGCTGGTGTCGGCCGCTTGAACTTCCAGCGACGGGCGTATTCCTTGAACGCGAAATCAAACAACTCACGCCCCATCACTGTTTCCCGCAGGACGACCAGGGCGGCGGTAGGTTTGGTGTAGGCGTTCGGACCAAATTGCAGCAACGAATCCGAGTTGGTCATTATCGGCGCCTGGTCTTCGCTGACCATGTAGTCAGTGATGGCATCGAGGACATTCACATGATTGGGGCGATACGCCGGGAACTCCTCTTCCCATTCAAATTCTGCCATGTATTCCAGGAAACTATTAATGCCCTCGTCCATCCAGGTCCACTGCCGTTCATCGGAGTTGACGGTCATCGGGAAATAAATATGGCCGATCTCGTGGATGATGACGCCAATCAAACCGTACTTGGTGCGTCGTGAGTAGGTGTTGACCGGGGCGCCTTCGATGGGTTTTTCCTCGTCCTGCTCGAACGGATCGGGACGATAACCATTGAAGGTAATCATTGGGTATTCCATGCCGCCGCGCTTCCAGGTGTTAACCGATTGTGCGGTTGGATAGGGGTAAGCGAAAGAGAACCGCGAATAGACACCCATCGTATGGGCGACCGCATGGGTCGAGTATTTGGACCAGATCGGCTCGGCCTCGTTGGGGTAAAACGACATCGCCAGCACTTCAGGATACTTCTTGTCATCCTGGCGATGAATCATGACGTCCCAGATGAATTTGCGTGAGCTTGCCCAGGCGAAATCGCGGACATTGTCCGCTTTGAATTTCCAGGTTTTCATGCCGCTGGCTTTTTCCTGCTCGTTCGCCAGCGCTTCTTCCGGTGTGACGATAAAGATCGGCTTATCGGTGGCGGCCGAACTCATTCGGCGACGTTGCTCAGCGGTAAGGACGTCTTTCGGGTTTTGCAATTCACCGGTGGCCGAAACAATGTGGTCGGCAGGTACGGTTAACTCGACCTCGTAGTCGCCAAACTCAAGCGTAAATTCGCCACGACCCAGAAATGCCTTGTGCTGCCAGCCGGCGTAGTCGGTGTAGGCGGCCAGGCGTGGGTACCATTGTGCGAGAAAGAAAATATAGGTGTCGTTATCGCGAAAATGCTCGTATCCACCGCGGCTGTTGACGCGGTCTTCATGGACTACATTGAATGACCAGTCGACTGAAAATGTGGTGCGTTTCCCCGGGGCCAGTGGTTGTGGCAGATCGATGCGCATCATGGTGTCGACAATCGTGTGCGGAATCTCGCGCCCGCGGGAGTCGGCGACACGTTCGATTTCAAAGCCATAGTCAATGTCTTTGGCAAGCTGCTCTCTGGCGATGCGCCCGTAGGTCAATACGTCCGTTCCGGCCTCATCCCAGGTCTTGCGTCCGGCGGAAGCTTTAGCGGTTTCGGAGCGGCGTTCCAGTGATTCGTCGGCAAAACGGTTTTGATCCACTTGCAGCCAGATATAGCGGAGTGTGTCTGGCGATGCGTTGGTGTAGGTGATGGTTTCCGCGGCACTGATGCGACGATTATCTTCATCAAGTGTCATCTGGATCTTGAAATCGGCCCGTTGTTGCCAGTATTGCGGACCGGGCGCGCCGGACGCAGTGCGGTAGACGTTGGCCGTCGGCAGGTCTACGCCGAGCTGGCGAAAGGCATCGTAGAAATCGCCTTTGGTTTGCCGTATGGCGTCAGCCTGGGCCGTGCCGCTTATCGTGATGATCGCTGTCAGCGCCAAATAGAGAATTCGCATCATAGGTCTCATTGATTCGTGGTCAAAATGGGCCAGTAATGTACCACCACCGGGTCGTTTCTGACTATGTGCCTTGAAATTAAGTTTTGGCGGCTGTTGCTTCAGCCGATATCAACGACGTCGCGACCGATTGATCTCTTTGGGATCCAGTGCGACAGTGTCTGCTTACGTATGTCAGGAGCTCGTTACGAAATGCAATACAGAGCATTAGCAGCGCTTGTCTTGGCCGCCACGCTTCTGATCGCGTGTAGCCGGGAAGCAAATCAGAGCAGCGCGCCCCCGGTTCAGGCGGAATCAAGCCTGCCGCCGGCTGATCTGGTCCTGCGTGGGGGCAAAATTGCGACGGCCGACCCGGCAACCGGGAATGTGCAGGCAGTTGCCGTGAACGGCTATCAGATTACGGCGGTTGGCAGCGATGACGATATTTCCGCTTACATCGGGCCGGACACAGAGGTGGTTGAGCTGGCCGGGCGATTTGTAATGCCAGGTTTTATCGAGGGGCACGGTCATTTCCTGAGTCTCGGTCGTTCAAAGCAGATTCTGGATCTGCAGGACGTCAAGAACTGGGCCGAGATCGTGACCATGGTTGCGGTGGCCGTCGATAAGGCCCGACCCGGCGAATGGATTTTCGGACGTGGCTGGCATCAGGATAAATGGGACAGCGTGCCGGGTGATGCGGTGGATGGTGTGCCGCGCAACGATACCCTGAATGAGGTATCCCCGGACAACCCGGTGGTTCTCGGGCATGCGAGCGGTCACGCGGCATTTTTTAACGATGCCGCGCTGGCGGTGGCGGAGGTCAATGACGAGACCGCGGATCCGGATGGTGGCACGATTGTGCGAACGTCGGCGGGCAAGGCGACGGGCCTCATGCGAGAAACGGCTCAACGACTGATCAATGCCGCGATGAATGAATACGACGGCCGACTGACCCCGGAACAAACCGATGTTTTGAATCGAGAGCGCGTACAACTGGCAGCAGACGAAGCGCTGAGTCACGGGGTCACTTCTTTCCATGATGCCGGTTCGAGTTTTGAGACCATCGATTTTTTCAGGAAGCTCGAGGAAGAAGGCGAGCTGGATGTACGTCTTTACGTCATGGTGCGGCGCGAATCGAATGAGCTGATGAACGAGGCCCTGCCGCAATACAAGATGATCGCCGAGGGCAATGATTTCCTGACAGTGCGCTCCATCAAGCGTCAGATCGATGGTGCTCTGGGCACGCATGGCGCGTGGCTGCTGGAACCGTACGATGATTTGCCGGACACCTCGGGCCAGGTCCTCGAATCAGTCGACGATATTGAAGCAACGGCTGAAATTGCGGTTCGGCACGGCTTTCAGGTCAATACTCACGCCATTGGCGATCGTGCGGTTCGGGAAACACTGGATATCTATGAGCGAGTCTTCGAGCGCACCGGTACCAATGGCAAGGAACTGCGCTGGCGGATAGAGCACGCGCAGCACATTGATCCAGCCGATGTGCCACGTTTCGGGCAATTAGGTGTGATTGCCGCAGTGCAGGCTGTGCACGGGACCTCGGATGGACCCTGGCTGCCTTCTCGCCTCGGGGATGAACGTGCCAAAATCACGTCGCAACCGTGGCGCACACTGATTAATACCGGCGCCGTTATTGGCAATGGCACCGATGTGCCGGTTGAGAGCATTGACGCGATCGCCTCCTATTATTCCTCGGTGTCACGCATGATGAACAACGGCAAGCGGTTCTATCCGGAACATGTGCTGACTCGCGAGGAAGCATTGGCGACCTATACGGTTAATAATGCCTACGCCGCCTTCGAGGAAGAAATAAAGGGCACCCTGACTCCCGGCAAGTACGCGGACATGGTGGTTTTGACTCAGGATTTACTCACCGTAGCGGAGGAAGACATCCCCAACACCAAGGTCGATATGACCTTCGTGGGCGGTGAGCTGAAGTACGCTCGGGAATAACCCCTAAAATTAGATAAATTGGGACACCCATTGTTTGCTAATAGAAATAGTGGGTGTCCCCATCTTTGTCCCCATTGTTTGCCAGGGAACCTCTGATTTATTCTAAACTGATATCTTGTTTCAATAAATTTCTCAGGTTGGGTGGAATCGCGCGTCAGGTCGCGCTCCTACAGGAATTCCTTGTAGGAGCGCGACCTGACGCGCGATTCCACGAATCCAAACTCGCACACCACCTTTGCTTCGTCTCATCACGAGTTGGCCAGAAAACTAGTGTTTGGAACGATCGTAGCGTTCACCGGCTGTGATCTGTACGGCAATTCTGTTTCGCGGTGATGCGATCGGGCAGGTAGCGAAATCGTTATAGGCACACGGTGGGCTGTGCGCGGTATTGAAGTCGAGATCGATCACGCCGTCGGTACCCGGCTTGCGCGCATACAGGAACCGGCCCGCCGGGTATGTTTCCCGACCGGAAGTCTGATCACCAAATACGAAAAACAGTTCCTCGCCGGCGTCATAGGCTTCCAGTGAAAAAGTCTGGCTGTCCATTTCGAATTCAACGAAACCGGGCGACCAGGGATTGTAATTGAGGCCCTCTATCACTGTGTCGACTCGAATCACTCTGGGTTTCTCGTAACGGTGCAAGGCTCCTGCTACCCGGTGTGTGGTGCTGATTGGGTAATAGTCGGGCGGGTGAAAATTCAACAAAGCCGGGCTTTCGAAGTCACGTAGTCGGACCGCAAACTTCCCGTCCCGACTAATGACAGTCCAGGCGTAACGGCCGGATCGAACGAGCACCGACTCCGGAACTGATTCCCCGGCCATCAGCAGGTGCTGTATCGGATGGTTCTGGTATTGTGCGTCGATGTTGGCATTCATGCTGAGCCGAACTTCACCATCACCAAGGTTGAAAATGCCGATAGACGACGCGGCCTCTGACGGAAAAACGAGGTCGTTTTCAGAGTCGCTGCCAAACTTGTTGTCCCCTTCTTTGAGCCAGTAGAGGCCAGCAAGATTGAGGTACCCCGTTTCACTCTTCAGGAACTCAAGACGATCATCCTTCCAGCGACCAAGGCACTGCTCATAGTCAGCCCCGCAAGCGTCTGGCGTAGTGGGCTCTGCGTGGCCAGCCAAAGCCCAGCCAAAAACCAAAATGAAGAACCCAAGCACCACTGTTCGCACTGTCTCTACCTCCTGCAGCCCGACATGGAAAGGCCTCCACATTCAGCGGCTCGCCAGAATCGGGAATAGGCGTCGACATCCAGTGAGATCGTTGAAATGGGGACACCCATCTATTGCCCAAACCTTAGCACGATGGCCTGCGCTGGTGGGCGGCCCGGCAGCGTGACGTTTTCAGGACCTCTATCACCGCGGGTTAAGTGCCGTGTTTTCGTAGTCTGGATTCGGGCCTATTTCCGCTCATAGGCTCAATCAGAAGTAGAGAGTCCCTGTCCGGAATGCCGCATAATGCCGCATGAATAGTGATCGATTTCTCTGGGCGGCCGTAAGTCCACCGCGTGACGTACCGCCGTCCCCCGAGAATCCGAAGGAGCTGAAATGAGCACGCCCGTTGCGATCATGGAAGGCGCTGCGTTTTGTAATTTTCGATACCGAATGAAAAGCGGCGCAAAAGACTGAACGTCAATACCGCCGCATCTGGCTGTGCACGGCACAGGGATGCGCGGTCATTTTCGGTGGTTACCAGCCGCTGAAAAAGGGGGTCACAAGAAAGTGTCTTTTTCGAAGGGTGTTGTTGAAAAAAATCAGGGCGATTTTTCAATCAACAGACGGCTTGCCTGTCGTCCTCAGCGATTATCCATGAAGGCATGCCAGCGAAGAATCGCTGGCAAAAACCAGGGCGTGCCCGTGTAAAACGGTCTGGTTTTGAAACTGAGGCCGTCGAGCGCGGTGGCGCCATCGGGATCGCCGAGCATTTTCTTCGCGATTTTGTTGCCGTAATAAGTCGAACGACCGACACCCGAACCGCAATAGCCCATGGCATAAAACAGCCCATTGTGTTGCCCAAGATGTGGCACATGGTCGAACGTATACGCCACCGTGCCTGACCAGCCGTGCGATATTTTCACTTCGCTTAGCTGCGGGAAGATTCGGACGAGCTGCCGGTGCAGGTCTCCTGTATAGGACATGGGCCGGTCGTCAAGATGAAATGTTCGTCCACCTAGAATCATGCGTGTCCCGTCGGAGGATGGACGGTAGTAAAGCATCAGGCGCGAGGTGCCACCGAGGCAGCGGTCTTTCGGGCTGAGCTCCGTAATCACAGCCGGGTCAACCGCTTCGGTCGCGATGATGGCGGAACGAATCGGCAAAATCCGGCGCCGGAACCAGCCCAATACAGGCGGTGTGTATCCATTGGTGGCGACCAGCACCTGATCGGCTTCAATCTGTCGGGCATCGACAGACAGCGTGAATGTCTTACCATCCCGCCTGACGCCACTGACGGCCGATTGACCAATAATCTGCGCACCCGCGGCGGCGGCTTGAGCCGCGAGACCCGCCGCGTACTTGCCGGGATGCAGGTGGCCATCACGGTGGTATACGACACCCCCGTGGTAGGCGTCCGAACCAATTTCAGCGCGCTGATCCGACTGGGGAATCATGTCTGCCTCAAGCTCGACTGCTTTCTTGAGGCCCTCCACTTCCCTGGCCAGGTCTTCGTAGTGCTCTGGCTTGTCGGCGCCCCGAAAACGCCCGCTGCGTCGGAGGTCACAGTCAATTTGCTCACGCTCGATCAGGTCCACCAAAAATTCGAGGCAGTCCCGGCTCTCCGCGATAACATTGTTCGCCTTTTCCTGACCGTGGCTTGCGGTCAGACCATCAAGCCCCAGTTTGTGAAAGCTCGGCCCGACCAGCCCGCCATTTCTCGAACTGCAGCCGGCACCCACCCCTACGGCATCCAGCACAACGACTTTGCGACCGGCGCGTGCGAGTTCCAGCGCCGCACTCAAGCCTGTATAACCGGCTCCGATGATGACGACATCTGCACTCACAGGAAGCGAGTCAGGCTCGCCAGACAGTTTCGCCATGGCCGGGCCTGCCGCATCGAGCCAGTACGAGTCATTGCGAAAGTCAGCGGTCAGGTGCCTGTTTTCAGTGTGAACGGTTGCTGACATTCTTGCGCTTCTCCGACGTCTCTTGCGGACGTTTCGATGGGTGATACGAGCGCTGCAATGATCTTGAGCGGCGCTGATTGTGTCATGATATTGTGCCTCATTTCCGCAGCAAATCAATTCCGATATTGAAATCCGACCATGCCTGAAACGACCAGTAATCTTCCGAACCATATTCAGCAACTCATCGACGATCAGCAACCTGGTTGGTCCCTGAGTCAACGTTTTTATACAGACCCGGAGCTGTACGAGCTTGAACTCGATCGCATCATCACCAAAAACTGGGTTCTTGCGGGTCACGAATCGCAATTGCCCGAGCCAGGCGACTACAAAGTGCTCAACGTTGCGAACGAGTCGGCGATCATTGTTCGCCGCAAGGACGGCTCGCTCGGAGCGTTCGCCAATGTCTGCCGTCACCGCGGATCTCTTGTTTGCCTTGAGGCGACAGGAAATGCGAAGACATTCAACTGTCCCTATCATGGCTGGAGCTACGATACGGATGGAAATCTTGTTGCCGCACGCAGCATGCCGCCGGACTTCGACAAAACGGCTTATTCCTTGCACAAGGTATCTGTCGACCTGGTACACGGCCTGATTTTCATCTGTTTCTCTGACCTGCCCCCATCACTCGAAGGAGCGAAGCGCGACCTCGCTGAACCGATGGCCATGTTCGATTTCAATAACCTCAAAATTGCGGCACAGAAGTCGTACCTGATCGAGGCCAACTGGAAGCTGGCTGTCGAAAATTATCAGGAGTGCTATCACTGTGCGACGGCGCACCCGGAATACGCCGTTAGACATACGCAGATGCTGGATCCCAGGAAACGGTCGCGCGTGCAAGCGAACATGCGCGAAAGAATGTCGGCATGCGGCCTGCAAGAGATATCGATTGACCGCAACGACACGCAGGCGGAACCTGGCGAGCAGGGTTATGGCTATAGTCGCACGGCGTTGTTTGACGGCCACAGGACCGGCAGCGAAAATGGTCAAAGTCTTGCCCCGCTGTTGGGTAAGCTGACAGACTACGACGGTGGCGCGTCCGATTTTACCTTCGGGCCGTTTTCATTCTTACTGGCTTACAGCGATCATGTGGTCGCCTATGTTTTCACACCGATCGATAAAGATAATTGCCAATGTGAGATTTACTGGTTGGTGCGTAACGATGCCGTTGAAGGCAAGGACTATGATTGCAAAGCGCTCACATGGTTATGGGATGTGACGACGCAGGCCGACAAGAGAATCATTGTCAACAACTGGAAGGGAGTTAAGTCAAAATATTACCAGCCCGGACCATTCTCCGCCATGGAACGAGCAGAAAGTGTTTATATTGAGTGGATTCTTCAGCAGCTTCGCGGTATATCCTGATTCATGAAAACTTACGACGCAATTGTGGTTGGTGCGGGTCATAACGGCCTCGCCAACGCGGCATTTCTGGCGAAAGCCGGACTCGACGTCGTGTGCGTCGAGAAGAACGACTATATTGGCGGTGCCACGGTCAGCCGCAATCTTTACGAAGACTGGATCTATTCGAACTGTTCCTACGTCTGCAGTCTGTTACGGCCAGAAATTTACCGCGCGCTGGAACTACATCGCCACGGCCTGCAAGTCACTCCCTACGGTGGGTCACTTACCTTCATGGAAAACGGGGACTATTACGGTTCCTATCACGATCCGGAAACTCACTATCGGGAAATGGTCCGGCACTCCCCGCACGATGCGGACGCCTACCAGCGATACGCAGCAGATACGATGCGCCAATGTCGGCTGGTCAGAGATTTCCTGCTAAAAACACCCGCCGATCCGACCTCATTCAAAGTTAAGGACCTCAAGGAACTCATGCTCCTCGGCAACAAGTTCCTGCAGATGGGTGAAGACCGGATGTACGAGGCCATTCGTTTCTGGACCATGAGCGTCGCCGAATACCTCGATGAGTATTTTGAGAGCGATGTCATCAAAACCTCGCTCTCCGGCAGCGGCATTATTGGTACGGCCCTGGGAGTCCATTCACCCGGCACCGCCTATGTGTTGTTGCACCACTATATGGGGGACGTTGACGGCAATGTCGGCACCTGGGGGTTTGCGCGCGGCGGCATGGGGGCGGTGGCCAACGCGATCGCTGGCGCTTTCCAGTCCTATGGCGGTGAGCTGCGCACAGGCTCGGGCGTGGAAAAGATTGTCGTCAAGAACGGACGTGTCAAAGGGGTCGCGCTGGAAAACGGCGATGAGATCGACGCACGTGTCGTCGTTTCCGGCATGGATGTGAAACGCACGTTTCTCAAATGTATGGATAAGAGCGACTTGCCTCAGCCGTTCCACGATC
>CAYUOY010000040.1:0-26249 GCA_964446495.1 uncultured Woeseiaceae bacterium | reverse complement strand
GTTGCGATCCCCCGGCAAATCGCTATTCACCAAAATGCTGTGGAAATACGCTGGACAGATACGCCAGGCTAACGCCCTTCGCCTTCTCAGCGCTCATCGAGTCGGGGTTGACGAGTATGTCCAGCCAGAGCCCCCAGTTCATGGCCGATAACCCGGTCGCAATGACTATTGCGTCGACGCGCGGGTAGGGCCCCTCGGCGACAATCCGGGCACACAAATTGACTAGCATTTCATCATATCGTTGGTCCAGGTCGGCCCAAATGGTCCGGTAGGCCGGGCGAGATTTGCTCTCGCTCCAGAATGCAAAACAGGCGGCCAGTTTGTTCGGTTCACACACAGGTGGAGCGAACTCGGCCTCAATAATCGCCCGAAGTTTATCCCCGTTTGAGGGGCCGGACTTATCGAACGCTTTTTCCCAGTTCGCCCGGTATTCCTCTGCGATGTACCGCAGTGTCTCCACCAGCAGGCGTTCTTTGCTCTGGAAATGCAGGTTGACGATGCCCAGGCTAAGCTTCGCTTCACGGGTCACGGTGGCCATGGTCGTCCCTGGCAGACCGCGCTTCGCGATCGAGCGGATGGTTGCCTTAATCAGCTGAGTCCGCCGCTTTTCTTTGGAAGCGGTGCGCCTTTTCGGGGTGGCTATTGTTGCCGTCGAGACCATTTATATTCCATTAAAAACAAAAAGTTAAGTCGTTCGTTGATTGGGTGCCATACTCAATAATAGAGGATTTTGTCATCATTGCAATGAATGAATAACCATTCATTTTTATGGACAGCAGGCGGCCGCTGTGAGAATCTGCCAACCATTGATCGGCGGGACGGAAAAGGGACAGTTCGCTACCGCATTGGTGGCGAGGCAAGGGGCAACAGAGAGGTCATGGTGAATCAAGACAACACGAAAGAGCTGGAAGAATTCCTGAGCAACGCGCCGGATACTGCGCTGCTGGAAATAGCGGTCGCCGACATGAACGGGATTTTGCGAGGCAAGCGTTTGCAGCAAGAAGACTTTGCGAAGCCTTTTTCGAAATCGGGCATCAATTATTGTGCGAGTTCGGTCGTGATGGATACCCAGGGTGAGTCATTCGAAAACGTCATTTACGGCAGCGCCGATGGTGATCCCGATATTATCGGGCACGCGGTTCCTGGTTCCCTGGCCGTCATTCCCTGGGCGGCAGCACCGAGCGCACAGGTATTGCTGGAGTTGACGGAAATGGATGGTGCGCCGTTTCCGCTGGACCCGCGCAACGTATTGCGCCATGCGATCAAACCGCTGGCGGACATGGGATTGCGGCCCGTCATAGCGACTGAGTTGGAGTTCTACTTTATCGAGCACGATGGCGAGAATTTCCGTGCGAAAGTGGGCCGCATTCCAGGATCGCAATTGCCCCAGGAGGGGATACAGTACTCAAGTCTCGATGATCTGGCGGAAATTGATCCGTTCTTGCTGGATTTGGCAAAAGTCTGTCGTGCCCAGAACATTCCGGCGGGAGCAGCGCTGTCGGAATATGCACCTGGGCAGTTCGAAGTGAATCTGCAGCACGTCGGGGATCCGGTCCTTGCCTGCGATCACGCGGTTTTGCTCAAACGAGCCGTGAAAGCCGTCGCACGACGCAACGATTTGGCGGCTAGTTTTATGGCGAAGCCGTTCGCAGAATTTGCGGGCTGCGGCATGCATGTCCACATCAGCCTGCTGGATGCAGACGGTAATAACGTATTTGCGGGAACGTCAAAGGACGGGGATTTCTCGGACACTTTACGCCATGCAATTGGCGGCATGGCAGCGGCCATGGACGAAAGCATGGCGGTGTTCGCACCTAACGCGAATTCGTACCGGCGCTACAGCCGAAATTCGTATGTTCCCAGCAGCCCCAACTGGGGACCAAACCATCGCGATCTGGCACTGCGGCTTCCGCTGTCCTCAACGAAAAACACGCGCGTAGAGCATCGGGTCGCCGGCGCCGATTCAAATCCCTATCTGGTGCTGGCTGCGGTGCTCGCGGGAATTCACCACGGGATCGCCAGCAAGGCAGACCCAGGTGTCATGGTCAGGACGGGTGAGGAGATCGAATACAAAACGACATTGCCTGTACGTTGGGAGCTTGCGCTTGACGCCTACGATGCCGGGAAAATACTGCCACAGTATTTCGGCCAGGAATTTCATCGCGTATTCGGGAGTTGCCGGCGCGAAGAATGCGACCGATTTCGTGCCGAAATCAGCGATCGTGATTACGCATGGTATTTGCGGGCCGTCTGAAAAACCGCGCGCACATAGAGACCCGAACCACCGTCAATCAGAGTTTCCATTGAAATTATCATGCTTGAAACGACAGACCATCCAAAATCATATTATGCCGCGACCGCCAACTTGCGGACCGACTATCCGCGACTGGTGGGAGAACACTCATGCGACATCGCCGTGGTCGGTGCCGGGTTTACTGGCGTATCGACGGCACTTGCGCTGACAGAACGCGGCTACGACGTGGCAATCGTAGAGGCGAACCGGGTCGGCTGGGGTGCGTCGGGGCGCAACGGCGGGCAATTGATTGACAGCATGGTTGATAGCGAGAAAATCGAGAAGCGCCTCGGCAAGAAAGCGGCCGATACTGCGTATCAAATGGGTGTGGATTGCCGGGATATCGTTGTTGCAAACATTGAGAAGTACGCAATTGACTGTGATTTGAAGTTCGGCTACGTCGATCTCGCCATGCACACTAAAGATATGAACTACTTGCGTGAGGAGTTTGAACAGAAACAGAAACGCAACTATCCGCACGAGGTAAGACTCGTGCAAAAGCAAGATCTGCACACAGTTATCGGCTCGGACCAGTACATAGGCGGTATGGTCAATTCTGCGAATGGACACTTGCACCCGCTGAATCTATGCGTCGGTGAAGCACGTGCGGCAGAACAGAACGGTGCCCGGATTTTCGAA
The DNA here is from genome assembly GCA_964446495.1 of uncultured Woeseiaceae bacterium. Lineage (GTDB taxonomy): Bacteria > Pseudomonadota > Gammaproteobacteria > Steroidobacterales > Woeseiaceae > JAADHU01. Next base: position 23,317 of record CAYUOY010000040.1, on the reverse strand, counting down.
CAATCACCGGTTACACGAATTATCCACGGAGATAACCCGAGAGTAGAGACCGAAAATGGCTTCTTGAGTGCAGCGAAAGTTGTCCTGGCAGGTAACGCCTACCTCGGTAGCGTCGAACCGAAACTAACTGGCTCGGTAATTTCGTCGGGCAGTTATATCATTGCAACCGAACCGCTGAACGATGCATTGGCGACTGAACTGCTGCCCCAGGATATGGCCTGCTGTAACCTGAGAGTCGGGCTCGACTATTTTCGACTGTCGGCCGATCGACGAATGCTATTCGGGGGTCTTTGCAATTACCTGGGTAGAGACCCAAGGAGCATAACGGCCACGCTGCGACCCAAGATGCTGAAGGTGTTCCCGCAGCTCGCGGACGCGAAAATTGATTATGAATGGGGCGGCAACATCGCTATTAGCTTGAATCGAATACCGCAGATGGGCCGCATCCAGAACAACACCTACTATGCTCAAGGCTATTCTGGCCACGGTGTCGCACCTACCCATGTTGCCGGACAGGTTCTCGCAGACGCGATCGGCGGTGATCTGGAGAGATTCGACGTTTTTTCCCGTATCCGCCATTTCAGGCTTCCGGGTGGTAAGTGGTTTGCAAATCCGGCATTGGCCGTCGGCATGCTTTATTACCGGATCAAGGACCTTCTGTAAGCGGGCCGTTTAAAGTGGGCTCGCCAAATGGGAGCCCTGTTGTCTGACGTTATAGTTTACATCACAGGAGCCAGTCATTATGGACGCAAGCTTTTCTGAAATGCAGCGTGCGGATGCCGCGCATCATTTGCATCCGTTTACGGACAATGGTGAATTGGCTGAGCGTGGCACGCGGATCATCACCAAGGCGCAAGGCGTCTACCTGACCGATGCACAAGGCCGGCGATTGCTGGATGGTATGGCGGGACTATGGTGTGTCAACATCGGATACGGGCGCCAGGAGTTGATCGATGCAGCCGCCGACCAAATGCGCGAGCTGCCCTATTACAACAACTTCTTCCAATGCACTACGCCACCGACCATTGAGCTCGCTGAGCTGATTAGCGACATCACGCCGGCACACATGAATTACGTTTTCTTCACGGGATCCGGATCGGACGCAAACGACACTGTTGTCCGCATGGTGCGCCACTACTGGACCACGCTCGGCCAAGAAAACAAAAACGTAATAATCAGCCGACACAATGCCTATCACGGGTCGACGATGGCGGGTGCGAGTCTCAGTGGCATGAAGCCGATGCACGCGCAAGGCGGTCTGCCCATTCCGGATATCGTACACATCGACCAGCCATACTGGTTCGGTGAAGGACAGGACGAAGACCCGCAGGAGTTCGGTTTGCGCATCGCCCGCAAACTCGATTCCAAAATCAGGGAGATTGGCGTTGACCGCGTTGCGGCGTTTATTGCCGAGCCGGTGCAGGGTGCCGGTGGAGTCATTGTGCCGCCAGACAGCTACTGGCCCGAGATTCAGCGAATCTGTGACGCTCACGGCATCCTCCTGATATCCGATGAGGTGATTTGTGGCTTCGGTCGCCTGGGGCATTGGTTCGGGGCTGATTACTACGGCACGACGCCGGATTTCATGCCAATAGCAAAAGGCCTGTCATCCGGCTATTTGCCCATTGGCGGCGTTGTCGTTTCCGATCGCGTCACTGAAGTGCTCAAGACCAGGGGCGGTGAGTTCAATCACGGCTATACCTATTCGGGTCATCCGGTTTGTGCAGCGGTTGCTGTAGCGAACCTGAAAATTTTGCGGGACGAAAAAATTATTGAGTATGTGCGCGATGAGATAGGGCCCTACCTGCAAAGCGAATGGCAAAAACTTGGAGACCACCCGCTGGTTGGTGAAGTGCGCGGAGTTGGAATGATGGCGGCATTGGAATTGGTGGCCGGCAAGGGTCCTCTCCAACGGTTCGACGATGGCGATGCCGTTGGTGCCATCGCCCGGGATCTGGCGATTGAACATGGCCTGGTCATGCGCTCGGTCGGTAGCAAGCTGATTATTTCACCGCCGCTTGTGATGACGAGAGGGGAAGTCGATGAGCTGATTGACAAGGCATCGGCAACGCTTGACGCGCTGGTCGACAGGCTGCCGTAGTCCTGCCCCGCGAATCTAAACTCCCACACCCTATTTGCTTCTTCAGAATAAATCGGAGGTTCTCTGAATGGATAGTTTCCGGAATCCTAATTCGAAGCAGTGTCTCCGGAGAGGGCTTGATCCAGCAGCTCAACCAGTTCATCCCGGCTGTAGCGGTAAGGACCCCACTGGTTCAGCTGCACAAGCTCGTTGACCTTGGTGCGAATGGTCAGCTCCTGTTCCCCGGCGTTGGGGACCACCATGTAGCGGCGCAACGGATTGTCATCAAACAGGGCGTGCATAAAGGCTTCGGAAACCTCATCAGGTTCTTTGAAGGACAGCTCCCGCTCGGCCGTCGCTTCATAGGCCTTTTTCATATCGTCGGTTACCTCGCCACCGGCGGCCTTCGCCTGCTCAAACCTACGCGTCACGCTGCTACGACGGATGTTCGATTTGTAGTTGCCAGGCTCTACTACACTGACCGCTACGCCGTGCGGCTCCATTTCCGTGGCGAGCGAGTCCGTATAGGATTCTATCCAGTGTTTGCTGCCGCTGTAGGCGCTGTAACTCGCTGATGATGAGATGGTGCCCGCGATCGACCCCGTCGTCACTATGCGACCCGCGGATTCCATGACCAGTGGCAAGAATGCTTTGGTCGTGCGATAGACGCCCTCCACATTGACCGAGTAAACAAAGGTTTGGTCCTTGATCGGCGTATCAACCACAGCGCCGCCGCCGCCAACACCAGCGTTGTTAACGAGGCCGTACAGGCCGGTACCTTTCTCCCTGATCATTTCGACGACCGCATCAACCTGATCCTGCCTGGTCACGTCGAGTTTCACGGCCGTGACGTTGTCGATTGCATCAAGTGCCGCGAGATCCTTTTCCTTACGCGCACCGGCGTATACGTGATAGCCGTTCCCGGCCAGCGTTTCGGTCAGGTTGCGGCCGATGCCGGTACTGGCACCCGTTACCAGGATTGACTTGTTACCGTCTGCAAGGGCGGCGTGCGGTGTCGCGAATACGACGATCGCGGTAGTTGTGGCAACAAAAAGCCGGAGAAGCTTCTTCATGGTTATTCCTTATTATTATTGATTGCCGCGACACTAGCACAATATCAAGCGACGATAATCAAGCTATGGCAATGCAGAGAGCCCGATTTATGGGGGGCTGTTGCACATCATGCCCGACATCATGAGTTGCCGTGCTGCACGAGACCCAGGGCGCAAAGCAGTGCCGCCAACATCGCTGCAGCAGCGCGCACGTGATTCCACATCGTCCACTGAGTGAGGTAGTGCTCCCACAGTTCAGTTGCCGCAGGGTCTGCAGGCGACACGACGGCCAACTGGTCGTTCAGCGGAACATTGCCGAACATCGTGACAAGAAAGGTACCGACAATGTATACGATCGCTCCACCGAGGAAGTACTTCGTCGAGGCGTCATAGCCGCTCGCCAACACCAGCACAACCGCGCCGAGCGATAATAAGGCGGTTCCCAGGAAAGCACCCAGGAACGAAAAGTTAATAACGGTGATATTGATCGACTGCATCACGGCGATGCCCTCCGAGGAGGGCACGCGGGCAAGGGCCGGCATGACGAAGCTTGAGAAAGCGAAGAAGACACCTCCCACCAGTGCAGAACCAAGCAGCAAGACCGTCCCGGTGAGCGGGACAAGCGAGGTCATGCTGCCACCTTCCATACACCCGCCGCGGCGATCCGCCGCGCATATTCGGCAAAGTCCGTTGGCTCCCGGCCCAACGCGCGCTGCACGCCGTCACACAGGTGGGCGTTACGACCATCGAGGACGGTGTCGAACAGATAGTTCAGTAGCCACGCAACATCCTCCGGGACACCGGATTCAGCGATACCGGCCGCAAAAGCTTCTTTCGGAATCTGGATGAACCGGACTTCGCGTGCGGCGGCGAGAGAAATTTCCTGCGCCACTTCAGTAAAGGTCAGCATCCGTGGTCCGGTGACTTCGTAGACCTCGCCGCTGTGACCTTCTTCGGTCAACGCCGCCACAACAACCTCGGCAATGTCGTCCACATCAACGAATGGTTCCGGAATGTCTGCGGCCGGTAAAGCGATCGCTCCATCCAGAATCATGCCGTGGAAGGCGCCTTCCGAGAAGTTCTGGTTAAACCAGCTCGAGCGTACGACGGTCCATTCGACGCCTGCGTTCTGCACGATGCGCTCGCAGATCTGCGCTTCTGTTTCGCCGCGGCCGGATAGCAGGACGAGGTTCCGGACACCTTGCAGAACGGCGGCATCGACGAAGTCCTGAATGGTGTCTGTGGCACCTGGAATCGCGAGGTCCGGTGCGTAAGCAATGTAGGCAGCGGTCACGCCCTCGAGCGCAACGTCCCACGTGTTCCTGTCGTTCCAGTCGAAGGACGGAGTGGCAGACCGGGCCGCAATCCGGGTTTCCACGCCATGCTTCTTCAAGCGTTCCGCGACACGACGGCCAGTCTTTCCGGTGCCGCCAAGAACGAGGGTGATTCCGCCTGATGGCAGGGTATTGATCGATTCGGTTTTCATAGCTTTCTCCTGTTTGCTTGACACAGTGTCAATTGACATCGTGTCAACGTTAAGTCATGCTTTACAGCATGTCAAGTAAACCCAATGACACCCGCACAAAGATCCTTGATGCGACTGTTCGCGTGCTCGAAGAGCATGGTGGCCGGGGTGTTCGCATGGGGGACATCGCCAGGGAAACCGGGATCTCCCGGCAGGCGGTTTATTTGCACTTCGCGTCGCGTGCGGCGCTCCTGACTGCTACGACAAAGTACCGTGACGAGATCCTGGAGCTGGATCGTCGGCTTGCGCCATCACGAGCAGCGAAGTCCGGAGTAGAGCGCCTGGCGTTGTATATCGAGTTTTGGGGTAACTACATACCGAAAATCTATGGTGTAGCTAAAGCGCTTCTGCTGGCGCAGGATACCGATGAAGCCGCCGCCGCCGCCTGGGAAGGACGCATGCTGGATATGCGTGAGGGATGTCGTGCAGCCATTGCGGCATTACATTCCGATGGAACGCTCGCGTCTGGCTGGACGCAAACAAGAGCAACGGATGTATTGTGGACAATGCTTTCGGTACAAAACTGGGAAAATCTGACCGGCGACTGCAGTTGGTCGACAAAACAATACATCCGCTGGATGAAGACCGTCGCCGAACGGACCTTTGTCAACCGATGAGACCGGCTTTACCATATGAATGTCAATGTCGCAGGCAACCATCAGCATGGATACTTCTCGAGCTATCGCGCCCGTTTGTACCTTGATACTTTTGAATTCTGATTCCATTCCGCGCCCATTGATCAGAGGGGCTAAAGACGGTGATCGACCGATAGTACAAGAGCTCCCGGCCCCGAGTGGCGATTTGTTCCGGCACCTGTGTGTTGCCGGGAAACTCTCAGAGTTCGGCCCCGTTTAGGTATTACTTCGCTAATGCCAATGATTTCGCGGGATGTCGGCCGATCTTGTCGCTAAGAACGTAGTTAACGACCGCCGTGTTGCTTCAATACCGCTTGCGCACAATAGCTGGCGCCCAGCAAACCGGGGTTCTCGTGTGTAATTAACCGGGTCGGAATGTTCTCCATTAACGGCCGATGCGGGCCTTTGTTCTCAAAACCGCCACGAAATCGACTGCGCTCAAGAATATCCGGATACCGTTTCGCGATGCCCCCGGCTATGTAAACACCATCGAACGTACTCATTGAAATGGCTACATTGCCGGCGACCTGCCCAAGCACCTCAAAAAACAATCCGGCAGCTTCTTCTGCCCGTTTATCCTCGCCATTTTCGGCGCGCTCAAAAATTTCCACAGCAGAAAGTTGATTTGGTTCTTCTCCGTAAATCTTCGCCAGTGCCCAGTAAATGTTTTCCATACCAGGACCCGATACCAGGTGTTCATACGACACTCGGTCATATCGCTCTCTTAATGCTATCAAGACATCCAGTTGTACCTGGGACTCCGGTGCAAATCCCAACAGTCCGCCCTCGCCGCTGATCGGGACCTGGATTCCTTCACGTTTGTACAATGCCGCATAGCCAAGCCCGGTACCGGGCCCGACGATGCCGAAAGAGTACCGTTCTTCGTCGACAGCACCCACGTCGGGCAAGCCCAGTGGCAGGCTGTCGCCGCCCGTCAAGTAAGGAATGGAGTAGGCGATCGCCTCGAAGTCATTCAACAGGCTAACGGTCGTGCAGGAAAATTCCCGGCAGAGCTTGGCTGAGTTGATAGACCAGTTGCCGTTGGTCAATCGAACGGCGTCGTCAATGACCGGCCCCGCTACCGCGAGGCACATGATGGCGGGTTGCTGCGAACCGAGATCTTCCAGATAAGCCCGGATCGCGAGATCGGCTGATTCAAAGTCTGCGCAGACGTAAGCTTTCTGCCGGGAGAAGCCCGGTGTCAGAGGGTCTGCAAGCGCGAACCTTGCATTCGTCCCGCCGATGTCCCCGATCAGCAGGCAGCGCTCACTCATCGTAGAGCGCTGCCGTTACCTCGAGCCGTATTGCGGCTACGCTCAGTAGTTCCAGCGAAATGAAACGCCAACCGTTTTTGGATTACCCACAGAACATCGTTGCGGGACCGTGTTAGCGATCGCATCGACGCCACCGAACTGAGCTCCGAGCGGTTGATCGTAAATGACCTGGCAATAGCCTTCGTCACTCAGGTTCTTGCCATACGCCGTAACCTGCCAGCGACCGTCAGCGCCGGCAAGGCCGAGACGCAGGTTGAACAGGCCGTAGGATGATTGTATCGATTGTGGGTTCAGGTTGGTGTTGGCACCAACGTTTTGATCCCCGATGTAGGTGTATTCCGGGCGCAAAAACCACTCAAGATTTCCTGAACCAACGTTAGAACGCCACTCCGCAACCAGCGAACCCTGCCATTCCGGTGAGTAGTGGGGCGTCCTACCGGAAAGGTCTTGCGATATTACCGATCCGGGCAGCGGCGATGCTGACTCAAACGAATCGAAAACAGCATCGAGGTAGCTGACGGCGGCAAAAATCATCAATGGATCGACAGGATTGAATACGAAATCCGCCTCAAACCCTTCTTGCGTACGTTTGCCCGCGTTACGCGTCAGGAAGCTGATGCCATCAAAGGAACGATCCTGAAAATCATCAAGCTCTGTTCGGTAAAGTGTGACGTTCGCTGTCGCCCGGCCATCCCACAATGTGCTTTTTACACCAAGCTCATAGTTAGTCGAGTTCTCTTCCTGGAACGTGCGTGCATCCCGGCCAAGCGCGACACCGGCACCACCGGAATTAAAACCGCCACCCTTGAATCCGGTGGAAACTGTCGCGAACAGCATCACGTCATCGGTTGCATCGAATTTGGCGCTTGCCAGCCAGGTGAAGGCATCGTCGTCTGACGAAAGATCAGGAATGCTCTCGGCCGCTCGAAACAGGCTGCCAATAATCGCGTTTGGCGTCGTTTGTTCAAACGCTGCATCCTTGCTGTCGGTGGTAAAGCGGCCCCCTAATGTCAATGAAAAACGATCGGTAAAGCTATAAGTTCCCTGCGCGAATGCAGCCGTACTGGTGAGAGATTGCGAATACGTCGAAGCCGTTGCAGGAAGCTGCGACATGGCGAGGCAAGCCTGCGTTACGGGCACATTTCCGCCTGTAAGAGCAAACACTACCGGGCTGCAGGTATCCGCGCCGGCATCGAAATCTTCCTGTATATCGAAATCTTCTTCGTAGTAGAAAAGACCGAGGACATAAGTGAGCGGTTGGTCGGTAGGTGACAACAACTGAAATTCCTGCGAAAAGGTTTCCGTTGAATAGTCATGATTTCGTGGCAACACATCACCCGAAAGACGAATAGCGCTCTCACGATTACTCGCCTGCCAGTCTCTGTAAGCGGTTATCGAACGAACCGTGTGGTTTCCCATTCCCCATTCAAGGTCGAAACCGGCGCCCCATTGCTCATCGTTAACAGAATCCTGGTGGTCCTGATTGACGACCTGATCGAATCCGTCTTCGGTTGTGACATTTTGCCCGAACAATGCGTTGAGAGTGCCGTCAAACTGCGGGCTGGCAGATTCCGGCAACAACTCAATGACCTGTCCGCCGGTATTGACCTCGTTGTAGTCGAGTGTCAGCTTGCCATAGACATTCGGTGTGAAGTCGAACCCCAGCTTGCCACGCAAGGTCAGATCGTCACGCTCGCCTATTTCCTGATCATCAAGGGTATTGAAACCGTATCCATCGCGTTCTGAATACTTCGCCGCCAGGCGTCCCGAGATTCGCTCGGATAACGGAGCATTGAAGACGCCCTCCATCGAGTAGGCGCTGTAGTCTCCGGCACCGACCTGCACATAGCCTTCAAGTTCGTCAGAGGGGTCCCGGGTCGTGATGTTCAGTGCCCCCGCAGCAGTATTGCGACCAAACAACGTGCCCTGCGGTCCGCGCAGCACTTCCGCGGTCTCAATATCCACCAGATTGCCGATAACGGAGCCCGGTCTTGGATAGTAAATGCCGTCGACGAAAACACCAACGGATGTTTCGATCGCGCTGTTGCCAACGGAGCCGATGCCGCGAATGATGATGCGTGCATTCGTCGGTTGAGAAGACGTCGCAAAAGTGAAGTTTGGCGCGTAAAGCGACAAGTCCTGCAACGTTTGAATATCCGACTGTTCCAGGAAGTCGCCCGAATACGCGGAGATGGAAATCGGCACATCCTGAATATTTTCGGCTCGCTTGGTCGCGGTGACCACGATTTCCTCGATTTGAGCGTTCGCGACGTTGCCGGCGAACAGCGCAGCAATTGCCAGGCACGGCAATAAGGTGCGATAACGATTGGTAGTCATTTTTCTCTCCCCAGAGTCTGATCTCTAATTCTTGTATTGGTGACTAAGTAATAACGGTGCTGGCCGAAGCAAGGCCAGCGCCAGATGAACATCTTCACACGAATAGCCTGTGGTGTGATACCAAATGTTGAAAAGTCAGTCTTCGCAAATGGTTTGGGATGTTCGTCAAGCTCGAGCTAAGACGGTAACCGGGCATCGGTCGCCCAATAACGCGACGGAAACGCCAACCCGGAACTACCGGATTCTAATTATTCATTGATCCCTGGTCGGCAGCGGCATCTGCTCACTATCCTTGTCCCTGCTTTGTTTGAATGCAGGTCTGGCACCGGGGGTGCGAACCTGCTCAAGCCAGATTACGCCATCGAACGGAAAACTGTTGCCGCGCGTGCCGACCATATCAAGATCGCCATCATCGTCCATATCTCGCGCCAGCCACATATCGTACATGCTGCGTTTTCGTCGGGAAATATCGTGGCGTTCCCAGTCACCGTTTTGTGCCGCGCCGCGGTTTTCGAACCAGGCGATTCGCCCGAGCGGGTCATCGACGCCGATGTCCGGCCCTTCAGCGTCTCTCGGTCCCCTGCTATAGGCGCCCGAAAAAACGTCAAGATCGCCATCGCTGTCAATGTCCGCCAGGGTCAGGCTGGCCAGGAAGTCCGGCGTGAAGTCTCCCACCACGTTCGCAACCCAGGGCGAGTCAACTTTCGCGGGCTGCTGCAACCAGACCAACGAGTTGAACCATGCGTTGACGAGGATATCCAGACGACCATCGCCGTCGATATCGGCATAATCCATGTTGAAGCCAGTGACCATCATGTCGGCTCGCAACCCTGAAATATCGATATCGTGTGCAGAAAAGCGCATATCGCCCAGGTTCTCATACCACAGGATGCGCCGCTCACCGCGGGTACCAACCACGATATCGAGATCGCCGTCGGCGTCGATGTCGACGGGCTCGGCGTTCACCGGCATCCTTACGCGCCCGAGTAGTTGTTCGCGCCATAAATTGCCGTTCAAAGGATCACGCGGTAGCACGAAGATCGAAACATTCTTCAGTTCTCGCTCTTCACGGGATTCTCCCGCACCATCCTGGTCACCCTTGTTGGCGGCAATGATTTCCGGACGGCCGTCCTGATCCAGGTCCGCGAAATAAACCCGAATGTAGGAACCACGATCGGTGGTGATCGGCGGAATAGTACGCTCCCACTTCAGTTTCTGAGAATCACCGCCCGGGTTCTGGAAGTAAATCAGATGGGCGAGCTCACAAGCGATGACTATGTCCGGGTAACCGTCACCGTTTGCATCCGCAATCGAAACATCTTCCGCGCCGGCCGCCTCGGACCCTGATGCGAGGGTGGAGAGTATCCAGCGATTCGGGTCCCCGGTTCCCCAGGCAATACGCACAAAGCCGGCTGGTTTCCCGTCGTAGACCGTATCGGATTCGTGTACCGATACGATGTCTTCGAAGCCGTCTCCGTTCAGATCAGCCATAGCCAGGCCATCGGCCCCGGCCAGGTCTGGCTCGCCACCGATTATCGGGTCGTCAATAATGTGTTCTTGCCAGGAGATGAACTGGCCGTCAGAAGAACGGGCGTCGGAGAGCGTATCTGCGACCAGGGCTGGGTTCGCAAATGCTGTCAATGGCAACATGAATGCCATCCACGCAGCGAGTAGTTTTCGATCAGCTATCACGAGTCGATCATAGCAAAATGTCAGTTGCGCTCTCAACAACCAACGGTGCGAGCGGGCCGGTCTTCGTTCGCTTCTGAAACGCATGCAGCCGGTGTAGACTTCCTGCCAACCACTTGTTTCCCTCATCGCCCACGCAGGATGACCTCGTTGAGCCAGAATTCGTTTGCATCCCTCAAACTGCACCCTGATTTGTTGCGGAATCTTGAGTCGCTTGAATACAAGGTTATGACGCCAATTCAGGCGCAGAGCCTGCCGCCTATTCTCGCGGGCCAGGATGTTATCGGCCAGGGCAAGACCGGATCGGGAAAGACCGCCGCATTCGGCCTTGGGCTACTGTCCAAACTGGATCTAACGAATTTCCGGATTCAATCACTCGTGCTTTGCCCGACGCGGGAACTGGCTGACCAGGTTGCCAAAGAAATACGACGATTGGCACGTACGATCAGCAACGTGAAGGTCAGCACGATTTGTGGCGGCACGCCTTTCCGTGTTCAGGCCGACTCACTACAACATGGCGCTCACATTCTCGTGGGGACGCCAGGCCGTGTTGAAGATCATCTGCGCAAGGGCACCATGACGCTGAACGGCTTAACCACCCTGGTTCTCGACGAGGCGGATCGAATGCTGGATATGGGTTTTCAGGACACGCTGGATCTTATTTTCGAGCAGATACCCAGCGAGCGTCAGACGCTGCTTTTCAGCGCGACCTTTCCGGATGAAATTCAATCGATCGCCGAGCGGGTCATGGTTGACCCGGTCATGGCGAAAGTGGAGTCCACCCACGGCAGCGATACGATCAGGCAACGTTTTTTCCAGGTTCCCGATGATCAGGACCGTATGACGGCATTGCGGCTGATACTCCTCAAGTTTCGACCGGAGTCTGCCGTGGTGTTTTGTAATACGAAGCGTGATGCGCAGGATGTTGCCAGTGATCTTCGTGAACACAGTTTTACGGCACTCGCTTTGCACGGTGACCTTGAACAACGTGATCGGGATCAGACCTTGCTGCGGTTCGCCAATAAAAGCGTCACGGTACTGGTCGCGACGGATGTGGCCGCCCGCGGTCTCGATATCGATTCCGTGGATGCCGTCATTAACTATCATATTGCCTCCGATGCAGAAGTTCATTTGCATCGGATCGGCCGAACCGGTCGCGCAGGCAGCAAGGGATCGGCCTATTCACTGATCAGTGAAAAAGAGGCATACAAAGTGGCCCTGCTGCAGGACTATCTGGACCAGATCATTGTTGGTGAATCACTGCCACCGAACAATCTGCTGAAAGGGTCAGTACCAAAGCCGACGATGGCAACTATCGTGATCAGTGGTGGAAAAAAACAGAAAATTCGCCCCGGCGATATCCTCGGCGCGCTGACAGGAACGGGCGGTATCGCTGGAGCACAGGTTGGCAAGATCAATATTTTCAACGATCGCGCCTATGTCGCGGTGCATGTCAGTGCCGCCCGGCCCGCACTCAAGAAACTGGCGGAGGGTAAGCTGAAAGGGCGATCGTTCCGATCAAGACTGCTTCGAGGTCACCCCGAGAAGAAACGAGAAGTCTGGAAGCATTGACCCCCTTGCCGTTGAGAATGCGCCAATGTGTGATCCGGGCGGTTTCTGAAACGTGCTCTGACTGCTAGCCTGCGTCACCATGAGAAAAATACTGGCAGAAAAAGTCTCCGACCAGGTGTCGGAATGGGGTCATCACGGTCTGGTCGATGACAAGCTATTGGGCTTGCTTAAGACACGCTACCGCAGCGATGAAGCCATGCTGGGGCTCTTTCTTCGTTGGCTGGGTTTTTTCGCAGTCTGGTCACTGGGCGCATCGATCATCGGCATGCTCGGCATGAGCATGGGCAAGGTGGCGGAATACCTGGTTCCCTTCGTGCTGCTCGCCTTTTCCTACTACTTGTGGCGCAAAGGCACCCGGATGGCGGTCGATCCCGAGCGGCGTCACCCGCTGACCGGCGCTGTACTGGTTACCGTTGGCCTGATTGCGGGTTTTGCTGCTCTGCTCGCGTTGTACGCTCTATTCGGTGGTCGCAGCGTGCAGTTTGCTGCGCCCATCATGATGTTCATCGTTGCCGGTGTCGCCTTCTTTACTGCTTATCGATTCGGCTTGCGCTGGCCTCTTATACTGGGCGTCCTCCTGGCATTCCATGCGCTGGGTAACATGCATCGCTACGGTGGCCATGGATCGTACTTCCTGGGTATTCAGGATGAGCGACTGACTGTCATGATCGCCATGGCTTCAATCGCCTTCGGCATGTGGCACGAGAAAGCGCTGGAGCGCGACCTGAATCGGCGGGAAGTCGGTTTCGGCCAGGTCTATATCGTAACCGGCTTGCTCTACGCGAACCTGTCGCTCTTGTTCCTTTCGCTACCACGAGGTGCGCTGGTCGCGGTTCTCGTCTTGAGCCTGGCCTGCATAATTCAGATCATACTGGGGGCGCGATTTCACGATGGCCGGTTCACCGGCTTCGGCATCGTTTTTCTGTCAATAAACATTTATACGCGGATGTTTGAGCAGTTCTGGGATGACCTGTCCAAAGGCAGCTTTTTCCTGATAGCGGGTGCGATGGCGATGATCGTTGGTGTCGCACTTGAGAAACGTGCCCGGAATACTGCCATGGCGTCAGCATCATGAATCCGAAACGAGTGCAACGCATTATGCGTGCCGAGATCAACAATCTTCGGCGTGAAGAGGTAATCGACAGCACGACGCATGCTGTACTGCTCGCGCAATACCCGTTGGAACGCTGGGACTATTCCGCTCTAAGTCGCTGGTTCCTGATATTCGGCGCAATCTCGACAGCCAGTGGGCTACTGATACTGGGCACGGAACTTCTTGCGCTCACGCTGCAAAATCTCGCCGTCGCCCTGGCCGTCGTGATCGCTGGTTGTTTCTATGCCGGGTCTCGACTGGGCAAGAGAAATCTTGCATGGGCAAAGCGATCCGCCGAATTACTTGGTGGCCTGTGCCTTATCGGACTCACGTTCACGATCGGTATTATTTTCAGCAGTGGCTCGGGAAACTGGCCGGCGCTACTGCTTATCGACTTGTTTATCCTGCTGCCGTTGGCCTATTTCCTGCGCAATGTTCTGTTGCTGATCCTGATCGCCATTGTCTTTTTTACCTGGTTCGGTGGCGTTACGGGCTACGTCTCCGGCTGGGGCGCGTATTGGTTTGGCATGAATTATCCGCTGCGATTTCTGATAGCCGGTCTGCTCATGGCCGGCGTGAGTTTGCTACACCGCAGGGCAGAGCAGGATCGTCTGCGCCGCTATGAAGGGTTTTTCAAGGTCTGGCTTTCCGCTGGCGTGTTTTTCAGCGAAATGTCACTTTGGTTAATGTCTCTGTTCGGCAACTACGGCACGATCTTCAGCGGTCATTATGAACGCGCAGGAGAGCTGCTCCTGTTTAACGTTCTTTGGGCAGTTTTCAATGTTGCGTTGCTCAGGATTGGCACTTTGTACGGTGTGCGAATGCTCCGCGGCTATGCCATTACCTATCTGATTATTCATGCCTACACACTATACTTCTGGAAAGTGGCCGGTCACCTCGGCCCGATACTGGCCAGTTTCGTTGTTGGTGCAGTAACCCTGGGTTTGATCTTGTTTGTTGAGTCGAAAAGGCGCGCCGCGAAATCGAGCTAGCAGGCTGTCGAAAAAACCGTCCATGGTATTTTCAACCCTCTCATTCGGAAAAATGCGGTTTTCGAAGGGATGGCAGTCTGTCGCAAAACAGAGTTTCACAATAAGCTGCCAGCAGTTCCGGGTCTGCTCCACCACATCGGTGGTGGCGGGTAGTCTGGTAAACTGTCACCCCAATTCGCCTCTATGAGTGAATCTGTGAGCAAAATATTAATACCCATTCCATCCTATGGCTTCGATCCCACGGAAGTCGCCATTCCATGGAAAATATTTATAGAAAAAGGCCATAGCGTCGTGTTCGCGACGCCGTCGGGCGACAAGGCGTCGCCGGATAGTCTGATGGTTAGTGGCGACAAACTGGGTGTATGGAAGTTTGCGTTACGAGCAAGACAGGATGCAGTTGCGGCCTGTGCAGAAATGCGTAGTGACGATGCCTTTTGCAACCCCGTGCAGTACGTCGATGCCGTCGAGGCTGATTTTGATGCGATTTTCTTGCCTGGTGGCCACGACAAGCGCGTCAGGGAATTCCTGGAATCAAAGGTGTTGCAACAATTGCTGGTGAAGTTTTTCGCGGCTCAAAAACCTGTAGCGGCGATCTGTCATGGTGTTGTTCTCGCTGCCCGAAGCATAGATCCGGCTACGGGAGAGTCCGTTATTCATAACTACAAAACCACTTCGCTACTAAAGTCGCAAGAGCGGTTGGCATTCAATATGACGCGATTGTGGATGCAGGACTACTATCTTACGTATCCGGACATGACCGTCGAAGACGAAGTAAGATCGGTTCTTTCCGAGCAAAAGAACTTCCTGCGTGGCCCAGGCCCATTGTTTCGAGATGCGATAGATCATCTCGACAGAGGTTTTGTCGTAAAAGACAGAAATTATCTGTCCGCTCGATGGCCGGGAGACGTATACAGCATATCGCTTGCTCTGATCGCCATGCTTGAACAAATTTCAGGGAGAGATTACTCAACGGCGTCAACGGTGACCGGTAATTGAGTAAACTGCCCCGTAATCTGTGATTGATCGGTTCTGGCTCGACGATCAGGTTTGTCAGAAGAACCACTGAGAAACGATACGTATCTTCGATTCCTCCCGGTCGCCGATAGCGCTGCCAAACTTGTCATTCTGATAGACGAGCCCGATCTTTGTGGTGTTGCCGCGAAGGTACCAGTTAATCCCGAAAAGCACAGAGTCCAGTTCGAAGCCATCCTTCCCCTCGAATGTGTCCCAGGTTTCGTACCGGGCGAATGGCGCAATATAGCCGAGATTCGGCATGACATACTCACTGGTTACATACCACCCATCCGATGAACCGATATTCAGGGTTGGTGCAGACCAGTCCTCGACGACATCCTGAAAATCGAAGTACTCGCCCTGAATAAAGAAGCCCTTGTAATGCGCCGATACCTCAAGGTTTACTAACTCGTGGTTCAGGTCATAGGGGGTGCCGGTACTTTCGACCGTGCCTTTAGTCTGTGGCACGCTCCAATACGCGGCACCAAAAGAAAAGTGCTTGCCCTCCCCGAAGTATGTCTCGGTCTTACTGGTTTCCTCCCAGCCGTCAAAGGGCGAAAAGACAACCTTGCCGCCATAGAAATAACTTTGATCCGTGGTGACGGCATCACTCGCGCCTACAGAGTCTTTTAGCTTGTCATCCTGAGTGGCGTCACCAAACGCAAGCTGATAGTGAATCTTTTTCTTCCAGTCTCCGTATATCTGCGCGTTGGTCGCACGACGATTGAAGGAAATGAATTGTGCGGCCGCATCCGCAATGAATGGTCGGTCATAAGCGATGACGCGGGCCGACTTGACGGTTTCGGTACGCGATACATCGATCTTGGCGCGATAGAATTTGAAATTAACCAGAGACGTGTCAAACGGTTCTTTGATTCTAAGGTAGGCGTCACCAATCTGGAAATTTCCCTCCCCTTTTAACAGGTGGTTAACCTTATCGTTGCGTATGTCCATTACGAATGATGCGCGCTCACCGAATCCAGCGGAAATTTCCAGGCGCGCGCGCCGCAGATAGGCGTCGGCCAGGTTAGTGTCCGGAATACTCGGATCGGTGAAGTCTGTGTTCGTGTTCTCATAGCTTCCCTGGATTCGGACACCGGCCTTGAACCACATATCCGATGCATCTTCGGGCACAAACTTCATGTTGATATGCGTTTCCTTGCCCAGCAGAAAATCCGGCGACCCGGGATTGAGGATGGTGATTCCGCCGCCGCCACCGCCACCGCCGTTCTCAGCGCCAGGCACTACCGTTGCGACAGTCGGTCGATCTGCTGCGGAGTCTTCCGCTGCGCAGGATGCGGTGCCCGGGAAATCCATAATTTCCACGCGCCCTGCGCCAGGCCGGGTAAAGACCTGGCCGGTGGTTGGATCCTCATAGAGCGTTATAGCGCCGGCGGTTGTTGCGGACATTATGAGTATGGACAAAACACTGGGTACAGCAAATGTCATCGGTTGTTTCCTCTGGATTTGGGCGTATCGTAATCGATTGAGATGGCAAAATCGGTACAGCGGAACCGTATGCCGAGGTGGCTTGTATTATAGAGCTGTACCTTGATCGGCTGGAGCAGGGGACAAATTCACCAGGTGATTTTCCTGGGGCGTGTGATCGGTTTCCAGTGCCTGTATTCAGGCAGCATTTATTAGTGGCGTGGCTATTTTGACGAGATTCCATAGCGTATGCAAAAGGTAAATCTAAGAGTTTTGCTGATCGGCATCGGCAGGATTGGCAAGAAGCACGCCGCCGCTTATCAACAGGTAGACGGGTTTTCGCTTGCAGGAGTCTGTGGTCGCGATCATCAAAGAGAGTATGCCGCCAGGCACGTCCCGGAAGCCGATTTCTACCTGGATGGTCAGGATGCTATTTCGGCCATAAAACCTGATGTTGTTTGCGTCTCAACGCATGTCGATACCCATGATCTTTACACTCGTGCCGCCATCGAAAGCGGCGCCCACGTTTTCCTCGAAAAACCGGCGGCAGAAACGCTCGAAAAAACCAGGGAGCTGTTTCAATACGCCAATGAAAGGCACAAAAAAATACTCGTGGGCTATGTTCGTCGGCACGATGCTCTATGGAAAGCGTTTGTGGCGACCAGCAAAACGGTCGGTTCTCCGGTTGTTATTCGTTTCTCTCTTGACCAACCGTCGGTTGAGGAGGGTTGGGAAATTCACAAAAGCATTTTGAAACGTACTTCGCTGACTTTTGACTGTGCCGTGCACTTCGTCGATATGATGTCGAAGATCTGCGATGCGCCGCCTGTTGCCGTGACGGCGAAATCGGTCAGGTTACACGACGACCCGGAGGTAAACGATAACTACGGATTTCTGAGCGTTGAATTTGCTGACAGGTCGGTGGGAAGTTATGAGTCTCTGTGGGGGCCGATGGCCAGTCGCTCAATCGAGCGCCTCATCAGCACGACCGGTCCAGCGGGTAGCGTTTCAATTGCCAGGGTAGAAGATAACGAAAATCGCCGCAGCGACGCCGTAATTCGTGAGCCAAAAATGGTCAAGAGTGAGGCTTCAGTCGAGCGACAGATTATTGCATTGGAGAACCAGGAAGAAGCATTTGTCGTACAGCAACGGTATCTGCTCGAGTGCATTCGAGAGAACAAGAACATGGACGAACATTACGCTGATGTGATTGCCAGTATGAAGATTGTAATTGCCGCTGATGAATCCGCTGCCCAAAAAGCAACGGTGCATCTTTAGAGAAAAGCCCCCTCGTCCCCCCGGTCGTCGTGGACGCGATTAAGTAAACTGTTCCCGCAAATTCATCGTTGGAGTCAAGCGTTGCTCCCGGGCAACTTGTGCTGCCCTGAGCGCGTCAATAGCTCCTTTGGTAGTGTAGCGGGCTCCAGGAACGACGTCCGCAAACGAAAGGTCGTGTGGTCGCTGTAGCATTTTGATGGCGGCAGGTTCAACGCAAAAGCGTCCATATTCTTCTTAAATCAGCGCGAGCTTTGATAAGATGATGACCTGCGCTGGTTGTAAATTTCTGTCAAACGGCCTGCCGCATTGACTAAATCGCCAAGGGCCGAACGATCATGGAAAAGCCGGGCATCACCCTGAAACAGCTGCGCTATCTGTTGGCGCTGGCCGAGACCCGCCATTTCCGGCGTGCTGCAGAATTGTGCGGCGTCAGCCAACCCTCATTGAGTGCGCAAATTCAAAATCTTGAGGCCATATTGGGTGTCCAACTCGTCGAACGCAGCCGGTCGGGGGTTTGTCTATCGCCGATTGGTCGGGAGGTGACGGTCCGGGCCCAGCGTATAAAGGAAGAATCACAGGGAATTGTTGATCTCACCGCGGGGGCTCAAAGTGGTCTTGTCGGCACTATTCGTCTTGGAACGAAGGTGACCCTGGGGCCGTATTTATTGCCGCATGTCGTTGCCGCGCTTCATCGTCGGCACAAACAACTCAGTATTTACGTACGTGAAAGCGCGCCGCTGGATCTTGAACCGGAGCTTGCTCAGGGTCGCCACGACGTCCTGCTCAGTGAGTTGGCTGCAAGCAATTCTGAGCACGTAGTCAGATTGCTTTTCAGGGAACCCTTATATCTCACTCTCGCCAGAGATCATCCGCTGGCACGCGAGAAAACGGTGGCGGTCAGTTCCCTGAAAGGACTCGATGTACTGTCACTTGGACCGCAATATCATCTACACAATCAGATCAATGCATTGTGCATTGATTTTGGTGCGCGACTGGTTCGCGACTACGAAGGAACCAGCCTGGATGCGCTGCGCCAGATGGTGGGGATGGGAATGGGGATTGCTTTTCTACCCGCGCTCTACACTCATTCTGAAATCAAGGCGAGCAGTGAAGTCGTCATCCGGACGCTTAAAGGCCGTTTGGTGACGCGTCCGGTAGGGCTGATATGGAGAAAGAGTGCCGGGCGTGCCGCCGCCTATGAAAAAATGGCCGACATCATTCGCGAAGTTGCGCGCAAAAAATTCAAGGATCTCATCTTCGATTGATAGAAGAAGCGATGATAGGAAAATCCTATCACAATAGTATAATTTGTTCGTTGATCTTATGGTGGCCTGGCGTCAAACTTTTTTACATCGTAAAGAATGCGCTCAGGGAGTCAGCTCATGCCAAATTTTGCCGCCGGCGTCGTCCGGTTTCAGAATGAAGTCTATCCACAGAAAAAAGCACTATTTGAAAAATTAAGTCTCGGACAGTCGCCCGAGGCGCTCTTTATTACTTGTTCGGATTCGCGGATTGAGACCGCGATGATTACACAGACAGACCCGGGTGAGCTCTTTATCTGCCGCAATGCCGGCAATATCGTGCCACCGCACACCAATCATACGGGTGCGATGACGGCCTCGATCGAGTTCGCTGTTGCCGCGCTGCAAGTCCCGCATATTGTCGTTTGTGGACACACTGAATGTGGCGCAATGAAGGGTGCCATGAATCCGGAGGGTCTTGACGAATTGCCGCATGTCAGAGAGTGGCTGAGCTACGTCGAGGCCGCCGTTGAGATCGTTAAGGAGACAGGTGCCGGAAAAAGTGAAGAGGAACGTATGCAATTGTTGCTGGAGCAGAATGTGATCCTTCAGTTGCAACATCTCAGAACGCATCCCAAAGTCGCTGCACGGCTGGCGAAGGGTGACCTGCGTTTGCACGGATGGATCTATGACATCAAGACCGGCGAAGTAAATGCTTATGATGAAGTGCAGGAGAAATTCCTGCCCGTCAGCGAGCATTACGCGTCAGAAATGGCTCGACTGGCTACTTCCGAAGGATGTGCCGCGTGAAAGCACCCCCTAGAACTAGCGGAAATCCACAATGAAATTCTTTGATATTTCCAACCTGCGCGGCGATATATTTGGTGGTGTGACGGCTGGCATCGTCGCGCTGCCGCTCGCGCTGGCTTTCGGAGAAGCCTCAGGGGCTGGGCCGGTAGCAGGGCTGTGGGGCGCGATCATTGTCGGTTTTTTTGCGGCGCTGTTTGGCGGTACCGGGTCCCAAATATCAGGCCCGACCGGGCCAATGGTGGTGGTGTTCGCCGCTGCTTTCGCATCGCTTTCAGGGGATCCGAAGCTCATCTTCGTCGCGGTCGCCCTGGCGGGAGTCTTGCAGATCCTGTTCGGTATGTTGCGCTTCGGTCAGTACATTCGCCTGGTTCCATATCCCGTTATTTCCGGCTTCATGAGCGGAATCGGTTGCATCATCATCGCGCTGCAGGTGTCGCGTCTCTTCGGTCACGAGCCCGAAGGCGGTGGCACCATCCCGGCACTCGCGGCGATTCCCGGTGCCGTAATAGATCCAAACTTTACCGCGCTGATTGTTGGAGTCGTGACACTGGTGGTTATTTTCGCCTGGCCTAAAGGTCTGGGAAAAATAGTACCCGGCGCTCTGGCAGCGTTGATTATCGGTACGTTGCTGAGCATGGTGCTGAAGGGTACGGTACCCATTCTTGGTGCTATCCCAACCGGATTTCCGTCCTTCATCATGCCGGTATTCACGCGCGAAACGTTCCCTCTTGTCCTGGAAACGGCGTTCATCCTCGCGGTGCTCGGCATGATTGATAGCCTGCTGACATCTCTGGTCGCAGACAACATGACGCGAACCTGGCACGACTCTGATCGTGAGCTGAAAGGACAGGGCATTGGCAATACCATCGCCGGTCTTTTTGGGGCCATTCCCGGAGCGGGCGCCACCATGCGGACAGTCGTCAATATCCGCGCCGGCGGCAAGACCAAAATTTCCGGCATGATTCACGGTCTGCTCCTCCTGGCCGTTGTGGTCAGCCTCGCACCGCTGGCCGCCCAAATACCGCACGCCGTGCTGGCGGGTATTCTTGTCAAAGTTGGTTATGACATCGTTGACATCTCATATCTCAAGCGCGCACACAAAGGGCCGCGCTGGGATCTGGCGCTGATGGTCCTGGTGCTGGGGCTTACGGTGTTCGTCGATTTGATTACAGCGGTGGCTGTGGGAGTCGTTCTGGCCGCCCTCGCTTTCGTGAAGAACATAGCCGACGATCAGCTTGCCGCAATCAGTGGCGCGTCTCCGCGCATGACCACGCCAGAGGAGAGTGCAATTCTTGAGGAAGCGAAAGGGCGCATCACACTGTTCGATTTTGGCGGCCCTTTGAGTTTCGGTGCCGCCTCGGACTTCGGTCACTTCGTGCGGGTTCGATTAACCGGCAAGGCCAACTCGATAATTCTGGATTTTTCGAGGGTATCGTTTATCGATGTTTCGGCAGCTCGTGCCGTCCAGACTGTCGCCTATGATGCCCACCATGCCGGCGATACCGTTTATATCACCGGCATGAATGACGAAGTTCGCGGGGTCCTGGCGGCCCTGGACGCCGATGACCACCTGTCCGCGGATACCCACTATGAGCAGCGGATTGACGCCTTGCGTGCCGCCCTGGCGGAAGTTCACAAGGAGCAGGAAGAAACACGGACAGGACGCAAAAAGAAGAAACTCGAGACACAGGCCATGCCCACTAACGAACAATCAAGTTAATAATCCCGGAATTCCCAAGGCCGCTTACGGTACAAGGATGTACCGTCATTTTTTGATGGCGGCAAGCTATTGAAAATGTGAGCCATTCGAAAACCACGTCGCCGGACAGGAAGTCCAAATGCCGCAAAGTGCGAAAGCGACGTTCGAATAGCGGTGCGGAAACACCATGGATGGTGTTCAACAGACGGCTAGTTGTCGTACTCGCGTAAGGCCGTGTCGACCTCATACAGTTCTTCCAACAGGCTCCGCCATTCCAGGTACCCTCGTTCCACCCAGCCATCGAGTTCCGCAATCCGGGCCTCCATCGCTTCCACGGTGGTAGATACTTCAGTGTTGAAGGCCACGGCGAGACGGTCCTGTTCCTGGGCGGTAATCCGGTCGTATTTGTAGGCATCGTACTGATGTTTGATCGCATTCCAACTGCCGGGTTGGTATGCATCCGCATTGGCTGTAGCGAACCGGACATTCTCGGTTTCGTAATCCACGAACTTGCGACGGTAATCCCGCCATACCCGGTAGGTGTGCGTGAGGTCTGTGTTGAATTCCCTGAACTTGGTATCGACCGTATCGGTAATCAGGAACTCGGTATTGCGAATCACCTCGATGCGAGCGAGCATGGGGTCGCCGCGCGCCGGCAATCGCAGCAGACGAATGGTTCCATCGTCATTTTGCTCGAGGTATCCCTTGAATGCTGTCGGCGCAAGTTCGCTGGCGTACCGCACCAGCGACGTATTCCTGATTCTCGAGAGCGCGGCGTCGCTCAGCTCACCGCGTATCCCCAAAAGCGCGTTTGCGATCTCGGTATAGAGCGCCTGAAAATCGAGCTTGTCCTTGTCCTTGTCCTTGTCCTTGTCCTTTTGCCGTGTCGTCAGCCCGTTATTCACCTGGCCGGAAAAAACCCGGTCAAGCCAGACGGTTCCAGTCGCATCGACCGCACGAATCCTCAAATTCAGCCAGTCTCCATCCGAACGGATAATGGTCCCCAACAGTTGCAGTTCTGCGGCTTCCTCTGGCTCTGCCACTACCCTTACAGCGCCCCAGTTGCCGGACTCGACCAGGGTCTCGCGCAATAAAAAAGGCATCAGCTTTGCTTCAATTCCGCGAATACGGGGAAATATATCCAGGTCGCGAAACTGGGAACGATCAGCAGGCACGCCCGGATCAAA
Organism: uncultured Woeseiaceae bacterium; assembly: GCA_964446495.1. Classification (GTDB taxonomy): domain Bacteria; phylum Pseudomonadota; class Gammaproteobacteria; order Steroidobacterales; family Woeseiaceae; genus JAADHU01. The sequence continues at coordinate 411 of CAYUOY010000040.1, read as the reverse complement.
CACCGGAATCGTTACGTTGAGGACGTTTTCGCCGCTGTTCGAGGCTATCGGGACCGTATCGGACTGGGCCAGCACGACCGGTGAGGCCGTAGCGACGATGAACGCCACAAACATTACGCTGATCCGATTGTGTGCAACATTCCGGGTCATCGCGGCAGCCCGCCGGTGCTGCATACACGCTTCATGCTAAGCGTCTCAATACACTCGTATTTCCCCGGCACCTTCTCGATGCGCCAATAGTGGTGCATCAAGGTGAATGGCATTGGTGCGGTCTTCGACGAGGCAGTGGTAATGACGCGAAGTTGTTTTCGATCTTCAGAGGTCTCGAATCTGTGCACAACGCGCAATCCGTCCGATAAATCCGTGACGGAGATAAGGCGGTTGCCATCCCAGCCGCAGGTCTCCTTGCCA
>CAYUOY010000039.1:0-26738 GCA_964446495.1 uncultured Woeseiaceae bacterium | reverse complement strand
GTGCCGCCGGTCCCTCGCCAATCATGATATCGAGTTGAAAATCTTCCATCGCCGGATACAGCACTTCTTCGACCACGGGTCCCAAACGGTGAATCTCATCGATAAACAACACATCGTTCGGCTCAAGATTGGTTAGCAAAGCCGCCAGATCACCCGGTCGTTCCAGCACCGGCCCCGAGGTCTGGCGCAGGTTGACCTGCATTTCATTGGCGACAATGTGTGCAAGGGTCGTCTTGCCAAGCCCCGGTGGCCCGAAAATCAGGACATGATCGAGCGCTTCACTTCGGTTCCTCGCAGCCGAGATAAAAATCTCCATTTGCTGCCTTACGCTGGGCTGGCCGCGGTAGTCGGCCAATGTCCTGGGGCGAATGGCCCGGTCAAAGACCTGGTCGTTCTCGACGGCCACCGCGCTGGTCAGACGATCATGTTCAATACCTGCCACGTCAGTTCACCGCCTGCTTTAGCGCCTGGCGAATCAGGTCCTCCGCGGATACGTCATCACTTCCGCTCCCGGCCAGCAGACGCTTCACTTCAACGGGTTTATAGCCGAGCGCAACCAGTGCATCGAACGCCTCGCCACGAGGATCCGCTGCACCCGCAAGACGCACCTGGTTCGGTGTGCTTGCCACCCTGTCCTTGACGCGATCCCGCATTTCGATGATAAGACGTTCCGCCGTTTTCTTGCCAACACCCGGAATCTTGACCAGCATCGCCGAATCTTCATGGTTCACGCAACGTGCGAAGTCCTTGACGCTCATTGCAGACAGAATAGCCAGTGCCAACTTCGCTCCGACGCCACTTATCTTGAGTAAGGTTCGAAACAACCAGCGCTCATCTTCGCTCGAGAATCCGTACAAAGTCTGTGCGTCTTCCCTGACCAGCAGATGGGTGCGCAGAAAAATGTCCGTCCCAATTGCCGGTAACTCGAGAAAGGTCGACATCGGCGTTTCCACTTCATAGCCAACCCCCGCGCACTCAATAATGATCTGCGGAGCCTGCTTGTCAGCGAGCCGTCCTCGCAATGACCCGATCATCGCCGCCCCGCTACCGCTGCGCGCTCGCTGAGGCGTGACCCCAAACGTCGCTGATGCCCGTGACAGAGTGCGGTTGCCAGCGCATCTGCCGCATCGGGAGCTGGCGAACCCTCAAGCTTGAGTATGGAAACCACCATGTGCTGAACCTGCTCTTTGCTGGCTGCTCCGGTTCCGACCACCGCAAGTTTGATCTCGCGAGGCGCGTATTCGAAAACGACCGCATTGGTATGGAATGTCGCGCAAATTGCCGCGGATCTCGCGTGTCCCAGCTTCAGCGCACTGCCCGGATTCTTGTGTACGAAGACACTTTCAACAGCGACCGCATCCGGCCTGTACTCGGTAACCAGTTCACTGACGGCGTTGTAGATATCCTTCAGACGTTCCGCGAACTCACCATCTATACTTTGGATCACACCACTGGCCACATAGGTAGCCTTGTCAGCTACAAAATCGAGTACGCCGAAGCCCGTCAATCTGGAGCCCGGGTCGATACCCAAAATGCGTTGCTGATTACTCACGTTAAACCTCTATTTGTGCCAGAATTTCTTCGCTGATGTCCGCATTGCTGTAGACGTTCTGTACATCATCCAAATCCTCGAGCATCTCCAGTAATTTGATCATTGAACTTGCGGCTTTCAGATCCAGGCTCGAACTGGTCGTGGCTCGCATGGTCAGTTCACTTTCTTCGGGTTCGAAACCCGCCGCACGCATTTTGTCTCGCACCGCTTCCATTTCAGTCGGTTCCGTCAATACCTCGATAGACTGGTCATCGTCAACTTCGATATCTTCCGCGCCGGCATTGATAGCCGCCTCCATGATGGCTTCCTCATCGCTGCCGGATGGATAGCTCAGTAAGCCAACATGATTGAACAGGTAGTTGACCGACCCATCGGCACCCAGGTTGCCACCAAACTTCGAAAAGGCGTGACGAACCTCTGCCACCGAGCGATTCTTGTTGTCGGTCATGCAATCGACCATAACAGCCGTGCCGCCGGGGCCATAACCCTCATACCGAATCTCATGGTATTCGGCGCCATCGAGCTCGCCCGAGCCGCGCTTGACGGCCCGCTCAATATTGTCTTTTGGCATGCTCTGGCCCTTGGCCTTGTCGACCGCCAGTCGCAGCCGCGGATTCGCTGCCAGATCGCCGCCACCCACTCGGGCTGCTATGGTGATTTCACGAATCAGCTTCGTGAACAACTTGCCGCGCTTTTTGTCCTGGGCGCCCTTGCGGTGCTGTATGTTCGCCCATTTACTGTGACCCGCCATAGTTTTGCGCCAATTGTCCTGCCAGTGAAAATCAGGGCGTATGATACCGGTTATCGAGTTTAGGCACACCACGCAAAACAGGCTGAATGACAAGTACCGCATCGGAAAATACCCGCCGCAATTCCACTGGCAATGCTCTCGTCGCTGCGGCACGGGAATTCCTGCAACGAATCCCCGCCAGCACGGAGGCCAGAACCGCCATCGCGGAGGGAGAAGCCATCCTGGAGATCGTTCAGCCGTTGGAACTGTCACAGTCCCTGCAAGCCACAATTCTGATTTATCCGCTGTTGAGGATCGAACTACCCGACCTGCCGAAATTTGCCGGCACTGCCATCGCGGACCTTGAAAAACCGGCGGCACAACTGGTGCAGTTAAGTCGATTTTCTCTGTCCGATGACTGGGCACCCGGTGAGGCCCTCGCCACTCAACAATCCGAAACCTTGCGCAAGATGCTGCTGTCCGTCGTATCGGACCCGCGCCTGATGCTGATACGCATCGCGGAGCAGCTGGATCGGATGCGTCGCGCTAAATCCGCTCCTGCGGCTGAGCAGAAACGCATGGCGATCGAGACCAGGGAAATTTATGCGCCACTTGCGAATCGTCTCGGCGTGTGGCAACTGAAATGGGAACTTGAGGATCTGGCCTTTCGCTATCTCGAGGTAGAGACCTATCAGTTTATTGCCAAATCACTCAATGAAAAACGCACAGAGCGCGAGCGCTTCATCGAAAGCGTTTGCTCAACATTGCGAACGGAACTGAAGTCGGAGGGCATCGAAGCGGAAGTCAACGGGCGACCGAAACATATCTACAGCATCTGGCGGAAAATGCAGCGCAAGGACGGCGGCATTGAGCAAATATTCGATGTGCGGGCGGTACGCATACTGGTGCACGACGTGGCGCAATGCTATGCGGCACTGGGGGTTGTGCACCGCCTCTGGGCCTATTTGCCGGGTGAGTTCGACGACTACATCGCCAACCCCAAAAAGAATGATTACGAATCGCTGCACACCGCGGTAACTGGCAAGGATGGAAAAATCCTTGAAGTGCAGATCCGCACCTATGATATGCACCGACACGCCGAACTCGGGGTTGCAGCCCATTGGCGTTACAAGGAGGGCAGCGGTACCGGTGCGGCATTCGACCGCAAAATTAATTACCTGCGACGACTTCTCGATCCGTCGAATAAGGAAAGCGATCTGCTCGAGCAAATCCGCGAAGATGTCCTCGAAGATCGGGTCTACGCGGTCAGTCCAAAAGGCGATGTGGTCGAATTGACGGAGAACGCCACGCCGCTGGATTTCGCCTATCACGTGCATACGCAAGTCGGTCATCGCTGCCGCGGTGCCAAGGTCAATGGCCGCATCGTACCGCTGACCTATCGGATTAAAAATGGCGACAAGATCGAAATCATTACCGGGAAGAACGCCAAGCCAAGTCGTGACTGGTTGAATCCACAATTGGGTTACCTGGCTTCTTCCCGAAGTCGAACCAAGTTGCGCAACTGGTTTCGCCTGCAGGACAAGGAACAGAACCAGAAACAGGGACGGGATGTTCTCGACCGCGAGCTTGGTCGACTCAATGCCAGGGACATTCCGTTTGAGGACATTGCACGGCAGATGAACGCCAGTGACGCGGAGAGCTTATGTGTGGCGCTGGGTGCCGGAGATGTCACTGTGGCTGCGATTGCAAGAGCGGTACAGTTACTGCGCCCGAGAGACCCTATTGATCAGTTTCGCCGCACCACGAAAAGAAAAAAGACCGGCGGTACATCCAACCAGATCGTCGTACAGGGTGTTGGCGATCTTATGTGCAGTTTCGCCCGTTGCTGCAATCCGGTGCCACCGGAAAACATTGTTGGTTATATCACGCGGATGCGCGGCGTGAGCATTCACCGCGAGGACTGTGGAAATTTTCTGCACCTCAATGTGTCCAGCCCCGAGCGTGTTATTGAAGTCAGTTGGGGTGCAGCGTCGGATGCCTCCTATCCCGCCGATTTACTGATTGAAGCTTACGACCGCCAGGGACTTCTTCGCGACATCAGCAATGTGCTTGCCGATGAAAAAGTAGCGGTGACGGCATTGCGCACGAAGTCCGACAAGCAACGCATGGAGGCGATTATGGATCTGAGCGTTTCGGTCAGCGGCTTGCCCGCACTCAGCCGGGTGATCAGTCGCCTGGAACAATTGCCGAACGTTATGACGGTCCGACGCAAAACCTGAAACCTCACCGGGTCGCGACTTGTCAGGGTCGCCGCTAGACCAGGATCTTGCGCTGCTCCAGTTCACGAGCATAAAAATAGAGCCCCAGCGAAATCACAAATATTGTAGCGGTAAATCCAAGGTCGGCTGCATCTCCCATCACTTCCATGCCATTGGACAACACGTAACTGTGAAAGATCGACGCTACCAAAGCCAGAAGTGAGACCAAAAATACGTTGACCGCCATGCTGCGACGGAACAACAACAAGATCGAACCCAGTACACCGCCCCAGACGGCGATAGCCCAGGCTGCCAACGCCCAGCTTGGGATGCTGTAAAAGAACGCCAGTTTCTCGGGCGTAAACGCACTCATGTAGGATTCATTGGCAGTTTGCGTCATGACGTAGTCCATTGCGCCGCCGGCATTCCAAAGTACCGCAATTCCACCGATGATCCAGAGATGTCGGGGCGTGGGTTCGACAATTCTTTCGTTACTATTTGACATGTCATTCTCCATACGAAGGTGCACGGACTATCAACTTGCAAATACTGAACGCTGATTAAACCACAATCAGGTCGAGGGTCTTTTTACTTTGGTGCATTTGGAAAATTCAGTGCGCGATTATCGACGGCCAAAGCGGCCTCGTGCACGGCCTCAGCGAGACTTGGGTGTGCATGTATCGTACGCTGGATGTCTTCCGTGCTGGCCGAAAACTCCATCGCGAGGACGGCCTCTCCAATAAGCTCGCCCGCCATGGGGCCCGCGATATGAACACCAAGAATTTCATCGTCGTCCCGGGCTGAGATGATTTTGACCATCCCGGCCGTTTGCTCCATCGCCTTGGCCCGGCCGCTCGCAGCAAAGGGGAAGACGCCGCATTTGTAGGCCCTGCCACTTGCCTTGACTTCCGCCTCGGTACGTCCGACCCAGGCGATTTCCGGTGCCGTATAAATGACAGACGGTATAACTTTGTAATTCACTTCGGCAATTTCGCCCGCGATCAAATCGGCGACCATAACGCCTTCTTCAGATCCCTTGTGTGCCAGCATCGGACCACGAACGCAATCGCCAACAGCGAAAATGCCCGACTGGTTGCTGCGACACTCATCATCCACCTGGATAAAGCCACGCTCATCAAGCGCTATGCCCGCGTCCTCCGCCAGCAGTCCATCCGTAAACGGACGGCGGCCTACGGCAACCACCAGCTTGTCTACTGTCAGCGATTCCTTACCGGCGCCGGTTTCATATTCGACCTTGACCCCCTTCGCGCTCGATTTAGCAGCGGTCATTTTCGCGCCGAGATGAATGGCAATGCCCTGCTTTTTGAACTGTTTTCCGGCTTCTTTCGCAATGTCCTGATCCGCCATCGGCAACAGTTCATCCACAGCCTCCAGGATATCCACCTGCGCACCGAGTCGACTCCAGACACTGCCAAGTTCCAGGCCGATAACACCTGCCCCGATTACGCCGAGTCTCTTCGGCACTGCGTCAAAATCCAGCGCACCCCAGGAATCGACGATATGCTCGCCATCAAACGGTGCCACTTTCAATTCTACCGGCGTCGAACCGGAAGCAAGGATGACGTATCGCGCCTGAAGAGTCTCGGTCTCGCCATCAACCGGCGTGAATTCAACCTGTTTACCCGCCAGCAAACGGCCATGTCCCTGCAGACCTTCCACCTTATTGGCTTTCAGCAACCCGGCAACACCGCCCGTCAACTGACGCACGATGCCCGCTTTACGTTTTTGCATGGCTTGCACGTCGATTTCCGGGGTATTGATTCTGATGCCATGCTTCTTGAATTCGTGCGCTGCGCGGTGAAACAGTTCGGACGACTCCAGCAACGCTTTGGAAGGAATACATCCAGCGTTCAAACAGGTGCCACCAAAGGCATTTTTCCCGTCCTTGTTTTTCCACTCATCGATGCACGCCACTTTCATGCCATTCTGGCTGGCGCGAATTGCCGCGATATAGCCGGCCGGCCCTGCACCAATGACAACAACGTCGAAACTTCTGCTCATTTCTGTACCTTCGCCTTTTTTGTTTGTCAGCTCAAACCTGCAACAACAGGCGACCGGGGTCTTCCAGTGAATTCTTGATGCTGACAAGGAACTGGACGGCCTCCTTGCCATCGATGATGCGATGGTCGTAAGTCAGTGCGACGTACATCATCGGACGGACCACGATTTCACCGTCGACCACCATGGGCCGTTCCTGAATAGCATGCATTCCCAGGATCCCGCTCTGGGGTGGATTAAGAATGGGCGTTGACATCATTGAACCAAAAATACCGCCATTGGTGATGGTGAAAGTGCCGCCAGTCAAATCCTCCAGGCTCATGCTGCCGTCTTGCGCCTTTTTGCCAAGCCTTGTCAGCTCCGCCTCGAATTCCGCGAAACTTTTTTGATCTACATCGCGAATAACGGGAACCATCAAACCACGCTCCGACGATACGGCAATGCCGATATCGAAATAATCGTGATATATGATCTCGTTTCCCTCGACCGACGCATTGACAGCAGGATACTTTTTCAATGCCTCCACCGTTGCCTTGCAGAAAAATGACATGAAGCCCAGGCGAACTTCATGCTCTTTCTCGAAGGAGTCCTTGTACCGTTTGCGCAATGAAATAACCTTGGTCAGATCGATCTCGTTGAAGGTTGTCAGCATTGCCGCCGAATGCTGCGCCTCCACCATGCGCTCTGCGATTTTCGCCCGCAATCGTGTCATCGGTACTCTTTGTTCTGTTCTCGCCGTTGCGACCGCGAATGGCGTTGCCTGCTCATCACCCGGCGCCACATTTTCGTCGCTGTGACTTTTGAGATAGGCCATCACATCAGACTTTGTGATTCGACCGTCCTTGCCGCTACCCGATACGATGGTTGCTTCAAGGTCATGTTCGTCAAGCAGCCGTCTGACCGCAGGACTCAGCTTGTGCGCGCTCGATTGACTCTGCACTTTTGCTGCTTGCGCCGGCGCAGCAGCGACGGCCGATTCTGCAGCGGGACTCGCACTCTCTGCCGCATGGGTGGCGGTGCCCTCGCCTGCAGCAATAACGGCCAGTACCTCGCCCGCCGTCACCGTCGTACCATCCGCAATTCTTATCTCAACCAGCGTACCTGACAACGGTGCCGGAACCTCGAGAACGACTTTGTCCGTTTCAAGGTCCACCAGATTCTCGTCACGCGTAACGCTATCTCCGACCTTTTTATGCCAGGCAACCAGAGTCGCATCGGCAACCGATTCGGGCAGGGGTGGAACTTTAATTTCTGTGCTCATCTATTCTTCCGTGGCCGTATTGGGCGGTGGCTTCGACTCGCTGGGCGTCCTGCGGACATCCAGAGCGGCTTCAACCAACGCCTGTTGTTGCTGTAAATGAAGTTTAAAAAGTCCGGACGCGGGAGCTGCGGCGCTTGCCCGCCCCGCGTAATACAAAGTTCGATCAGCACCCAGCGGCGTCTGCAGGCGATGACGAATTTGATACCAGGCACCCTGATTCTGAGGCTCTTCCTGACACCAGATAATTTTGTTCGCGTTCGGATAGCTCGCAATGATCGCGGCATACTCTTCCACGGGAAAGGGATAAAGTTGCTCAATACGAACAATAGCCACGTTTCCCCTGGCATTTAATTCACGAGACTCCAGCAGCTCGAAGTACACCTTGCCACTGCAAAACACGATGCGAGTTACCGCGTCGGCTTCAAGCGCTTCCATCTCCGGAATGATCGGATGAAACTGGCCTTCTGTTAGCGCCGTAAGAGGTGACACTGACATTTTGTGCCGCAACAGACTCTTTGGCGTCATCACGATGAGTGGTTTGCGATAACGACGCAGCATCTGGCGGCGAAGCATGTGGAACATCTGTGCCGGCGTCGAGGGTACGCAAACCTGCAGGTTGTGCTCCGCGCACAGTTGCAGGAAACGCTCCAGGCGCGCTGATGAATGTTCAGGGCCCTGCCCTTCATAGCCGTGCGGCAAGAACATGACCAGACCGCAAAGCCGGCCCCACTTCGCTTCGCCGGAGCTGATGAACTGGTCAATAACGACTTGCGCGCCATTAACGAAGTCACCGAATTGCCCTTCCCAAATATCCAGTGTTTCCGGATCAGTGGTCGCATATCCGTACTCGAACGCCACCACGGCTTCCTCGGATAGCAGCGAATCGATGACGCGAAATGATCCGGGCCGATCGACAATGGTCTGCAATGGTATGTACTCGCGCCGGTCAATCTGATCATGCAAGACCGCATGACGATGAAAGAAAGTGCCACGGCCGCTGTCCTGTCCGCACAAGCGACAGTCGTAGCCTGCATCGATCAGACCGGCATATGCCATGGTTTCGGCAAAGCCCCAGTCCATATCAATTTCGCCGGCCGCCATGCGCGCCCGCTCGGACATGATCCGTTTGACCCGTCCGTGGAGCGTCAGGTTGTCAGGAACATGGATTATTTTCGCGGCAAGTCGCTCACACTTGGCAGGAGTCAGGGCCGTTGTAACCGCCTCGTCCCAGGTCGCATCAACGTAAGGGCTCCAGTCCACCGTAAACTCGTCGCCGATCATGCCGAGCGACAATTTCGGCACCGGTTCACCGCGATCAACCCGATCACGATATTCATCCTGCAAGTGGGCAACTGCTTCAGCATCGGTGACGCCAGCTTCAATGAGACGATCCGCATAGAGTTGGCGGGTGGTCTTGTGCGCCCGAATTTTCGAGTACATGACTGGTTGCGTTGCGCTCGGCTCATCCGCTTCATTGTGGCCATGCCGACGGTAGCAAACCAGATCGATAACAACGTCTTTCTTGAAGTGTTGTCGATACTCCAGCGCCAGTCGAGTCACGAAAAAGGCGGCTTCAGGATCATCGCCGTTAACGTGAAAGATGGGTGCCTCAATCATTTTTGCGACATCGCTGCAATACGGCGTCGACCGCGCATCCGACGGGCGACTGGTCGTGAATCCAATCTGGTTGTTGATGACGATATGTACAGTGCCACCGGTCCGAAAGCCGTTTGTTTGCGACATCTGGAAAGTTTCGGTAACCACGCCCTGGCCGGAAAATGCTGCATCGCCATGTACCAGCACCGGAATGACTTCCTGCCGCCCGCCATCGCCACGACGTTGCTGACGTGCGCGGACCGAACCCTCAACCACTGGATTGACGATTTCAAGGTGCGAGGGATTGAATGCCAGCACAACATGAACATTGCCCGCGGCCGTTTTCATATCGGCCGAAAATCCCTTGTGATATTTGACATCACCTGAGCCTTTCATGTCTTTCGTGTCGACGTTTCCCTCAAACTCTTCGAAGAGTTCTTCCGGCGATTTTCCCAGCACATTGACCAGGACGTTAATGCGTCCACGATGCGCCATGCCAATGACCATTTCCTTTATGCCCGATCGGCCGCCCTGCTGAATCAGATCGGCGAGCATGGGAATAAGACTCTCTCCGCCCTCTAGAGAAAATCGTTTCTGACCAACGAAACGTGTATGCAAATAACGCTCGATACCTTCCGCTGCCGTGAGTTGTTCCAGCAGCCAGCGTCGATCCGCGATATCGAGACCGCCCGAAATAGCGGCTTTTTCGAAGCGCTTGCGCAACCACAAACGCTCGCGCGCCCGGGAAATATGGGCAAATTCCGCCCCGATCTTGCCGCAGTAGATTTTCTTCAACAGTTCAAGAATATCGCGCAGTTTCATGCGCCGGTCGCCGGTTCCTGCCAACCCGCCGGTTGAAAACTCGGTCTCCATGTCGGTCGGTGTAATACCAAGATAGTCCAGCTTCAAAACCCCGGGGACGGGTCTCTCAACCAGGCGGAGCGGATCTATATCAGCGATCTGGTGGCCGCGCAGGCTGTATACCTGAATCATGCGCGATACTGCGGCCTGCTTTTCGTTAGCCGAGGCCAGCGATGAACCCTGGGGCAGACCAACGACGCCAGCTGTGGTGGCGGCTTTCGAGCGTTGTTGCAAGCGTTGCCGAATTGGACTGTGTGCGATTTCTGCCTGCCCGTCCCCCAGCGAGCGAAAATACTCCCGCCAACCCTCGGCGACCGCATCCGGATCGTTCAGATAGCGCTCATACAACGCCTCAATGGCCGTCGCATTGCTACCGAACAGCGGCGTGGTCGCATAGCGATCTTGAAGTGATTTTCCCATGAATGGTCGGCCTGGAAACGATTCGAGCCTGAACCGAAACGGGGCTGGTCGGGTGCGAAAAAAGGGGCGTTAGTGTAGCGTAAGCATCCCCGCAAAGGAAAGCTAAAGTCCTGTATTTTTTGAAAAAATGAGACTCAGGTGGGACTGATCAGGAGCAGAAATTCATAGCAGATCAGGCAACAGTAAATGCTGAAAAACACCGTCAGGAAAATCCCGGCACGCATACGATTGAAAACGCGCGATCGAGCCAGGTAAACCAGCGCAAGAATGCCAAAACCGGTCAACAGCATCTTGGTCACGGCGAACATGGTCGTACTATGACCGATCACTGACGCCATTATCGGATTGACCTCGACGGCGCCCCGTTCCAGGAGCCGCAAGGTAAGAAAGGCGTCCATACTGCTCAGTAACATGGTGCCCGTTGCAAGAAAGAACAGCCATGGATGGTGCCAGTCAGTAAAAAGAGGCTCCGTCTCATTCTGGCGCCGATGTGCGCGTCGGCGTGAGCGCATGAATCCGAGTACGACAGTCCGCCAGTGAAACTGACGCCGGTCCGCCACTTCCCGGCAGTCGCTTAAGGTCACTATGTTTTCCACTGTCGTATATCGCTCCTCAGGAAGTCTGCGATCCAGATCGCACGAACTGCGACCACTTCGCACAACTATTGCCATGGCTCATTCTAGCGAACTGCACCAAGAGTCAAAGCAAGTCCTGTGCCATATCACTAACATGCTGATAACACGTTGTTTTATTTTCGGCGGCCGTCGCCATTTGCGGAATATGTATAAAGACCCGACGAGCGACTGGCGTCGTCACTGCGAGATATCGCAAAATACAGTCACGGAACTCTGACCACACCGGTGGTGGCAGCGCCCACCGAAAACGGCAATAATGATCGCCTCAAATAACCAGCCAAGGCAAGCGCATGCGAGGCTACACAGCCGCCCTCCGTTCGGGCGAAGCGATTCACTATCTAGACAAGAAACGCTGGTTATGGCTGCTTTCGCTTACGTATCCGCTGCAGCCATTCATTGGCGTTTGGCTCTATCTCCGGACCGGAGTGGAAGCCTGGCTGATGTTGGCACTGGCACTCGGCTACATCGTAGCGCCGTTACTGGATATCATCCTTGGCGAGGATGAGAACAACCCGCCCGAAGAGGTGGTTTTGCAGCTGGATGCCGACCGCTACTACCGCTATCTAACCTATCTTGTCGTGCCGCTACACTTCGTCAGCCTGATCGGCCTCGCCTGGTTTGCCGGCACCCACGACATCAGTACCTGGGCCTTCGTCGGACTGGCAGTGATCGCCGGCATGAGCAGCGGCCTTGGTATCAACACCGGACATGAACTGGGACACAAGAAATCCAGGCTCGAACGTACGCTGGCCAAGATCGTGCTGGCGGTACCGGTCTACGGCCATTTCTGGATCGAACACAATCGCGGTCATCATCGCGACGTCGCCACCCCGGAAGATCCAGCCAGTTCCCGCATGGGAGAAAATATTTACGCGTTTGCGATTCGCGAAATCCCGGGCGCATTCGCTCGAGCCTGGAAAATAGAGAAGAGTCGACTTGAGCGTCGCGGATCTTCCGCCTGGGACACCAGCAATCAAATCCTGCAGTCGATGGCTCTCGCCGCGCTACTGCAGATTGGCATTGTGATCGCATTCGGCTGGGCAATGATTCCGTTTTTACTGATACACAATGCTTTTGCGTGGTGGCAATTGACCAGCGCAAACTACGTTGAACATTACGGCTTGTTGCGGGAAAAAGATGCCAATGGCCGCTACCGACGATGCGAGCCCTTCCATTCCTGGAACAGTAACCACGTGTATAGCAACCTGGTACTTTTTCACCTGGAGCGCCACTCGGACCATCACGCCCATCCATTGCGGCGCTATCAGTCGCTACGCCATTTCGATGATTTACCCACACTGCCAAACGGTTATTTCGGCTCCTACCTGCTCGCTTACGTTCCCTGGCTCTGGTATCGAATCATGGACAAACGATTGCTTGCGCTTGCACACATTGACGGGGATCTGAACAAGGTCAATATTTGTCCGGCCAGGCGGCAGCAGATATATGCGCGCTATGGACGGCCGGATCAGCTCGACCCGGTCGTAAGTCCTGTCGACGAGGCCGGCTGACGAGCATGAACCAGTATCGTTGTCCGGAATGTGCGTACGTCTACGATGAAGAGGTCGGAGACGAATTCGAAGGCTACACGGCCGGCACCGCGTTCGCAGACCTGCCGCCCGACTTCGTTTGCCCCGATTGCTCGGTCCGGGGCAAAGAAGAGTTCGAACGAGTAGATTAGATCTCGCAAGCGATGAAACTGGTCGTTTTGCCCATCCAGGCGTCCTGACGTCCGGCCATCAGGCAGGATATTCTCCCTCCTTGCAGCGTAAGCCCCAGCGGAGGACCCACTGCTGTGCCAGCTAACATTCCGGAAACCATTCGTGCACCAATCTTTGCGATCCTGCTATTTGACGCATTTGCATTAATTGCGCGGAGTTACTTGCAACTCGATTTGATGCAGGACGGCAAACCAGCAGATCTTGCCGAGAATCTGAGCTACCTGGTCGTACCGCCGATCCTGGCCATACTGTTGTTTCCGGTTTTAAGACAGCAGCGTCGCTTTCTGGCGAGAAGATTCAGTCGTGTCGGTCTCACGTGGAAAGGAATCGGGATTGCAATTCTGGTCGGAGTATTTCTGCGAATTGCCCAGTGGGGAGAACTCATCGGCCTGGGTGCGCTAGGGATGTTCAAAAGCGACGGCCCTAATGTCCTGGTTGGACCGATATTTTCCTTCAGTTGTCCACCACCGTCAGTATTGTTGCTTAATCTTCTGGTTGTCTCATTCCTGACCCCGATTATCGAAGAACTCATAAGTCGTGGTTTCCTTTTGTATACATTTCTAAACAAAGGACGGCTGATTGCCATTATCGCATCAAGTATTCTTTTCGCGATTATGCACTCGCCTGACGGCATCCCGTCCGCGTTCGTCGGTGGGCTATTTTTCGCGGTTCTCGCACTCAATACCGGCACGCTTTGGGCGCCAATGGTCGCGCACGCAACCTACAATGGGTTGACCGTCCTGGACTGGGTGTGTCTTCACGGCGTCTGGAATCCATCGGCCACGACCCCTGCGCTCATCGCTGTCGGCATCTTCTCGCTTTCCGTCATGGCCTTGTCGCTTTACGGGTGCAGCCGACTGGTTCGGCAAAAGTGCGTTGGGACAAATTAGCCGTCCCAACGCACGCCTTAACGAAATTTAGAGCGCTTTCGCTACCCTTTCAATCACATACGAGGTCGCCGCGACCAAGCCCTCGTAGAAATCGATTAAATCGTCGCCGAATCGTTTTATGTTGGATACACCATTGTAGTTATTCGAACACGTGCCACCGGCACCGGATACAAATTGTAGTTCTACTGCGGTTAGTTCTCTCATGACATCAACCTCCTTGTTGACGATAGGTTACTTTTGACTGCGCCTCATGCGCCCATTCACCATAAATCCTCGCCACTCCCGCGTAACCCACTATTTCTGGCCAAATAGCCCAAAAATACACCAGGAAGGCCAGAATCCCACTCTCCCGTCCTGTGATGAAGCGCACAGTCACTACCGTGAACTCCGGCTAATCTTGACCATCACTCCCTGATCCAAACCGTGGCGAACCGAAATGAAGATACTTCGCAAGGCGTTCTGCATAATCCTGATGACGGCCCCGCTCGCCGGACCCTCTCTCGCCGACAACTCACTATCGATAGGTGCGAAAGTCGGAACGCTCGGAATAGGACTTGAGGCAAGCTGGCACCCCTTGCCCTGGTTCGACCTGCGGGCTGGCGTTAACAAGTACGTGTATGACGATAGCGGTTCACAGGCCGGTATCAATTACGATGCTGAACTGAATCTTGATACTATTTTCGCTACTCTGAACTTTCGCTTTCCGATGAGCCCGATGCGTCTCACCATCGGAGCCTTTCAGAACAACAATGAACTGCTGCTGGTCAGTCAGGATACCCCGACCTTCGATATCGGTGGCACAACTTACACGGCCGCCGATGTGGGCACTTTGCGAAGCGTGACCGCCTTTGATGGCACGGCCCCTTACGCCGGGGTAGGATTCGATTTTACGGTGCTCGACAAGATCGGCCTGAACGTGGACTTTGGCGTATTGTGGCAGGGTGGACCAACGGTCACCCTGGATTCGGACGGCCTGCTGGCAAGCGACCCGATCTTCCAGAGTGCACTGGAAGCCGAGCGGCAGGAACTTCAGAACGAAGTGGAAGACTTTAAAGCCTGGCCGGTTCTCTCATTAGGCGTTAGCTACCACTTTTTTTGACGCCCGCAACCTGGCCCTTGACGGTTTTTGATCAGCTCACATTTGCCACCGGTCTGCGCACCAGTACATTCCCCCGTACGGCAAAAAGACCGACTATCACCAGCAGCATCAACGGAATCGGCAGAATGACCAGCGTGAACCAGCCGTAGACATAGATCACCGTTCCAGCCAGCAATGATGCCGCCGCCGATGTACCGAACACGCACAATTCATTCAGGCCCTGCGCCGCGAATCGCTCCTGCGGTTTGTAGGTATACGTCAGCATGGTTGTGCCACCGATGTACAGAAAATTCCAGCCGACACCGAGCAACACCAGCGTATACCAGTAGTGAATAACCTCGTGGCCCTGCAAGCCTACGATACTGGCCGTAATCAAGGCGACGCTGCCAAGTCCCATCATCCTGATCGTCCCCAGGCGTTCAATGAGAAAACCTGAGATCAATGATGGCAGATACATGGCCAACACGTGACTGCGGATGACATTGGCGGTGACGGCCAATGGCAATCCATCGTGCACGTGCATGCTCAGTGGCGTCGCGGTCATGATGAACGTCATCGTGCCGTACGCGGCCGTGCCACCGAGCACTGCCATGATAAATACGGGCTGCCGTACAACCTGACCGAATGAGCGCGCACGCCCATCTTTTTCGTGCTCACTCTCCAGCCGCAGCGGCGAAAGCGCCATGAACAACAAGGCCTGGAGTCCAAACAGGCCCGCTACCGCATACCAGGTTCCGGCGTATTGAACGCCCTCGATCCAGAATTGCCCCCGCGTCACCAGGATCGGCCCAATCATCGCTCCACCGATGGCACCCAGAAGCACCAGTGAGATCGCTCGTCCTGCGTGTTCTGGCGGCGCGCTCTCGACGGCCGCAAAGCGATACTGCTGGGTAAAGGACATATTGATGCCAAACATCGCTATTGAGATCAGGAACAAGAGGAAAATACTGTTTGAAATAGCGTAGACCGTTAGCAGAGCGGCTGCCACGGCCGTCAGAGAAGATAGCAACGACGCAGCTTTACGCCCTATTCGACGCATCAACATGGTCGCCGGGATGGCCGTAAGAGCCGTCGTTACCACCATGATCGACACCGGTAATGTCGCCAGGGCCTGATTTTCAGTCAATGAGGCACCAATGATTCCACCCAGCATGATGATCACCAATGCACCCGTCGCTGAAATCAGCTGACATAAAAACAGAATGATCAGATTTCGAACTATCATCGGCCACAGCTTTGTCGTTGGCAGGAAGCTGCGCATTCTCACACAACCGGGCGGTGGTGCAACCGGCCTGTTTCATGGGCCGGTCCAGGCACCGCTCGCGCTGCGCTACAATGTGCCGGTCTTTCCCAATCCCGCCAAGTGGTCGCCACTGAATGCTAAGTCCTGATTTGCACACACACACCAACGCATCAGACGGCACGTTGACCCCGGCCGATCTGATTCGGCGCGCTGTCGACAAGGGAATCAGCCATCTTGCGATCACCGATCACGATACGATCAATGCCTATCGCAGTCTCTCGCCCGGGACATTGTCGGGGCTGACGCTTGTACCCGGCATCGAGTTCTCCTCTCGCTGGATGAAAACCGGCATCCATATTGTTGGCCTCAACATCGACCTTGGCAATGCGGACCTGCGGCGTGGCATCGAGCAACAACAACAAGCAAGGATTCTGCGGGCACAGAAAATCGCGGAGAGACTCCAGAAATATCAGCTCCCCGACCTCTTGCCAGAGGTTACGGCGATGGCCGGCAATAGCAGTGTTGGGCGTCCTCATTTCGCCCGTTGCCTGGTCGATCGTGGTCTCAGCAAAGACTTCAAAACAGCTTTCAGGAAATATCTTGGCAATGGCAAGGCAGGCGATGTACGTCATTTGTGGCCAACGATCACTGAGGTCATCCAGTGGATAACCGCGGCCGGTGGCACGCCTGTGCTGGCGCATCCCGCCCGATACAAAATGACGGCAACAAAATTGCGGGAACTGGTACGTGATTTCTGTGCCGCCGGCGGCGAGGCGCTGGAAGTCGTCAGTGGACAACAACGTCCGGAGGTGACGAACCGGCTGGCTGACCTCGCTATCGGGCATGGTTTAACCGCATCCTGCGGCTCCGATTTTCACTCCCCGGACAATCGCTGGGCCGATCTGGGGCAGTTTTCCTCCCTGCCGCCCGCGCTAACCCCGGTCTGGAAGCCATGGAAAACGATCGCACACTGCGGATAAGCGACTCGCTATCCCTGCCGCTGGCGGAGATCGCGATGAAGGCGATTCGGGCCCAGGGTGCGGGCGGTCAGAACGTCAATAAAGTCTCCACTGCGATTCATTTGCGCTTTGATATTGCGTCGTCATCCGCCCTGAATCCGGAACAAAAGGCTCGCCTTCTCTCGACTCGAGACCAGCGTATTTCCAAAGACGGCCTGGTCGTTCTCAAGGCGCAGCGCTATCGTAGCCAGGAAAAAAATCGCCTCGACGCACTGGAGCGATTGGTGAAAGTGCTGCGCGAAGGATTGCAACAGGAGAAGCCGAGGAAGCAAACCCGGATGCCGAGAAAGGCGAAACGAAAACGTGTCGATGACAAGACACGGCGGGGGCGCTTGAAAGAATCCCGCTCGAAACGACTCGAGTAAGGGGCAAGTCCGGCCCGTTGAGAACGACTCGGGTTCACGTGGATTCGAGCACCCGTGGCTCGACGACGCGGCAGATCGGGCTCACAGGGTCGCCGCTGGCACGATCGATCGACAGCGACGAACACACTGAGTTGAAAAGGCTGCTATTTAAATATAAAATTACCTGGGTAACTTGTTATGGAACCCGTGACATGCCAAAAGTCATCGAAAGAACCCAGACCGGCGTGCGCCTCGAGAAGTCGCTGCTGAAAGTCCTCAAAGGCCTCGCCGAATACTGCGACATCACCCTGGGAGACCTCCTGGAGGGGATGGTTTTGCACGCTTTTGAAGGCAAAGCGCCTTTTTCCGAGCAGACCTTGCAAGCCATCAGTAACCTTAAGACGGTCTATCACTGTGAGCTTACGGCGGCCGACAGCCATCAACTCACGGAAGAAGGCTCGTGATTTCCGTGGCTGCTGAGTTGGATGGACTGGACATCGCCAGTTTCGAAGCCTGTGAGATCAACGCAGAAGAATTCTCCCATGAGGCCCATATATTCATTGGCTGGCTGTATTTACAGAAAACGGATCTATCGTCGGGAATGCGGCGATTTTCGGCTACCCTTCGCCAGCTAACCCGGAAACTGGGGGTTCCAGGAAAATACCATGAGACGGTGACCTGGTTTTTCATGATGCAAATCGCCGAACGGTGCCAGCGAATTGACTCCGGCGACTGGTGTCAGTTCAAGGCGGAGAACCCGGACTTGTTTAGCGATGCAAAAGCGCTGCTAAGCCGTTATTACACACCCGCCCGCCTCGCATCCTCTCTGGCACGCGAACAATTCATGCTTCCGGATCGACTTGCCCTGACATCCAACCCTGATATTCACCCTGGCAGCCTGGAGACCGGGTAGAACCCTGGGCAAGACAACAAAACCATCACGCTAATCATGCGGGAGGCCTTCCTCCCATTGAGCCAGCATGGCTCGCAATCGATTGACTTCATCCGGATACTGGCTAAATAAGTTATCCCGTTCCCCGCTATCCACACCAAGATCAAACAGGAATTGCGTATTTCCGTGTTCCAGATACTTGTAGCGCCCATCGCGAACGGCCCGCTGAGCGCCAAAGTCATACAGGTTGGCGCGCCAGAATAGTGGCCTGGCCGATGATCCTGCCTCCACTGCCAGGCCGGGCATCAAACTAATGCCATCGATTTGTCCCGTTTCGGTTTCGATGCCGGCCAGGTCGAGAATCGTCGCCGTGATATCCATCGCGATGCCGGTGGTCGTCGAGACCGTGTTCGCCGCGATACGGCCGGGCAAACGCATGATCAATGGAATGCGAATTCCGCCTTCCCACAACGTCGCAAAGCCATGATACAGCGGCGCTGAATTCACCAGGTGCCGGCCGCCGTGATCGTAGAGGTAAATCACCAGCGTATGGTCCGTCAGCTCGTTTTCATCGAGGGCATCGAGCACAGTACCAATACCCACGTCCATGCGTTCGACCATGGCAATGTAGTCGGCTCGAGTGGCCTTATTGACATCCCAGCCCGTGTCCCATTTGGATTCCGGCAACCCCGGTGGCTGGTACGGCGGCAATGCCGCGTTGTACGACAAGGTCAGGAAAAACGGGTTATTCCGGTTGCGGCCGATGAATGCGACAGCTTCCTCGCTGAGCAGATCGGTCAGATAGCCATCCCGGTTCACCAACTCATTGTTGGCATACAAACCAGGCTCTCCTTCCTCGGTCTTGTGATCGTAGTATCCGATCGTCCACTGGTGATGCCCCAGGAACTCGTCGAACCCATGCGCGTTGGGCGTGAAGTCCGGGGCATAGCCCAAATGCCATTTGCCCAACAAAGCGGTGCGGTAACCGGCATCGTGCAACCACCGCGGCAAAGTCGCAATGGAGGCACTGAGTCCGTCGGTTTCCCCGCGAATATTCGCCTCGAATCCAATCCTGGCCGGATATTGGCCCGTCAGGAGTGCGGCTCGTGCCGGCCCGCAAACGGGTGCAGCGGCGTAGAAGTTCGACAGTCTTACGCCTTGCGCTGCCAGACGGCTCAACTGTGGGGTGCGCACGTCGGTTGCGCCATAAGGCTCACTATCGTGATACCCCATGTAGTCCGAGAGAATCAGAAGAATATTTGGCTGATCGGCGGCCCAGGCGCCAGGCAGGCCTGGCACCACCAGTGCAAACAGAATGAGGAGAGGATGATGTCGGATTTTCATGGCGGTATTCATAACACACTTTTATAGCGCCCGATTCCCGGGGCGGAACTGCATCACTTACCTGTCGATACAATCGACCTATACTTCGAACATGTCGATAAAATACGATTTTTTCGACATATCGCGGGAACCTGTCGATATCTTCGACACGTTCATCGAATATGTCGATCTCTAGCACTTTATTCGACCTATCGGCCGTTTGTGTCGGTATGATCGACACGTCGGCACGATATGTCGATTTTTGCCGTTTTTATCGACATATCGATAGGAAGTGTCGATTCGATCGACCTAGGACAAGCAAATACCAGAGGCGCACTAAATGACTGATTTTGATCCGAAAATCCCCTTCAATGACCTGCCTTTACTGCCGCCGCCCATAGACTTGATCGAGACCACCGAAATTCTGAAGAAATGTATTGCAGCTCGGGTGGCGCTGGCAGAATTGAAACAGGCCGCCGAATTGATCCCCAATGCGGCGGTGCTGGTGAATGCCTTGCCACTCCTGGAGGCACGTGCCAGCTCGGAAATCGAGAATATCGTTACCACCACTGACAAATTATTCGAATTTGCGGACATTGCTGAAGACAAGGCCGACGCCGCAACCAAGGAAGCCCTGCGTTATCGGACCGCCCTGTACGAGGGTGCCAAGATGGTGCGAAGGCGAATGCTTAGTATCGATATGGCGATACAAATCTGCAGTACTATCAAAGATGTAGAGTTTGATCTTCGAGCTGGTTCTGGGACAAAATTGCAAAATCGTGCCACCAAGGAGCTCATCTATACGCCGCCGGAGGGACAGGCGCTCATCCAGGAAAAACTCAATAACTGGCAACAGTTCATGCATGAGAACAAGGAACTGGACCCGCTGGTTCGAATGGCGATTCAACATTACCAGTTTGAAGCCATCCACCCTTTTGCAGACGGCAATGGACGTACCGGACGCATTCTTAACATCCTTTTCCTGGTCGACCAGGGACTCCTGGATTCCCCCATTCTCTATTTGAGCCGCCACATCATCGAGCACAAGGGTGACTACTATCGGCTGTTACTGGAGGTCACGCGCCAGCAGGCATGGGCGCCCTGGATTCTCTTCATGCTCAATGGCGTGGAACAAACCTGCATCTGGACCACGGACAAGATCAAGGCCATTCGCGAGCTCATGCAGCACACCAGCCAATTTGTGCAAAAGAAGTTGCCGAAGACCTATTCCTGGGAACTGGTCGAGGCCTTGTTCAAACAGCCCTATTGCCGTATCAGCAACCTGGTCGATACCGGTATCGCCAAGCGCCAGACGGCCTCTGTGTACCTGAAGCAGCTATGCGATATTGGCGTCCTGCGCGAGTACAAATCCGGTCGCGAAACGCTCTTCGTACACCCCAAGTACATCGAGTTGCTAACCGGCGAGGAGAATGTATGGATTTATTACGCCGGTGTCGAAACCGAAATGGCCCACGAAAACGATTGAGCGTATCTTTCCTGATTGGCGCATCCGGGCTAAAGTGTGTGCCCCAAATGCGCACGAACCAATCGTGTGGTGTTCGGTCCCATGAACACTCATTGTGGTCCTGGAATCGTGCCACAATTCAAATTTTCCCAACTCAGGATTTCCAATGATCAGGTCATTCTCACTTCTTGCCGCCAGCCTGATGCTGTTTGGTTGCGGTCAAACTGACACGCCGGATGAAGCACAAACAGACCAGCCGGCGCTGCCCATGAACTCTGGAATCGACCGCGCGGGCATGGATCTCAGTGTTCGGCCACAGGACGATTTCTTCTCCTACGCCAACGGAACCTGGCTCAGAGAGACGGAAATTCCCGCTGATCAGTCCGGTTGGGGATCATTTTATATTCTGGCCGACGATGGTCTGAGCCAGTTGCAAACCATTATCCAGGATGTCGCCGATTCCGGTGGCGACGCCAAATCCGCAAAAATAGGCAACTATTACAACGCCTATCTCGACCTCGAACGAGTCAATGAACTCGGCCTGTCACCGATCGCCGATCTGCTGTCTGAGTTGGACGACATTGTTTCTCATGCCCAGGTAGTCGAATACTTTGCGACAAAAAATGAACTCGGTATCGATGGACCTTTCAATTTTCGTGTTGGCCAGGATGACAAGAAACCGGACACTTATATCGTGACGACCGAACAGTCGGGTCTGGGTCTTCCCGATCGCGACTACTATTTTGATGACAGCGAGCGCGGCACCGAATTACGCGGGAAATACGTCGACTTCATCGCTGAATTGCTGCGTTTGTCCGGTTACGCCGATGCCAAAGCAGCCGCTGAGCGGATCATGGCGGTCGAGACGCAGTTGGCGGAGTACCACTGGAATAAAGTCGA
The DNA here is from genome assembly GCA_964446495.1 of uncultured Woeseiaceae bacterium. Taxonomy (GTDB): domain Bacteria; phylum Pseudomonadota; class Gammaproteobacteria; order Steroidobacterales; family Woeseiaceae; genus JAADHU01. The sequence goes on along the minus strand of CAYUOY010000039.1, from coordinate 4,549 downwards.
CAATCGCGATGCGGACAAACGTTACAACAAAATGAGCGCCGCGGAGCTTGCGGCGATGCTGCCAAACTTCGATACCACCGTGTTTTTCAATGGCGTTGGAGTGGGCGAGCAAGCGTATATTCTGGTGAGCCAGCCGTCATTCGTTGCAGGTTTTAACGAAGTCTTTCCAAGTGTCGATGTAGACACGTGGAAAGAGTATTTGCGACTGCAAGTTTTGAAAAGTTACGCAACCTTTCTTTCGCAGGATTTTGTTGACGCCAGTTTCGATTTCTTTAGCAAGGCGTTGCGCGGTCGCGAAGAACAACGTCCTCGCTGGAAACGGGCGATTGGCTCAGTCAACGCCAATCTAGGTGAACTCCTTGGCCAACTGTATGTGGAAAAGCATTTCCCGGCTGCAGCGAAAACCCGGATGCGAACGATGGTGAATTACCTCCTTCTCGCCTACGAAGAATCGATCAGGAATCTTGAGTGGATGAGCGAGGAGACGAAATCCGAAGCGCTTGAAAAACTATCGAAATTTACACCAGTGATTGGCTATCCGGACAAGTGGCGTGACTATTCGGCGCTGCAAATTTCTGCCGATGAGCTGGTCGGCAATGTGCGGCGTGCGCGCACTTTTGAACATTATCGTTCCGTTGACAAGCTGGGCAGTCCCGTCGATCGATCCGAATGGTTCATGGCGCCACAACAGGTCAACGCCTATTATCATCCGGCCCTGAATCAGATCGTGTTCCCGGCGGCCATTCTGCAGCCGCCGTTTTTCATTTTCGACGCTGAGGATGCGCGAAACTATGGCGCCATCGGTTCCGTTATTGGTCACGAAATCGGTCACGGTTTTGACGACCAGGGCAGCAAATATGACGGCGATGGCAACCTCGCGAACTGGTGGACGGATGCGGACCGCCGCCGCTTCGAGGAACGAACCGACAAACTGGTCGAGCAATACAATCAGCTTGAACCCCTGCCCGGCCTGTTCGTCAATGGCGAGCTGACGCTGGGTGAAAACATTGGTGATCTTGGCGGGGTCGCCATTGCATTGCGCGCCTACGAAATGTCCCTCGAAGGTAAGGAATCGCCCATCATCGACGGCATGACGGGTATGGAACGATTCTTCCTCGGCATGGCGCAGGTCTGGCGCTCGAAATTCCGCGATGAAGCCGTTCAACTACGAGTCAATAGCGACCCCCACTCCCCGGCCGTTTTCCGCGTGAACGGTGTCGTGCCTAACGTTGACGAATTTTACTCGACCTTCGATGTCGCTGCCGGTGACGGACTCTATCTGCCCAGTGAAGAACGAGTCGCTATCTGGCGTTAACTTGAGTCGATGTTGTCAATCGGTCACCGGGCGATTTCGATCCGTGGATCTTTTGCCGCCTGCACAGCCAATGCCGGATTGCTGTCCCGGACCAGCAGTTTTTGCAATTGCATCGAATCGTCCACACTCATCAGCCACGGATGCCAGGGATCCTGTTCATTGCGACGATAATGCCCCGAAACATCCCAGCCTTCATCCGTTGGATAGACATAGACCTTGCCAATCTTGCGATCCGGCTGCAATGGGTCAACAATCTGCAGCTCCGAGTCTGGCGCTATGGTGTTTTTCAATATATCCCTGGCCGTGGCAACGACGGCTTCTTCCTGTGCTCGTTGCTGCCTGGGCAATGGATCGGTAATTCGATCATAGCTGTACAGGGCTATACCCATGCCGATAGCAAGCGCTATCACGATCCTGATGACTTTATGATTCAAAGCGGCCTTTCCTGATTTGCAGCGGATGGACAGTATACTTAGGAACCTCTGATCAATTCCGGCCGAAGCAGATTGCGTTTCAAAATGTTCAGAGGTTCCCTTACTTGAACAGGTCCTCGGCAGCGGCCTGTTGTGCGTCATCGTCGCTGGGCGAGGCCGCGCCATCTCCGCCAAAGAGCGCATCCAGCTCGGTTCGGGATTGATCATCGGCCACCGCCCGCGGCGCATCGAATGCATTTTCTACCGCCTGGAACCACTCGCAGAAATTCGCGGCTTCCTTATCGTTAACCTCTTCAGCATCGTCTTCGCGGCATTGTTCCGGGACGTTCCTGTCAAAGGACGAACACATCTTGCAGACATGCAGGTAAACAGAACAATTCGGGCAGGTGTCCTGTCGCGACCATGGCGATGACAGCGATGCCAATGAGGACCCACAGCGATAACAGGTGATAACGGGTGACATTCTTGTCTCTCGAAGGCCTACAGGAATTTGATGCCGCAAGTATAAGTTGTCTACCGATAGTTTCTTTAGGAACCTCTGATTAATTCAGGACATTTGGACACGCAATCTGCAGGTTCAGAATTGCGCAGAGGGTCCCTTGGGTTTCAGATTTGCCGGATAGTGCACCGGCAAGAGTACAATCGGCACGGTAGTTGGAGCGTGTTCCGCCCCATGACCACCATCAGACCAAATCGAAAAATGACCATGAACATACTACCCGCGCGCACCAGACACCGTTCATTGCTCATAATCAGCATCCTGCTGGCCGCTTGCGCTCAGCCACCACTCAACAGCGAACGCATACGTCAGCAGTTCGGCAGTTACCACGTTGAGGTGTTGGCAAGCTCTGCCAACCGGCGCGTCAGCAATCTGTACAGTCTGGAGGGCGAGCGCAGGATTTGTCGCACCTTCGCGCTGGTTACCTTTAATGATCCCTGGAACGCCAGAATCGCGGCCGAGCAGCGTCAGATCGCGGCCGGCGGATCCATCGGTGCCGTATTCAAAGACCATGGCTGGACCATTGGCAAGAACACCTTGTATCTGGGATCAATTGAAGCCAATGACAGCGCCGTCTTTATTGCCGGCCTGATGGATATAAGCGTTCCTAGGGAACTGGCGCTTCACGTATACCGATTTGAGCTTCACAAAGGTAACGAGCGCATCGACTACGCGACTATCAGCGAAATTCACCACCCGGAGTACCTTTCCCCTGCTCGCCTTCGCGACTTGTATGACCGGCCTCCAGCGAAAGCGCTCTCACAAGCTTCATTGGCGCTGATTCAGGCTGACCTGCAGCAGCTCATGCAGCCGTGAAAACCTTGTTTTCCTTGCATTTTGTGACATTGAACATGTCGCCGAACCATTCGATAGGTCTACACTGACCCGAATTAATTGCACAGACGGTCAGTGAAAGGATGGTTCGATGAAAACTAAAGCTACTCTCTGCGCTTTCCTGCTGAGCACCTGCCTACTCACATTTGGCTCGGCACACGCCCAAACGTCTGATGATTCTGCCGTCTGGTCGGTGATCGAGCGCGCCTGGCAGGCCGAACAACGCCACGATTTAAAATGGATCGATGAGCTGTTATCGGCCGATTTCGTCGGCTGGACAAAAGGCGCACCCGCGCCGCGCGACAAGGGATCCACACGACTCTGGAATGCCTTCGCTACCAAGCAATCCGACCTGTTGAAATACGAACTCTATCCCCTCTCAATCATCGTGCACGGTGACATGGCCGTAGCCCATTATCTTTATAGCAGCGCCCGCAAGGCGAAAGGCGAAGAGGCCACGACCGTGAACGGCCGCTATACCGATGTTCTGGTGCGTAGCGATGGGGATTGGCGATTCATCGCCTGGCACGGCGGCGACGACTAGGCGGCGAAATCTCGCTTCCCAACACTGTTTCCAGCTACAGGTGCTTCCGTTGATGCTGTTGCATTGCGCTTGCCCTTGTTCCTCCGCAATATAAACACATTGCCCGATATCACGAGTGAAATGCCTATTACAATACTGGCATCAAACGGCAAATCCTCGAACAAAATGGAAAGCACCAGGGCGACCACCGGGAACATCACCAGTGCGTAACCCGCCTTGTGAGCCCCAATCCGGCCAAGCAGCGTCAGGTAAGCGCCGAACGCAAAGATCGACCCAAACACGACCAGATAAGCCAGCGACAGGATATAGGGCAGCGAGAATTCAAAGTCGAATGCGGCTCCTCTCACAAATGCGAACGCACCGGTAAAAGCCGCCCCATACATCATGCCCCATGCGTTGGACTGGACGATCGGCAGGCCCTTGTTCTGGGAACTCTGCGACACCATGTTGCCGAGCGAGGCGAGAAAAGCACCCAACAAGCACAATGCGGTCCCCAACACCGTTGCATCCGACCACGATAAAGAATCAATCTGGGGGTAAAAGAGTACGACGATCCCACTGATACCCAGCAATGATCCAAACAAGACACGCCACCCTGATTTCAAGCCGAAAAATATCCGGGTGTTGAGGATATTCATCCACAGCATGGTCGAAAAAGCGATGGCGCTAAGTGCCGAGGTAATGAACTGTTGTGCGTAGTAAGTGAGAATATAGTTGGCGCAGAACATCAACAATCCCAGCAGCATGAATCGAACATGATCACTAGCGCCAAAGATCAGGCCCAGACCGCGGTACCGGCACCAGCCGAAAAGCAGTAGTGATGCCAGTGTGTATCGGTAAAACACAGAAACTTCGGGCGCTACGACCCCCAACTGAAACTCAATCGCAAACCAGGTCGTGCCCCAGATGAGCACCGTCATGAT
>CAYUOY010000038.1:0-26821 GCA_964446495.1 uncultured Woeseiaceae bacterium | reverse complement strand
CTGATCAATTCTGAACTCGCATCTTACGTTTCAAAATGCCCAGCTTCGGCGTTGCGAATCTTCGCAATGGCTAGCCATTACGGGCGATCCGCGCCTTGAATCTGAACATTTTGAAACGCAATCTGCTTCGCCCAGAATTAACCAGAGGTTCCCTAGAACAAAAGACTCATTACCGTACCGGTGCTATCGCTCTGCGCTGAGATTTCACCGCCGTGCGCCGTCATTATCTGGCGACTCAAACTAAGACCGATACCACTACCATCGCGTTTCGTCGTAAAAAAGGGAATGAAAATCTGATCCTGCAACGACTCCGGTATGCCGGGCCCACTGTCGGCTACTTGAATAAGAACACGGCCATAGTCGAGTCTGCCCGTTAGCGTCAACTTGCGTTTTTCGTCGTCCTGCATGGCCTGCATGGCATTTCGCGCCAAGTTGATCATAACTTGATCCAGCAAACCGCGATCGGCACTCACGAGCAACGACTCCGGAGTAACATCCAATTCCACCTCCACCTCTTTCAATTCGTCACGCAGCAGGGACAACACGTCTTTTAGCGCCGACGAAACCTGGATCTCATCAATCTCCGGGACAGGCACCTGCATCAATTCCCGATACCGATCGACGAAACGAATCAGGCCCTCGCTGCGCCTGCCAATGGTTTCGATAGCTTCACGAATATCATTGGTTGCTTCTGGTTCATCCAGCATCGACTCACAGGTTTGCGCCAACGATGCAACCGGTGTCAGCGTGTTCATTATTTCGTGAGTGAGTACGCGAATCAGTTTGCGCCAGGCGCTGGCCTCCCGGGCAGTCAACTCTCCCGACAGATTTTCAATGGAGTAAATGCGCTCGCTATCACCTTCGATACGAATCTCCGATACCGACACGCGCCATTCGACAGGACGACCTCTAAACCTCGATTGCAACAGTCTTTGTTGTCCGGGCTCAATATTCTGCATCATCGCCGGCAATTCAGGGTCAAGCTCAGCCAGGTCACCGAATTGCGTCAAATTCGATGTGCCAATGAGGCGCCGCATCGGGTTGTTCACCAGATGCAGATGGCCGTCACTGCGTACGGCCATCAGGGGAATGGGTACATGGCGCACGACGGTCTCCAGGTAACCCGCCTGCACCTCGCGTTCAGCACGAGCCTGCCGAAAGCGGTCGATAACCTGGTTGAATGCCGCTTTGAGTTCCCCGTCGACATCATCGGTCACAAACCGGCGTGTGAAGTCGTCGTAGTTGATGGCGGCAAAAAACTCCTCCAGCGTATCCACGTGGGCCTCCACGACATGCAGCAAGCCAACAACCTGAAGAATAATGACAATTCCGATGACAATGGGAACAGCAATGTAGACGGTGCTGGTCGCGGCAAGGGTCAGCAAAGCAATACTGCCAACTAAGGCCAGAATTTGCACCACGATCAGCAGCCGAAACCGCGCTCGTAACGTCTTCTTCACAGGCCGAACTTTTCGATGCGACGATAAAGCGCCGCGCGTGTTATGCCGAGCGATTTTGCAGCATGAGAAATGTTTCCGCTGCTCTGTTCCAAGGCGAGCCGTACCGTTTTTCTTTCGTTGGCATCCAGATTCAGAGAGTCATCTTCATTAACCGACCCCGGCTTTTTCAGATTGAAATCACCGACATCAAGCGCATCGGAATCGCCAAGAATCATGGCCCGCTCGATGCTATGCGATAACTCTCTGACGTTACCCGGCCATCGGTACACCTTGAGTGCGGCCATAGCGGCATCAGTCAAAGACTTTTCCGTCAATCTGTATTTGCGTGCGTAGAGCGAAACAAAATGTTGCGCGAGCCGCGGTATGTCCTCGACACGCTCGCGCAGCGGCGGCAAGGTGATTTCGATCGTATTGATCCGGTACAACAAGTCCTCCCGAAAACGTCCATTAACTGCGCCCTGCTCCAGCGGCTGGTTGGACGCCGTTATCAGCCTGACATCAATCGGCGTAGGCTGATCACTTCCTAGTGCGGTAACTTCCCTGCTTTCGATTACCCGCAGCAACTTTGTTTGCAACTCCGGCGTCAGGTTGCCGATCTCATCGAGAAAAAGCGTGCCGAGATGAGCTGCCTGAAAGCGCCCTGCACGATCGCTGCTTGCATCGGTGAACGCCCCTTTCTTGTGCCCGAACAATTCACTTTCAAACAAGCTTTCGGACACCGCACCGAGATCAACGCAGACCAATACATTGTCTGCACGTGCGGACTGACGATACAGCGCCTGGGCGATCAACTCCTTCCCGGTGCCGTTCTCGCCCCGAATCAGAACGTTTACATCCGTTGGTGCGACACGCTCTATTACTCGCAGCACGTCCTGCATCGCTTTCGATTCGGCGATCATCTCTGGCGCTGGTTTTGGAACACTGAGCGCCCTGACTGTCGCACGCGATTTTCGCAGTTTGGAAGCAACATCCAGAGTGGCTACCAGTTTGTCGTTTTGCCAGGGTTTTAGAACAAAGTCAGCGGCACCCTCGCGCATGGCTTGCACAGCCGTGTTGAGATCCCCGAACGCTGTCATCAGCACGACAACAGCATCTGGGTCCTGCCGCAAGATGGTGTCAAGACACTTGAGTCCCTCAGCGCCCGTATTGCGGCCAATCGCGAAATTCATATCGATGAGAAAAACATCGATTGGCTGTTTCTCCATCAATGTGGCTATTTCGCCCGGCCGCTCGCTGGTCAATACACGTCGGAAATGTGATTTGAGCAGCAAGCGGGCCGCCGTCAAAACGTCGGCGTCATCATCCACTACCAGGAGTGTGTCGTATTGAGGCATGCCCGGACTGTACCGTTTCAGGTGTCCGAAATCGATCACTTATGCCCGAAAACGGACAGGGAATGAGGCTCTCTGCTTCCCAAGTTGTTGATTTTTAACGGCGCTAAGACTGGCACGCGGCTTGCTTAATAAAGAGCATGGACTCTTATAAGAAATCCGACTCGGGCATGGATCGAAAAATCGAGCGCCGCTCGCCAAAATATTTGCTCATCGCTGGCATCGCTGCCGCCGTGACCCTGGTCACCGTTGTCTACCTGTCCATCGACACCTCGACCTCATTCACCCTGGATGGGCAGCGGATTCGAACGGCCACCGTGTTGACGGGCGTTTATGAAGATTACATACCGCTGCGGGCCAGTGTCGAACCAGAGAAAACGGTCTACCTTGACGCCATTGACGGCGGGCGCGTTGAAGCGATCCTGGTTGAAGAAGGCACGTTCGTGGAGCAGGGCCAGGCGCTCGTTGAACTATCGAACACCTCTTTGCAACTTGACGTCATCGCACGTGAAGCCGAGGTGAGTCAACAGCTCAACAACCTGCGCAACACGCAATTGGCGATCGAGCAGAATCGACTCAAGCTTAAGAGCGACCTGATCGAGATTGATTATCAAATTACTCGCTTGTCACGACTGGTCCGTCGATATGAGGAGTTGCAGGGCAATCAGTTTATTTCGCAAAATGAGTATGAAGTCAGTCATGACGAATTGCTCTACTGGCAATCGCGTCGAGAGGTAACCCGGGAAAGCCAGGCTCAGGACGAAAAAATTCGACTGGCGCAAGTCGAACAACTCAATAGCTCCGTTGCCCAGCTAGAGAAGAATCTGTCCCTGGCACGGGCTACTCTTGATGACCTCCTGATTCGCGCTCCGCGTAGTGGCCTGCTCACCTCCCTCAACGCGGAGATCGGTGAATCGAAAGCTCGCGGGGAACGCCTCGGACAAATCGATGATGTTGATCGCTTTAAAGCGACAGCGCTGGTCAATGAGTTTTATCTGGATCGACTGCGCACAGGACAGCGCGCCCTGCTTGAAATATCCGGTGAGCACTTTGAACTGGAAGTTAGAAAAATTTATCCGGAAGTGCGCGCCTCGCAATTTGAAGTGGATCTGCGTTTCATCGGCAGCGTCCCCACCGATATTCGTCGCGGCCAAACACTGCAATTGCGTCTGGTTCTGGGCGACACCAGCGAACGCGCGACATTGCTGGCCAATGGTCCTTTCTTTAACGATACGGGTGGTGCCTGGGTTTTTGTACTGGATGCCGACGGCAAGGTCGCGACGCGTCGCCTGGTACAACTGGGGCGACGGAATCCGAACGCCATCGAGGTTGAGTCAGGACTGATCGCCGGCGACAAAGTCATTATTTCGTCCTACGCAAATTTCATTGCGGTGGACCGACTGTTTATTGACCAATAAAAAATCACAGCATTAACGGGAGCGGGAAAATGATCGAAATGCATGATCTAAGCAAATTTTATCGCACGGCTGATATCGAAACCAGCGCATTGAATCACATTGACCTCGAAGTCGAGGCGGGTGAATTCATCGCGATTATGGGCCCGTCCGGCTGCGGCAAGTCAACGCTACTCAACGTGATTGGCATGCTGGACTCGCCGGATTCCGGTCGTTACGCCTTTCTTGGGCAGGATGTGGCGGGATTCTCCGAATCGAAGCTCGCGGAGATTCGCAAACACAACGTTGGTTTCGTATTTCAGAGCTTCAACCTGGTTGACGAACTCACGATAGCCGAGAATGTCGCTTTGCCACTTTTGTATCAGAAAGTGCCCGCAAAAGAACAACGAAAGCGCGTGCAGGCTGTACTGGAAAAAATGGGCATTGCCCATCGTGCGGGTCATCGGCCGCAACAGCTATCCGGCGGCCAGCAGCAGCGCGTTGCGGTAGCCAGGGCTGTCATTACGAACCCGAAACTGATTCTGGCGGACGAACCGACCGGCAATCTCGACACTACCAATGGTGAAGAGGTTCTTGATATGTTGAATCAATTGAACCGTGATGGCACCACCATCGTCATGGTAACCCATGATCAGGGACACGCCGATCATGCTACGCGGATCGTGCACATGCTGGACGGAAAGGTACTTTCCGAAAATATCGTTGGCCTGCAACGGGCAAGCGAGGCCCACCATGCTTAAGAATTACCTGAAGATTGCGTGGCGCAATATTACCGGGAACCCTTTATTCAGCGCGATCAACATTATCGGGCTTTCGATCGGTCTTGCATGCTGCATCATCATCGTGCTGTTTGTGCGCTATGAAACGTCTTATGACAAGGACTGGGACAATGCAGACCGCATTTACCGGGTCACACGAGACTTTTTCGGCAACAACCTGAGGCTTGCCGCCATTGCCCCGCCAATTGCCCCCTTACTTAAGGAGGATTTTTCGGAAATTGAGGACATTACCCGAATTCTGGTGCCCGGCCCTATCACCTTGTCACGTGGCGATATGCGGATACGCGAAGAACACATGGTCATCGCTGATCGGAATATTTTTGATTTCTTCAATCTTACCTTTACCAGTGGAGACCCGCAGACCGCGCTGGCACGTCCGACTGACATCGTCATAACGAGCCGCGCTGCCGAGCGTTATTTCGGCAATGAGGATCCCGTGGGTCAGACACTCAATCTAATGGGCCAGGTCGATGTCACCGTCACCGCTGTCATTGAGGATCTACCTGACAACACGCATATGGCGTTCCAGATTATAGGATCGATCGCGGCGATTCCGTTGATGATGGGCCCGGATGAACTCGAAAGCTGGGGCAGCAACAATTATTACACCTATCTCAGATTACCTGCGGACTACGACCCGGACGATTTGGAATCACGATTTCCCGACTTTCTGGTCAAACACCGCGGCAAGGATGCGCCAGAGGGCACGGCGCTTAACCTGCAACATCTGCCGGATATTCACCTGACGTCTAACCGCGACGCCGAATGGCGTAGTAACGGTAGCATCGCGGTGGTTTATACTTTTTCGGCCATCGCCTTCGTTGTTCTCCTGATTGCCTGCATCAACTTCATGAATCTGACGACGGCACGATCGACACAACGAGCGAAAGAAGTCGGCATTCGCAAGGTGGTTGGTGCCCGACGCAGCCAATTGGTGGTTCAATTCCTGGGTGAGTCGATTTTGTTGACGGCCTTCGCAATGTTGCTGGCGGTCGCCATGGTCGAACTAATACTGCCTGTCTTCGCGGCCTTTCTGGAATTGCCACTTTCCTTCTCGCTTGGGGATCCTCAATTGCTCGGTTCACTCGTGGCAGGTATCGCGATTGTAGGACTTCTCGCCGGTAGCTATCCGGCATTCTATTTGTCCAAGTTCCGACCTGTAGACGTTTTGAAGGGATCGGCTTCCGGTGCTGGCTCTTCGGTATTGCGAAAAGCGCTGGTTATTTTCCAGTTCTCCACGTCTATTGCGCTGTTAATCGCGACGGGCGTTGTGATAGTGCAGATGCAATATGCACGGAACATCGACCTGGGTTACGACAAATCGCGAAACCTTGTCACAACCCTGCCTTATTTCTCCGACCTGTGGGAAACCTATGAACCGTTAAAGGCGGAGCTGGAATCACATCCGGATATTCAATCAGTGGTGTACTCATCAAGAGTGCCTGGCTCGCAGAACCTGGATGGTTCTGGCTATATTGCCGAAGGCGAGCAGACCACGCTGGACGACGTACAGGCCCTTGCCGACATCAAGGTAGACTATCAATGGTTCGATCATTATAAGGTTCCATTCCTCGCCGGGCGCTCGTTCAGGCAGAACGAAATGCGCATCGAATTTCCGACGGAGGACAATCCGGTCACGCTGGGCGTTGCAATTCTCAACGAGTCTGCGGCGCGGCGATTTGGATGGACGCCGAGCGAGGCCGTGGGCAAGATTATTCGGCAACCGATAAGTCGGGAGTTGGACCTTTTTCTTGATCGGGAAATCGTCGGTGTAATTGCAGATATTCACTTTTCTTCACTACACGATGAAAAGAAAGCCACCGTCTATGCTGAGCCGAATGCAAACTTCGGACGTAGCCTCTCGATCAAGCTTGCACCCGGCGACCACCGTGATGCGATCGAACATTTTGAAACGACCTGGAAGAAGCTGGTTCCCGACGAGCCTGTATCCTGGGAATTTCTTGATGACCGATTCGACGCGCTATACCGCGCAGAAAGTCGGCAGGCTCAAATGTTCGGAGTATTTTCACTGTTCGCCATTTTCGTAGGCACCCTGGGTCTGTTCGGGCTGGCATCGTTCACCACAGAGCGACGCACCAAGGAGATTGGGGTACGCAAGGTGATGGGAGCGTCAGTGCGCGACATCGTCTGGCTGCTGACGTCCGATTTTACCAAGCTGGTGCTGTTCGCCAATATTATCGCCTGGCCCGTGGCGTTCCACTTTATGAGCCAATGGCTCAATCGATTTGCGTATAAAGCGCCCGCCGGCGAATGGGCGTGGCTGTTTGTCGCGAGTGCTGCAGTGGCGCTTGCAGTGGCCTGGTTAACGATCGCGGCACAGGCCAGTCAGGCAGCGAGAGCGCGTCCGGTAATGGCGCTGCGGTATGAGTAGTCCGAACATTTATCGAAGAATAGTTTCAGGGCTCTTTGCCGGGGCCCTTTTCTTGCGGCGTCGTGTTCTGGTCGCAACCCGTATCCCATGATGGAGTGCCAGCAAAATGCTCGACCAGAAAATCGATGAAAGCACGGACACGATGGGAAAGATGGCGGGTTTGAGGATAGATGGCATAAGCGGGCGTAAGCGGCCAACTCCAGTCCGTCAGAACCTGCACCAGTTCGCCACGTTCAATGGCTTTGTGTGCAATAAAGGTCGGTTGCATGACAAGCCCGAGGTTCAGACTGGCTGCGGAACACAGAAACTCGCCACTGTTCACGATCATCGCCGGTTTGATGGTAACGAATTTTTGCTGACCCGCTTCGTCGTTGTATGTCCATCGATTCGGATCGGGGAGATGGCCGTAAACCAGGCAGGTGTGATGCCGAAGATCGTCGGGCATCTTTGGCATCCCATGCTCTCTCAGGTAAGCAGATCCGCCACAAATAACTGTGCGTGAATCGAAGATCTTCCGCGCAATCAAGGTGGAATCTCGCAGACGCCCTATTCTTATAGCGACATCGATACCCTCTTCCAGCAGATCGACTTTGCGGTCATTCAAGTCAAGATCAAAGCTGACTTTGGGGTGACGGCGACTGAATTCGGCAATGGGCTCGCACATGTGATGCAGCCCGAATGACAGGGGCAGCGCGACCCGCAGATGTCCTCTAAGCTCACCGTGTTCCTGGGCCACCGCGGACTCTGCTTCGGCGAGATCCGCGAGAATCCGCACACAACGTGAATGAAAGCTCCGTCCCGTTTCGGTGAGATTGAGGCGTCGAGTCGTTCGCCGGACGAGTTGATAGCAGAGCTACAGGCCGCCGACGTTATTGTCATTGGCACACCGATCTATAATTTCAGCATTCTAGTGGCTCTAAAAGGCTGGATAGACATGGTTGCACGAGCGGGCGTCACGTTCCGATACACCGAAAACGGACCGCAGGGTTTGTTGGAGAACAAGAAAGCTTATCTTGCGTTAGCATCGGGCCGTGTCGCGATTGATAGTCCGGCCGATTTTGCATCGCCCTACTTGCGTCATGTCCTGGGGTTTATCTGCATTCATGATGTTGAAATCTTCGGCGCTGATCAACTCGGCAGCCGCGGTGAAGGCGCCATTGAAAGTACCCGCGTCGTCATCGCAGATTCAATCCACAGCTCGCCATTACTGCAGGTTGCCGCCGCCTGATTAGGCGGGTAATGGCACACAACCATAAGGACTCCAGAAATGATATCTGTCAGAAAATCCAGTGAACGCGGCGCGGCCAATATTGGCTGGCTCGATAGCAAACACTCCTTCTCTTTTGGTAACTACCACGATCCGGAGTTCATGGGCTTCGGCAGCCTTCGCGTGATCAACGAAGACTGGATCGAACCGGGACAGGGTTTCGGCACCCACGGTCACCAGGACATGGAAATCGTCACCTATATCATCGATGGCGCGCTGGAACACAAAGACAATATGAAGAATGGATCTGTATTGCGCTCCGGCGATGTGCAACGAATGACGGCCGGTACCGGCGTGCGACACAGTGAGTTCAATCACTCGGAATCGGAAATTGTGCATTTGCTGCAGATATGGATTCTGCCTGAGAAACAGGCACTGGAGCCTGGTTACGAGGAAAAGTCGTTTGACCGCGCCGACAAAACCAATCGGCTTCGATTGATTGGCTCCCGGGATGGTCGTGACAGGTCATTGACCATTCACCAGGACATGGATATTTACGCCACTTGTCTGACGGCCGGATTCAAGCAGGCGCACACGTTTGGACCCGATCGACATGGGTGGCTACAGGTCGTTGCTGGAGAGGTCTCGGTTGACGGCATTAGCCTGTCAACCGGCGACGGCGCGGCTATTTCGGAACTGTCGAAAATTGACATTGAAGCAGGTACTGACTCCGAGTTACTGCTCTTCGACATGGCATAGCGATTTGCATCAACTCGGCACTTCCCGAATTGATGCCCTTGCAGGTATCATGGAGGCCATGAAAATTGACCTCGTCGATGCTGGTGCAATCAACGGGCAGCCTGAGTATTGTGCAATCAACATGATGATGGACGAAAAACAGGGTAAGCACCTGGAGAAAAAACTGCGTCGAAAGACCGGTCAGGCAATTTCCGATTACCATATGATAGAAGACGGCGACCGAATCATGGTGTGTCTGTCGGGTGGAAAAGACTCCTACACTCTGCTGGATATGCTGCTCGCCTTGCAGAGGCGAGCGCCGATTCGTTTTGATCTGGTGGCCGTCAATCTTGATCAAAAACAACCTGGTTTTCCGGCCCACATATTGCCGGAGTACCTCGAGGGTGTCGGAGTTGAGTATCGTATCGTCGAGGAGGACACCTACGCCATCGTCAGGGAAAAACTTGAGGCCGGAAAAACGATGTGTTCCCTGTGCTCCCGATTGAGGCGTGGCGTTCTGTATCGCACGGCCCGGGAGATCGGAGCAACGAAGATCGCATTGGGCCACCACATGGACGACCTGGTGGAAACGCTTTTCCTGAATATGTTTTTTGGCGCGCGCCTCAAGACCATGCCACCCAAGCTGGTTAGCGATGACCGCAAGAACATTGTGATCCGGCCCCTTGTATATTGTCGTGAAGAAGACATTGCGCAATTCGCACGTTTTCAGCGATATCCGATAATTCCGTGCAACTTGTGCGGCTCCCAAACAAATCTGCAACGTGTACATATCAAGAACATGTTGAGGGAGTGGGAGAAAGAATCACCCAACCGTGTGGTAAATATTTTCAAATCAATGCAGCGGGTTACCCGTAGCCACATGCTCGATACGGATCTTTTCGATTTTGCGAGGATGACCATCAGCTCGGCTGGCGAATTGAAGGAACTTGATATCGCGTTCGACCCGCTGACAGACCTGGCTGTGGCTGCAGCAGAACCGACTATTTCAGACGTGACCAACGCGTAGACACAGCGATGAACGTTTACTAATCACGCATTGTCATTCAGATGCCGTTAAGTTGTCAGTACCGTGGCGAGGCCATTGCCGGAGGCTATTCCAACTACCGGTCGCTGCCTAAGTAGTAATTCGCCACAGACACGTGAATTAACCCGAGCTTGACAGCCTGGAGGCTACATACATTAGCTTCCTATATGTGAGGTACACGAACCAGTAGACTGGATAAGTCATTCTCAGCACTACATTGGCACAATTTTTCTCATGCGCTTTCCGCTCGTCCATAAAGCGCTGCCTTAGTCCGACCCAATCTTTTCTGGAACTGATTCCAGTTTGCCCCATACATGAGATCGCAACGTCAACAGATCTGGACTCAACCTGCTGCGAAAATACTCGTAAAACGAAATCGTAGTCCATTCCAATTTTGAAAGAGTTGTCATAGGTCCCGTATTTTTGGAATAATTTTTTTGATACCACATGACCCTGATGACAGGAACCCATCTTAAAGTAGGTCGACAATCCGAAATTCCTATTGGGTAACAATTTTCGAGTCTTGTCCGGATAAACTGACATCACTTGAAAAATATAATAGTCAATCCGGTCCTGAATAGAGTTGTAAATTGACTCCAACGCTTTGTTATTTATCAGGAAATCATCTGAATTAATGAACAGTATGTAGTCTCCAGTCGCCTGCTCAATCCCCTTATTGAGAGCATCAGCTATGCCGTTGTCCGGCTCCGATATCCAATACGACAAGTGCTCATTGTACTTTCTAATAATATCCACGGTTGAGTCTTGCGAACCACCGTCAATAATTATGTGCTCCCTGTTCTTGTAGGTCTGATCTGCGATGCTGGTGATGGCATTCTCAATATCTTCTTCTGAGTTTAGAGATATCGTGACAATTGAAAATTTAATGTCTGTCATAAAATTAGACTACTCTGGCTCAACTCCTCAGGTTAGATTGAACAAAAACACTCCCTTAAACCAGAGCTATATCCGTCCCAAAGGCGCTGAGGACGCACAGCCACGAAGATATTCCGGTCAATCTGCTCGACGGGGAGACGCGACCGTAGATTCTAGTCGTTCTGTGAACCACGTCGTTTGCGTCGAAGAGGGGCTTACATTACCATAATGCAACGTTTGCAGAAGGCTCCCGCCTCTTAGATCTAGGAACCTTGGTGAAGCCCAACTACTTGTTTGTAACAGTAATTTTGACGCTATTGTCGTGGCCGGCTCACGCCTATATCGACCCTGGTTCCGGCAGTGCAATCATGGGCGCCATTGTCGGGTTATTCGTTGCTATCGGCCTCGCACTGAAGACCTACTGGTACAAGTTCAAAGCTTTGTTCACCGGCGCCAACAAGACGCAACCGCCTTCTGAGAGTCTAACCCAGAACGACGAGTAAATTGCGCGTTAGCAAATTCGATGTATTCCTCCTGGGCGCTGGTCGACCGGCGCGGGGCTCTCGGCCGTCTGCGCTTAAACACATCAACCTGGCAACCTGTGCGCTCGACTGGCAGCAGAGCGCGTTTTTCGAGGCGGTTGATGAACCGAATATCCATTATCTGGGTGGTTATCAGGTTCAGTCCGTCATCGACAAGTATCCACAGCTCAACTTTACTGTTGTTGCCGATTGGTCAGGACGATCAATACTGCATACGCTGCTCGCGGCACCATTTCGTGATGACCCAGCGATCGTCAGCTATTCGGATACCGTCTTCAGGCCACACGTTATCCATCAAATACTCGATGTTGCTGCTGACGTCGTGGTTTGCATTGATTCGCAATGGCAGCGACGTTACGAAGAACGAAGCAATGAGGACCTCAAGTCTGCTGAGACAATCGATCTTGCAGATCACGAAAGCACGAATCTGCAGGTAGATCCGCATAACTCGACGGTCGAATTTACAGGTCTGATGCTGTTGCGACAATCTGCAGTTAGCCACTTGTTAAGGGCAGACGAAGCGGCGATTGGTGGCACGCTTCTGGATGCAGTTGATTACCTTCTCGGTCAGGGGCTGGCGGTCGAGTTTGTCGACGCGCGTGGCGAATGGGCTGAATTTAATGCGCCCGCAGACATCGCGAGATTCGTACTTGGTACCAAAGCGGAAACGCTGGCTCGCCTGGAAAATGTCGTCACAAAATCGGAGATCGGTCGCCAGGTGACATTTTCAGTGACCGAATGGCTGCGTACGAATTCACAGGTTCTTGACAGAATAAATGAGACGTTCCCCAAAACCCGCTTGATCGTACGCAGCAGTGCCAAGTCAGAAGACAGCTGGGATGGCTCGCTTGCTGGCAGTCATGACAGCATATTGGACGTGCCAAGCGATGAGCCGGCGCGGTTACGCGATGCGGTAGAAAACGTCATCGACTCCTATTCGCGGCGAGGCGGCGACGACCAGGTGCTGGTACAGGAACTTCTCGCCGATGTGGCCTGTTCCGGCGTGGTCTTCACGCGCGCTTTGGAGACCGGTGCGCCTTACTACCGCATTAACTTCGACGATGAGACTCCCTCGACCGAATCGGTAACCAGCGGTTCGGGAAATTTATTGCGTACCGTACTCGTTTCCCGTTGCTGCCCGGAAGACATCCGCAAGGTGGAGCCGTCCCTGTGTGGCTTGCTGGAGGCAGTAATAGAACTCGAAGAATTGCTCGGCTATGACAAGCTGGATATCGAATTTGCCATCGACAGGCAGGACAAAGTCCATGTATTTCAGGTCAGGCCAATCACGGTAGACCACAGTGAGTTTGAAGCCGAAGATGCAGAGATTTTCGAATCGCTCGAAAACGACGGCGAGCGGTTTGATGAATTGCAAGCGTGCAACCCGTTCACGGCCGGAGATCGCACGATATTCGGTGTTATGCCGGACTGGAATCCGGCCGAAATTATCGGCACACGGCCAAGCCCATTGGCGTACAGCTTGTATCGGTATCTGATTACCGACGAAATATGGGCTACCCAGCGTGCGCAATTTGGCTATAGGGACGTGCGACCGCATAACCTTATCGTCAGTTTCTCGGGACAGCCGTACGTCGATATTCGTGCCAGTTTGAACTCTTTCATACCGGCCAGCGTCGCCACCGATACGGCGCACCGCCTCGTTGATGCTTACGTCGACTATCTCGTCGACAATCCGGACCTACACGACAAGCTGGAGTTCGGAGTCGCTTTGACCGTTCTAAGTCCTTGTTTCAGGAGTAACGCGGAGCAGCGTTTGGCGATCAAGAGTCAGCGCGATTGCGACGATATTGACGCACTGGAAGCTGGCTTGAGGGAGATAACGAATCGGGCTTTAAAGCGCCTCGATAGCGATATTGCGCCAATTCAGGAGTTAGCGCGGCGCCGTGAGCTGATTGAGTCGACGGCAATGCCAGACCTGCGGAAGGCGATCGTGTTGCTGGAGGATTGTCGAAACCTGGGCACACTGGCGTTCGCACATGCAGCGCGTGCCGGGTTTGTGGCGACAATTTTTCTGAACGATTTTGTCACGATCGGCATTCTGACCGAAGAACAACGAGAGCACTTCCTGGCCGGAGTCGAAACCGTCACTGCAGAATTTGAAGGCGATCTGCTCAGGTTGCAAAATGCAGAAATATCCATGCAAGCGTTCGTCGATCGATACGGACATCTAAGGCCCGGTACGTATGACATCACGGTACCGTCTTATCGCGAGGATACGGACCGGTACTTTCTAAGTGGCGGACGTTCGAATGATGATGGCAAGCCAGTTGCTGCCACGGCTCGTCCAGAACCGTTTACCCCGAACTCTACGCTTTGTGATGGCGTTAAGCAGGTGCTCGATAATTTGGGCATAGAATGCGACCCGCTCGCACTCTTTACCTATATCAAAGATGCGATTCGCATGCGTGAGGAGGTCAAGTTCATTTTCACCAGGAATCTCAGCCGCGCATTGGATCTATTCGTAAGTTACGGCAAGAACAATGAAATTTCACGCGACGATCTCGCACAATTGACCTACGACGAATTTAAAAGCATTCAAAATGGCGTGATGGGCAGGACCGATCTCATTGCCAGTATTCAGAGCAGGAAACAGGCGGCGCGAATCAGCCAGATGGTCGAATTGCCGGAGTTGATAATCGACGTTAGCGATATGTACTGTTTTGAGCGGCGGCGCTCACAGCCGAATTTCGTTACGTCCAAAGTGATTGAGGCACCGTGCCAACACTTGAGCGCGGGGGTCAATGTTGATCTAAAGGGAAAAATTCTCTTCATTTCGCAGGCGGATCCTGGCTACGATTGGATATTCGTGCACGGCATTGCCGGTTTGGTCACCCAACACGGCGGCGCAAATTCGCATATGGCAATTCGGTCCGCAGAATTGGGACTGCCGGCGGCGATTGGAGTTGGCGACAGGCTCTTCGAAAGCCTCATACGTGGCCGACGAATACGCCTTGACTGCAAGGCAGGGAAAATCGAAGTGACCGCATGAAAAAACTCGCTATTAGTCAACGCGTCGACGAGCACAAGGCCTATGGTGAACGTCGCGATAGCCTGGATCAGCGCTGGTTCGAGTTCGCCGACAGACTGGGGTGCGCTCCGATACCGTTGCCGAACATACAAGCGGACAAGGTTGGCACCTATCTTGACACTATCGAGCCCGACGTGATCATTCTTAGCGGCGGGAATACTTTACTGGTGCAGGTCGAGAATGCAGATGATATTGCGCCCGAGCGAGATCAGTTCGAAGCGGCGTTGCTCGCGTGGGGGCTTGCCAACAAAAAGCCGGTGCTCGGTGTATGTCGTGGAATGCAGTTTATTAACCAATTTTTTGGTGGGTCAACGTGTGAACTGAGCGGGCACGTTGCTTGCCGTCACCGCGTATCCTTTGCCGGAGATTTGTCGGATGCCGAGCCAATGGATGTAAATAGTTTTCACAATTGGGGAATCAAGCTGGAACAGCTCGGCACTGAGCTTTCCCAGCTGGCGATCGCCGCGGACGGTACGGTCGAAGCGCTGTCGCATGCGACGCAAAAGGTTGCAGGCATTATGTGGCATCCGGAAAGAGAAGACCCGTTTGCTGAGGCGGATCTGACGCTAGTGCGTCGTCTGCTGGAATTGTGAAAGCGCTGATCCTTGCGGCGGGCCAGGGAAGCCGACTTCAACCGTTAACCAATGACCGGCCGAAATGCATGGTAGAGCTATTGGGCCGCTCTCTCCTCGCAAGGCAAGTGGACACGTTCGCAAACTGCGGAATCAAAGATGTTGCTATTGTCGGTGGCTTCAATATTGAACAGATTCGCGCAGCTGGCTTTCGGTGTTTTGAAAATAGTCGCTTCGAGTCGACCAATATGGTCGAGTCCCTGTTTGCCGCGCGGGAATTCATCGCCGGCCCGGATGACCTGATCATCAGTTACGGCGACATAGTCTACGAGTCGAGAAACCTTAGCCAGTTGATGGCGGCCAAGTCCGATATTTGTCTTATGGTGGATACGAATTGGCGCGACTATTGGAGCCAGCGATTGGACGACCCGTTGAGCGATGCGGAAACATTGAAGTTTAAGGACGGCGACCTTATTGCCGAAGTCGGAAAGAAACCCACGTCGTACGAAGAAATTGAGGCCCAGTACACCGGATTGATCAAAATTCGTGGCGACGCATTAAGCGACTTTTGCCAGTTCTACGACCAGCTGGAGCGTGGCGCTACCTACGACGGTCAGTCTTTTGAGAACATGTATATGACCAGCTTCCTGCAGCTGCTGATCGACACCGGCTGGCCGGTGCAAGGCGTGCAAGTGGCGGGTGGCTGGCTGGAGGTGGATACGGTGTCTGATCTCGAGCTGTACGAGCGCCTTTCCAAGTCGGGTGATTTGGACGCGTATTGCAAACTGGAACAATACTAGTTGGGTTTCTTCAAACACATCGCCAGCCTGATCAGTTTTATGCAGCTGCCGCGCGCGCAGCGGCGGGTCGTCTTTTACTCGGAAGGCCCGGCATATTGGACTCACCTGCAGGGGCTGATTGCGCGCTTTCTTGATGTTGCTGACGTTCCTGTTTGCTACTTCGGCTCAGACCGAGACGACCCCGGCCTGGCGTATGCACACCCAAAGTTGACGTCGTTCCTGGTTGACGAGGGCTGGGTCCGCGACTGGTTGTTCGAAAATATCGATGCCGATCTCGTTGTCCTGACCACGCCGGACCTGCACCAGTACCAGCTAAAGCGTTCCAGGCATGACGTACACTACGTTTACGTACAGCATTCTTTGGTAAGTCTGCACATGGCCTACAGGCCCGGAGCATTTGATCATTTTGATACTGTTTTTTGCGCCGGTCCGCACCATGTATCCGAGCTTCGTGCGTTGGAAGCGCAGCGCGGCACGCGTAGAAAAAATATTGTTGAACACGGTTATAACCGCCTTGACCAGATACTCGCAGGCCGGCTTGATCGTCAACAGTCTTCGCCCGGTGTGGAGCAACCCACGCAAGTATTGATTGCGCCGTCGTGGGGGCCAAACGGAGTAATCGAAAGGCTTGGTAATGCGCCGGTTGAGGCGCTGTTACGAGCGGGCCATCGCGTCACATTGCGGCCACATCCGCAAACTACGCGCCTGAACAAGGCAGCGGTCGACAGCATCGTGCGATCGAATCAACACAACCCGTTATTCCAGTACGATGATGATGTTTCTTCGACAAGCTCGTTGCTGGCATCGGACGTGATGGTCAGCGACTGGTCGGGCGCCGCACTTGATTACGCATTTGGGCTCGGCAAGCCGGTCATCTTCATCGATACGCCACGCAAGGTGAACAATTCGGATTATGCGGCATTAAGCATTAAGCCCTTTGAGACAAGCATCCGCAGTATCGTTGGAGAAATTGTCGCGGAAGATAGCCTGGCAGAACTCGGTGATGTGGTGCGACGGTTGATAGATAATTCCTCTCGCGCTGACCCGCGAGAGCTTGCGGAGCGGCACGTGTTCAACCTTGGTCGAAGCAGCGAAGTCGGTGCGACCGCCTTGCAACAATTATTAGCAGAGTGCGGGCCATGATCGCGGCAAGGATGACGGTCGCACTTTGCTTGACCCTTGCGATGTCGTTACTGACGTCGAATGAATCGAGCGCGGCGACAGCCGCGTCGTGCCAGGTGATGCCCTTCAGCCAGGAATTGGCGAAATGGGCGGATTCCGAACCGTCAGTGGCTTCGTACTCGCTGGCTTGCGATGAGTCGCAGATCATTTTCGACGCTCGTGTTACTGACTCGGCACCGTTGATCTACGCCCCCAATCTCAGAGTTCTGGCGGAAACCAGGCCTTTCTATGGACTGGCCGCGTATTACAACGCCATTAGAGATATTGAGATCCGAAGCCCGGTGGACGGTTCTGAGTGGCGAGGTTGGAAAGGTCGCTTCGCAGCCGCGCTGGTCAAGTCGGATGACGGCGGTGTCCATGTTGACCAGCGTCAAATCAAGTTTGCGCCGGACGCCGACGGTCGTATTCGCTTACAAATAGGTTTGATCGATTCGGACGGGCAGGGTTCATTTGATGGTATTAGTGCGCAGGACCTGCGCTACACCCATCTGTGGGGCTGGTTGCGAGTTTTGTGCCTGCTTCTGGAAAATGCACTAACAACAATGCACGACGTTACCGGTATGGGTTGGGGGTGGTGCATCATGCTATTGTGCATCGCCATCAAGATTGCGTTGATCCCCGTAACAAAGTTCGTGCGGTCGCAGCAACGGCGGGTTGGCGAAATTCAATCAGCACTGCAACGGCCGCTCGAGCAGATCAAGGCGAACTTCGACGGTCAGGAAGCCCATGAGCGCATCATGGCCGCACACAAGGACCTCGGCGTTTCGCCGTTCTACACGCTTAAGCCCATGCTCGGCATGTTCATTCAGGTACCTATCCTGGTGGCGGTATTCAATATGCTGGGCGAATTGCCGGTCCTGTCGGGGCAGGCGTTCTGGTGGATTTCGGACCTGGCGTATCCGGACGCCGTGCTACAAGCCGCTGGCCCAAATAGGGCGATTCCGCTTTTTGGGGCCTCGCTAAATTTGCTGCCTGTATTAATGACTGTGGTTACGGTCGCGTCTGCGATTTTGTACAAAGATCGGGTGGCACCCGCATCCGAGACCAAAAAGCAGAAGCGCAATCTGTATTTCATGGCTGTCGCTTTCTTTGTCTTGTTTTATCCGTTCCCAGCGTCGATGGTTTTGTACTGGGCGACCGCAAACATCCTGCAGGTTATGCAACAAGTTGTTAGCAAGGAATGAATCCGTTTCACGACATATCCGCAGAGCTGCGCCGAACCGCAACGAATGACCCAGTAGTTGATCGTGATGTCATTGACGTCAGGGCCAACCTGCACAGATTGCTGCAAAGTGACCAATGGACTTCGGATGACTGGGTATGGCTTGACCAGATCGCCGGCAGGCTCGACATAACAAAAAAGGTATTCGATTCCTACTCGAAGCAATGGGCCGTTACGACGGCCGCGGAACTTGGTGGGTTGTGGCGAGCCGTCTGCGCAGCTGTCTTCTGCACGGCGTTTGTCAAGGAACTCGAACGAGACAACGGCAATCCCATAGTGCTGAAACGTCTGAATGTGGCGTATAAGGCCATCGACTATCTTGCAGCGGTTACACCTGAGGACGCCGACAGATTCACACAGGCGATGAGCTCGACTCACTGTTCGTATGCAGCCCGGAGCGCCGCGCCGTCTGCCACGGAGTGTTCCACTCCGGTAACCAACACCAACGCGACATTGCCGTTGACGGTACTTTTCTATGAGGGCCCGATCGCCAGAGCGTATCTTGAGACCATCGCCAGTCTGGGACTCAGGCCGCGAAAGATCGTACACCTGGTTTCGAAGGCCAATCTTGCAACCGGCCGGGAAACTCTGCGCTGGCTGCCGACCGCTTTGCGCAAGCCGTTAGCGGCCAGTATGCAGCGCAACCAGATTTTCCACTGGCCGAATGCTATCGCCAGGCGGTTTCCGGACGAAGTGTCGGCAATCATTCGTGCTGTCGCAACCAATTTTGACTTTGCAGAGACGACCATTCGAAACGCGCAGGTCAACAAGCCGCTTATCGAATACTGTTCAGACGTTGAGTTGGTACTCATCGAGAATTTGAGAGATCCGGTACTGCTCGACTACTTAAGCAATGAGACCGACAGGGAATTTCTATTCACGGGTGGAGGGATAGTTCCGCCAGACCTGCTGGCGATTCCTGACGCTCGCTTTATCCATGTGCATCCCGGGTTCTTGCCCGATATTCGAGGTGCCGATGGGCTGCTCTGGTCTATTCTGACCAACGGCTGTCCTTCAGCATCGGCGTTCTATATGGCCCCGGGCATCGACACCGGGGCGGTTTTATTGCGCCGCTGGTTGCCTGCGATTCGAATCCCGTTGCAGTCTGACATTGACGTTCTCACGCGTTATCGAGTGGCGTATGCCCTGATCGATCCCTGGGTTCGATGCCGAGTGCTTCGCGAGGTCCTGAGAAGCAATGTGACCTTTTCGAACATCGAGGCGTTTGGACAAAATGAAATGGACGGTATTACCTATCATTTCATGCATGAGCGGCTGCGCGCGAAGGCAGTAGCAGCGCTATTTGATTGAGCATGAGTGAGAGAAACCAAAATCGCTTTATAGGTATTGCCGGATATTGCGTTGCAATTTCAGTATTGCAGTTTCTTGCCGTGCCTATCTTCATGATCGGCAATAATCCAGGCGACTTCGCGTTTATCAATCTCAGTACTCTGGTTCTTGCAGGTGCTTTACTCAGCTTCGGCGCCGTCATCGTGCTATTGGCGTTGCTCGGTGGACTGTCGGCTATTGGTAAAACGGCAGTCGCCATGACCGTGGCAAAACTGCTTTTCTGGTGGGTGCTCATTGCCGGATTCCTGCTGCCGGTGTCCGTTAGCGCCGGCATGGTGGATGCCCGCATGGTCGGCATCGACATGCAGCACCTGGTCACAGTTGCGTTGCTTGCGGCTGCCCTGACTTGGCTGGAGCGAACGCCTGCAAGGCAATACCTGGTTATTTTCGCCGCCGTATTTATGGTGTTTACAGCAGCAACGTCCGTCTACGCCGTCTCGCGTGCAGAGGTCGGCAGGGCGCCGGCCGTTACCGCAGAGGAAGTAAACGAATCGTTACGCCTCTCGAGCGTAGCAAATGTCATCATCATTAGTTTCGACGGATTGCAGGGTCATATTGTTACGCAGTTACTCCGTACGGACGAGGATGCAGCGAAGTTGCTCAAAGATTTTACGGTGTTTGCGAATGCCATGTCGCAATCGCCGGCGACCGAGGCATCGATTATCGGCGAACTGTTCGGTGTTCGAGATTACAAAACTCTCGGACACAGTATCGAGGATGTCAAAGCAGAGCTGATCAATAGCCGTCTGGGTGAGCAGGTTCCGCTACTGCGGTACGAC
The DNA here is from genome assembly GCA_964446495.1 of uncultured Woeseiaceae bacterium. Lineage (GTDB taxonomy): Bacteria > Pseudomonadota > Gammaproteobacteria > Steroidobacterales > Woeseiaceae > JAADHU01. The sequence goes on along the minus strand of CAYUOY010000038.1, from coordinate 6,082 downwards.
GACGCCTATCAAAAGGCGTACTTGTTCGGCAAAGGTATGCAGATTCGACAAAACGAGTTGACGACAACAACGAACAGCATCGAGTTCCTGAAATTCGCCCTGGTTCGTGTAGCTACGCGAAAGGCGGTCAACAACAGTGTCAGCGATTCTGCCTTTGCCGGGTTGCTGTGGTCGCTTGCGCAGCCGGACAGCGACGGACTGGCAGGGCGGCTACGAAATCACGCCGGTCCTGATTGGGACAAACGATATATTGCAGAAATTTACGAGTTTGATTCATTCGTTAGTGACCTGGTTGCAACGGAAAAGCCACAAAGCTTTCGATATTTGCATTTTGCTTTTACCCATTACCCCGTCGATTTTGACGCGCAGTGCGCGTACCGAAGCGACGATGCGGCATGGTTCCGTTCCAATCAAAATGAAACCGGCCTGGCCAATGAGACAATCTGTGCCTTTGCAAAGATGAAAGCACTCTTGCAAAAACTAAAAGAGCTGCAAGTTTATGACAATTCATTGATCGTGTTTAAGTCGGATCACGGGCACCCAACCAACTATTTTACGGGGTCGCCTTACAACCTGGAAATAAATGATCATCCTCTTTGGGGCTACAGCCGCTATCGACCCATGTTAATGGTTAAGCCGGCGCGGACCCGGCAGAATGAGATAGGGTGGCGCGACGACCTGGTTCTGTTAAATGACCTGGCGAAGACCATTTGCGTGCACGGCGGCGGCGCTGGTACTCAGCCAAATTGCGACGATTTCGGGGGTATCGACTTACTGCAATCCGGAAACGAGGATGCGGGATATTTTCTCTACGTAGTCCCTACGTCAAAGAGCTCGTATACCTTTGAAGCGCATGTTGTCGCGCCGGTGGAGTCTCGGCGAAAAAACCCAGCGGAGGTTTTGTCCGAATCGCACAAGTTAGCGCCGAGAAATTGACGATTATCAATTCACTGATCCGCAGGCAACTATTGAAAGCATCAGACCTGCCGTTGTCCGGCTCCGACATCCAATACGACAAGCGCTCATAGTGCTTTCTAATAATATCCACGGTTGTGTCTTGCGGTCCACCGTCGATAATTGTGTATTCCCTGTTTTTGCAGGTCTGACCTGCGACGCTGATGATGGCATTCTCGATATCTTCTTCTGAGTTCAGAGATACCGTGACAGTTGACAATTCAGTGTCTGTCACAAAGTTATGACTACTCTGCCTCAACTTTTCGCAGATCTACCTAAAACGACAAACAGGTGATCACGACTTATTCCCGCGCCCGGAATACTCGTCGAATTTTGGCGCCCCAACATCTTTCGGAATAGTCTAACAAGACCGAGAAATGCAGTGGGAAACGCGCCATAGAAATACATAAGCATCCAATTTGCGATGCGGCCGAGCAGGCTAAACTTGAAATAGCGAAAAAATTCACACCGCACGACAACCACACCGGTAGCTTTGGAAATATATTGGAGCCAGTCCTTGGAAATAAAAACGATGTGCTCGGGGTAATAGCAATACCACCAGTTTGCACCAAAGCGGTTCCACAAGAAATTGTCGGCGTCTCCGGTCGTCAAAATGAGAACGCCGTCTTTGGATAGCTTTGACGTGAACTGCTCGACGAGCAACATGGGATTCGTCACATGTTCAATGACATCTACCGCGATCACAACATCAAAACGAAGTTCATCTGGTATTTCGTCGATCGACGACCACACATTACTCCCGATATTTCGCGACGTAATATCGGCCGCAGCGCGATTAACTTCGACGCCGTTGCGTTGATACTGCGCACCAAGTTGTGAAAGCAGTCCCCCGGTGTAGCAGCCAAAATCCAGCACACTCCCTCCATGCGGTAGCTGCCTGGCAATGTAACGGGCGACCAGATCCCAATCTGGTCTGAAGGTGTTAGCGGACCACGTTGTTGTCGCGACGTTGTCATAAAGTTTCGCGTATGTTTCGGCGGTCTGAGCCGGGTTCCGGAACTTCAGACTGCAATTATGACAACGATATAGCCAACCACCTGGTAATGCTTGCTCGATGCGAGTACCTGCAAACCATTGCGAGTCGGGAAGCCTGCCGACATTGGAAAGGTTTTTGCTCGCGCAGCAAGGGCAGCTTTCGCGTAGCTCTGTAGTCACGATACTCGTTCACCGCCCGGCACCGAATGAATGGTCAGTAGGTCAGGAATTTCGTTTCGCTCATTGCGTAAATGCTGCAACACTGGAATAAAGAGCACCAGGGATATACACGCGTAAGCGGCTCGGCCCGCAGGAGCGCCAATGAGACCGATGTTGTCAATCGCAAAATACACAGCGATAACGGCGAATATGCCCGACGTAACTACAGTCAGACTGATAAATCGAATGCGTCCCAGGCCGAGTAACAGGTAATAAGATACGGAATTTAGAGAGAGTATCCAGTAGGCAACAACTAACCACGGCAATAGTTGCGAGGCTGGACCGGCCGATTCTGGTCCAACCCAAAAGCGCAGGAACGGGGGGCCAATTACTATCAAAACCACCGCAATGCTGGTGCTCAAAACCAGATTGCCAACAGTCGTAATCCCGGTGAATCGTAAGAGTGAAAATGAGCCGCCACTCTCGAGTTTTCGGCTTACCTTCGGGAAAATCACGCTCAGACCGGCCGCTGATACAGCGTGCGTTTGCATCGCCAGTTGAGAGGCGATCGCATAGTACGTCAAACTGGACGCACCGAGCATTGATCCAATCAGCATTCGATCAGCCGTGCCGAACATCACGCCACCGATGCCCTGCAGCCAACCCCATTTCGCGAAATGCAATACGTCCGATAACCCCTGGAAGGAAGGGCGAATTCGGATGAGATTCAAGAGTCGCTTGCTAATGAATACTTTTGCGGACAATCGTAGGAGAGCAACGACCAGAAGCGTCCAATAAAGCGCCTCCAAGGTTGGATACCAGTACAAAACCATCGCCGCTGCGATGATCTGTGTTGCCTTGCTTGCTATTTCGACTCGGGCCGCGTCCCTGAAATGCTCAGCTCCCTTCACGGCCGAACTAAAAACGTTGTCCAGCTGTTCGATCCATATCAATACCGCTGCCGCCGTTCCTGTTGCGCGAACCAATTCCGGGTCCCCCATTCGACTCAGGATGACCGGCGCACCGAACCAGAACAGGCAAAACACGATCAGCGCAAGGGCGCCGCCGCCGAGCATCGCGATTGCGAGTGAGGCATTAACGGCCCGATCCGATTGTCCAGTAACGCTTCCCCCGATGCCCGCCGAAACCGCCTTTATGGTCGCCGCCCCTGTTCCTGAATTGAGTACGCCACCAAAACTGACCGTAGCGACAAGCAACATCCAGTGACCGTATTGGTCTGTGCCGAGCTGATGAAGAAACCATGGGGTGGATATCAACAACAACAGCGGATAAGAGCCGTATTCCAATATAGCCCAGGCAGGACTTACAAAGTTTTTCAGCATTGTCTTCATCAAAATGACGGCCCTGCCGAACAATCGGGGGCTGCACGCAGCTTTTTCCCGTGAGCTTCCCAACTGAATTTGTCGGCGTGGTTTCGACGCCAAAAGCGGTCAGGCGGCCCGCCCTGACAAATGGACAATACGGCATCGGCGCAGACCATCGCAAGGAAGGAAAACGGTGCCGGTGGACATTCAATGACAGATACCCCTTCGGGTACATGTTCATAAACGTGTGAGCAAATCACCACATCAAAACTCGAAATTTTCCTTTACAAGAGTTTCCTGAGCGTGCTTTATCGCTGCGTCATCGATATCGACACTAATCACACTGCCTGCATGGTCCGCAACAAAATTATCGATCGCGCCAGTCGAGCCGTCAACGTAGAGTACGTCGCACTTAGACAGGGTTTCGCACAGGAAGTCGTCAAGAACGGCGAGCATCGTGCACGCTTTTCGCCCACGGTTATCTGATTCGTAAACATACGGGCTGTTCTTGGAGAAGTAGTATTGGTACCCTCGGATCATCGTGGCAGCCCTGGATATTTCTGGTGCTTGATTGCGGCAGATTGTAATTTGTTGGCGGTAGCGAAGCAATTGTCGAGTTCACGTTTAGCGCTACTGATGTGATGACCTGCTGAAAACTCCGCCGGAAGAGAATTGAGTTGAAAATCGTATTTCTCGTAAAACGTTTCTATACGAATAAGGATCTGATCGAGGATCGCTTCGGTCGTCTCTTCTATTTTCCGTCGATCCTTGTAGAAATGGGTCATGAATGCGCAGTCTTTGCCCTGGACTTCCGGAATAAGACAGAATTGAGTGTCTGCAAGAATAATGTTCAATTCCACACAATACCCGTGAAGTCTATCTGGCGCCCACACTTAGTGGCCAAGCTACTTGGAAAACTACGTCGATCAGAAGCAGACGTCGTGTTTTCGAGTGGCGATAGCTACGTAGGCTACCTGGGCTTGCGACTATCGAAGCGACTATCCGCTAAAGCCGTGTTCGACATATACGATGATTATTCTCACTTCGGCACGAATAAGCTTCCTTTCATGCGAACACTCTTAAGAAACACTGTGAGCAAGAGCGACCTGGTAGTTTGTGCGAGCGAATCAATACAGGAGAAATATCGTACTTACCGAGAGAACGCCCTGCTTGTGCAAAACGGCGTCGACGGCAGAATATTCAAACCTCAGGACAAGCAAATCGCCAGAGAACGGTCGGGCATAAAAAGTAGCGATATTGTTGTCGGTTATTTCGGCAGCATTCAAAAGCCACGGGGCGTGGACGACCTGATCGCAGCTATTGAGCGGCTCAGGGCTCAGGGGCGGGATATCAAATTGCTGATGGCGGGTTGCGATCTTGGCGACGTCACACTGGACTATCCATGGATCGATTTTCGCGGCATGGTAAAACAAGAAAATGTGGTTACTCTCATAAATTCATGTGACGTGGTGACCATACCCTATAAAGATACCGAACTTATCAGAATGACCAACGCCTGCAAACTGATGGAATATCTTGCCTGCAGTGTTCCTGTAGTCGTTTCAGACGTCTCCGATTATGCGAGCTACTTTCCTGAAAGCTTCGCCTGTGTAGCAAGACCGTCTGATCCTGCATCACTTGCTGATGCTATAACGAACCAGTTGGAAAGTAGAAATGTGCTTGATGTGGACTCGGTTATCTCCTGGGAAAAACTTTCTGCACGGTTGGATGAGAGCATTCGGCAACTGTTCTGATCAAGCAGCCTGAGATCGTGTGAATACACTCAGACTTGCCATGGTTGAAAAATTGTTCAACTTGATATTCTCTTGTTGTTGAAATCCGACGATATACGGGTACAACTCCGTGGGTGTTGGATTATCTGATAATATGAAACTAACCTATCCTCCAATAAGAGTTTTATTTGGGTGGTTCTCCAAACACTGAATACCCATTTCCAGCCAGTTTGGCGTAGGTGTACAATCTGCATCAAGAAAAACGACATATTTTTCTCTTGCGATTGTCATGCCTTTGTTCCTGACAGCATATGAGCCAGCTTTTTTTCGTAAATGTACCGGGCGAATGAAAAAGTCCCAACAGGACTTTTTGGAGATATGTTGGAAGCGTTATCAACGACAACACCTTCCGTTTCCGGTAGATGTCTTCTTTGGGCAGAAATTACGTCGAGAAATTTCTGTAGCCATTCGCTATCGTTAAAAACAGGAACTACGATGGTTATATGATTTTTTGAGTCCGTTTTTATTTGCATCTATTGATAGTGATCTGGAGCAAAAACAGCGTAGAAAAATTCTGCGGAAAACTCCTGCACCAAAAGTAAACCCAGCCGGAAACCCTACAAGTAGCATGGAAAAAATACTAATCATCAGCCGCAACTTTCCACCGCTAGTCGGCGGCATGGAGCGGCTGGTGTTCAATATCTACCGGCAGCTGGGGAAACAGCATGACTGCGCTGTTGTCGGACCACCTGGCAGTGGCGCGTTTTTGCAGGACCCAAACCAGTCTTTTGAATGCGGATTACAGCCGGTGCCGCTTTTCATACTGTCAGCCACAATCAAGGGACTATGGGCTTCTTGCCGGAACAAGTACACAATCTGCATCGCTGGAAGTGGGCTAACCGCACCAGCCGTTGT
>CAYUOY010000037.1:22438-27073 GCA_964446495.1 uncultured Woeseiaceae bacterium | reverse complement strand
GTTCCTGTCGGCTCACTTTGATTTGCATGCCATCAGGGTGAGTCATTGCATCAGGTTCGTTACACAGATCCATGATGGCATGCGCTACCCGACCCGTTACGTCGACAAACGCTAAATCGCCCAATTTGCGATTGGTGCGATCGAGTCGTGTAGCCAGCTGGGTGGCGAGTTCGAAAACCAGGCCGGGGCTCTCGCTGGCGATCTGTCGAAAACGAGGGTAGGTCATTTCAGCGATTTCGCATTCCGTACGTGTTCTTACCCACGCGCTGCGGGTCGGCTGTTCGTAAAACAGTCCCATCTCGCCGAAAAATTGTCCCTTGTTGAGATACGCGAGGACCATTTCATTGCCGTCTTCATCTTCGATCATGACTTCGACCGAACCGTCGACAATGTAATAAAGCACGTCAGGAAGATCGCCCGCATGAATCATGACGGTTTTGGATGGAACGGTTCGTACCCGACAGTAGCTCAAAAAGCGGTTAATGGCGGGTACATCACTTAAAGTCTTCGCTGTTGTTTGCATTTATTGATCCTCGACGACGATGCGCCCCATCTTTTAATACAGTCTGCCCTCAAGAGCAAGCTAAGTGCGTAATTTTATTGAAAAACACGCACGAAACTCTTCTTTTGACGCGATCGGTCCGATTGCCGAGCCGTCTGTTGAAAATACTGTCGACGGTATTTTCAACAGACGGCTAGATCCGATAGGCGGTACGGGTCATGATTTTAGCGGTTAGACGCATCAGATGACGAACCGGTGCAGGCAATGTCGCGGCGCCAGCCAGGCGCGCATTGGCTCCATGGATTTCTTCCTCTTCGCACATCTTGCTGACGATGGCGCGACTCTTGGCGTCTTGTTTGGGTAGTGCCTGTAAATGTCCGTTGAGGTGATCGGCGACCTGTCGCTCGGTTTCTTCAATAAATCCCAGTGACCAGCGATCGCCAAGAATGCCACTAAGGGCCCCCACTGCAAATGCACCGGTATACCAGACAGGGCGAAGTTTGCTGGGCCCTGCATCGAGTTCCTCGAGGCGCTGTTCGCACCAACCAAGGTGATCGAGTTCCTCGGCGGCAGCCGCTTGCATCTGTTTCCGGGTGGACGCGTTGCGTGCCACGCTGGCGTGTCCCTGGTAAAGACCCTGGGCGGCTACCTCGCCAGCATGATTCACTCGCATCAGTCCGGCGGCATGAGTTTTTTCCGTCGCCGACAATTCATCAGGCGGGATATCCCGCGCCGGATTGGGGCGGGTCTGTCGCGTGCCCGGTGCTGCGATCGTGCGCAAGCCAGCATCGATTCCGGCCAGAAGGCGATCCAGTGGATCCAGGTTGCGTGAATTCATAGGCTGGGCTGACCGTAAATTGGCTATTCATGGAGTCGCAAATATTGTGCGGTCGGAACAGAAAAATCCTGCGAAAACCAAGGTGAAGTCCTAGTATACTCCCCGTCCGCCAAAGGCGTCACCCGTTTGCCACACCCAATCAATCGGACCGAATCTGCCCTGGCGGTGGATTTCCGAACAAGGAGAAAGACAATGTTGGCCAGGCCAATCTGGATATTGACCGGACTTTTTTTGATGACCTCAGGCAATGCTCAGGAGGGGGCGACTGCCGAGGAGCATGACCCGTGGTCCGGCAAAGCGTCACTGGGGTACCTGGCGACCAGCGGTAATACCGAAAATACCAGTCTCAATACCGGCTTTGAAGTTGGCTACGCCAGCGGCAATTGGGCGCATTTACTGAAAGCCCTGGCCATTAACTCCAGCCAGGACAAGCAGACTACGGCCGAAGCCTATGAACTGGGGTGGAAATCGGAGTACAACTTCTCCGAAACCAATTTCATGTTCGGCCGTGCAAGCTGGCGTAAGGATCTTTTCAGCGGCTATGACACCCAACTATCAGAGACGATCGGTTATGGTCGCCGCATTCTGGACGCTGGTGCGCATATTCTGAACGCGGAGATTGGCGCTGGTGCCAGGCAGTCGACATTGCGAGACGGTACCAAGGAAGATGATCTGATTCTTCGTGCCGGCATGGACTATCGCTGGAAATTCAGCGAAACCGCTGAATTCACACAAGAATTCACCATAGAGGCGGGCGATGTGAATACCTACTTTGAGTCAATCTCGGCACTTCGGGCCCGTCTCCTGGGTGAGCTTGCGTTGGTGGCGTCATATACGATCAAGAACAACAGCGACGTCCCGGTGGGAACAAAGAATTCAGATACTTATACGGCGCTGGCGCTCGAATACGGGTTTTGAGGCAGCAAAAATTGCGGCTGCTGCGGATCGAATTTCCGGTCGCAAAGCCAAGCGCATGAATTAGCACGCTATTACTGGATATATCATGGCCAGATATTTTGCAAAAAAGATCGTATCCGGATTGCAATCGAGGCATCTGTCGAGTACTATTTTGCGCCTTTCGCTGGGTCGGAACGGGCGCATGTGCCCCGCACACCCGGCGGCAGGATTGTCACCGTTGGTGACGCCCTTCAATAGATCCCAATTGGACACAATGTAATGAAGACCTTTTCTGCCAAGCCAGAGGAAGTAACCCGCGACTGGTTCGTGGTTGATGCGACTGGCAAGACTCTTGGTCGCCTGGCATCCGAGATCGCGCGACGATTGCGCGGCAAGCATAAGCCCGAGTACACCCCGCACGTTGACACCGGGGATTACATCGTCGTTGTGAATGCGGAAAAAATTCGCGTCACAGGCAATAAACTCAAAGACAAAATGTATCACCGTTATACGGGCTACATTGGCAATCTAAAATCGATGCCGCTTGAGAAATTGATGGAAAAGACGCCAGAGCGTGCGCTGCAATATGCTGTTAAGGGTATGATGCCACGCAATCCGCTGGGGCGAAAAATGTATGCCAAATTACGCGTTTTTGCGGGCCCTGAGCACACCCATGATGCACAGCAGCCGATTCCGCTGGACATTACTACCTGATCGCCATTCGATCCGGACTGGAAAACTAAGCAATGAGTGATACACAATTTTATGGAACTGGTCGTCGCAAATCTTCGACGGCACGCGTTTACCTGAAGCCAGGTAGTGGCGCTATTACGATCAACAAGCAACCGCTGGATACCTTTTTCGGTCGGCAGACGGCAAGAATGATTGTGCGTCAACCGCTCGAGTTGATGGAGATGACAGCGAAATTCGATGTCAATGTCAACGTCAAGGGTGGCGGCACGACGGGCCAGGCAGGCGCGATTCGCCATGGCCTGACTCGAGCATTGATGGCTTATGACGAGTCTTTGCGACCCGCGTTACGCAAAGCGGGATTCGTTACCCGCGATGCCCGTGAAGTGGAGCGGAAGAAAGTCGGCCTGCGCAAAGCACGACGAGCAACGCAATACTCGAAACGATAAACTCCGGGCAAACTGGCGCGGATCGGGCCAGCTTTGTGTCCCATCCGACAGGCGCCGCCATGCTCGAACGGATTTGGGGGATCGTCTAGTGGTAGGACTGCGGACTCTGACTCCGCCAACGGGGGTTCGAATCCCTCTCCCCCAGCCAGAAAATGATGGGCCCCTTTTGGGGCCCATTTTCTTATGCTTAGCTGCAGGCGCATTGTCCCGGCAGTGACGCCGTAAAGAGAAATTGCACCGTTGGAGCTCAGGCTGCCCCTTTACCTGTTGAAAATGCCATGGATAGCTTTTTCAGCAGATGGCTAGTGTCCCATGGTTCGCACACCGTCATCGTCGGCAATGAGTAAGACGTCAGCGGCCCGACTCGCGAAGATTCCAACGGAAATAACACCCGGAATCTGATTGATGCGCCCCTCGAGCTCCATCGGGTTGCTAATCTGCAAATTGTGAACGTCCAGTATGTGATTGCCATTATCGGTCACAAAATTCTCCCGCCAGATAGGCTGTCCGCGCATTTTAACCAATTGTCTGGCGACGAATGACTGGGCCATCGGCAGCACTTCGATGGGTAGCGGGAAGCTCCCCAGCATTCCCACCAGCTTCGATTCATCGATGATGCAAATAAATTTTCGCGCGGCACCGGCGAGTACTTTCTCCCGGGTAAGTGCGCCACCGCCTCCCTTGATCAAATGCATATGCTTGGTGGCCTCGTCGGCACCGTCAATATACAGATCGAGATCACCCACCGAATTTAACGTGGAAACTTCAAATCCGTGTTCTTCCAGTCGCACCGTGGTCTCGCGTGAGCTGGAAACGACCGATTCGATCTTGCCTCGAATGTCCGGTAACAGGTCAACGAGGAGGTTGACAGTCGAGCCAGTACCAACGCCCAGTACAAAACCATCCTGAATGTATTCCAGCGATGCTTTCGCGGCACTCAATTTCTTGGCGGATTGATCCATAGATTGGTTCCAAATCGTGTCGAGCTTGGTTGAGTGTCAATTTTACGTCGGAAATCTTATAGGATAGCGGCGCGATTCGCCATGACGTAGTAGGTCATTTGCGGGTCCAGAACGAAATATGCCCGCTTGCGCGGGCATATTCCTTGTTTTGGAAGAAGACCATCCTTCCAGCTAGTCGGCTTGGCTATTTACGCCTGGAAGCCTTTTTCCTGCTCTTTTTCTTCGTCTTACGCTTAGCTACTTTCTTTTTGGCCGTTTTCTTTTTGGCCTTTTTCTTCGTCGTGCGTTTGGCTACTT
>CAYUOY010000037.1:0-22338 GCA_964446495.1 uncultured Woeseiaceae bacterium | reverse complement strand
TCTTCTTCGCCTTTTTCTTGGCCGTTTTCTTTTTGGCCTTTTTCTTCGTCTTACGTTTGGCTACTTTCTTCTTCGCCTTTTTCTTGGCCGTTTTCTTTTTGGCCTTTTTCTTCGTCTTACGCTTAGCTACTTTTTTCTTTGCAGCCTTTTTCTTAGCTTTCTTCTTGGTCTTCTTTTTGGTTTTTCTCTTGGCTACCTTTTTCTTGGCAGCTTTTTTCTTTGTTTTGCGCTTGGCGACTTTACGCTTCGGCGCAGCTTTCTTCTTCGTTACTTTACGCTTCTTCGCAACTTTGCGTTTAGAAGCTTTTTTGCGTGACTTCTTCTTGGTAGCCATAATTTTCTCCGTGTCGGGTACCCGGCGTCGAGTATATACAACGAAAGCAAAAAATCCAGTAAGTTACGTGACGCAATTAACATTTTGGATCGCTCTTCCGTAACGTGATAAATCGGATAACGGCAAGTCGGAAAACACAATGCACTCGATGACGCTGGTGTGATCTGCCCCATGTCCGTTTTGTTGGCAGAAGTTTTGCGGAATTTCTTATCAATGTATCGCGACAAAAAGCAAGTTGGTCAGACGAAAGCAAGAGTCGGAGTGAAAGACAACGAGTGAATGTCGCTTGTTTTTTTATTGTGGGAATAACCGTCAGGTAATGCGACCAGTCTCAGTAATTACTTGAAAAAGCGGGATATCCCAAGTACTTGCGCCGATCTGCTCAACACGTTGGCACTCAAATGCAAGTCCGACAAGTTTCGGTTTGTGCAGGTGCTTGCGCTTTGCGAGGAAAGAAAACGTGCTGTCATAGTAACCGCCACCCATGCCAATTCGATTCCGCTGAGCATCAAACGCAACCAGCGGCGTAAATACAATATCAAGCCGACGTGGTTCCATGACTTCTCTGTCGACGGGTTCCTGCAGGCCATATTTATTTGTTCTTGTTTCACTGTTTGCAAAGAACTCCACGAAATCGAGTTGGGAGTTTTTCTGCAAAGTCGGCACGAAAATGCGCTTTTTCATCATCCACGCGCGACGGATCAGTCTCCAGCAATTTACTTCGTCGGCAGTCGGCAGGTAACAGGCAATTAGATTTGCACGCTTAAAGAACGATGAATTCACCGCTAAATCACAAATTAACCCGGACGTGAATTGTCTTTCTTCGTCCAACAAACACTTTCTCGCGGCCTTGCCATAGGCGCGCAATTCGCTCTTGCCTGGTTTTGATGTCATGTTTTGATTGGCCAGCGGATCAGATTGAAGGTGATGTGATGACTATCAGTCTGTTGAAAAACTCTGTTTTTCGAATGCCGGTGTTGAAAATACCGCGGATGGTTTTTTCAAAAGACTGCCAGATGCGAATCGAAACAGCGTATGCCGTTGTGATGTGAAGGCGCCTCCCGCCTGTGCCGTTACCGACCGTCGCTCTCGAACCGGAGCAACAGGTGGGGTCAGCCGTGGCAGCAACAGGCTTTCCACACATGGTGGTACTGCGCAAATGCTGCCGACAGTGCACGACCCCGAGGTAAATAGTTAGGGTCGAAAGGTATCCAGGTCTGCATCGAACACTGCAGGAGACGCCAAACTCGTTTGTTCATCTATCACTTGACCTTTATGATACCTAAAGATCAAGTTGTTTAGTGTTACCCAGCATTGATTCTACCTGATCCGACATCAGTCGCAGGCGATTGCCGAGCGTGTCTTCGATTATCTTGTCTTTCTCGTTTGCCCGCAGCAGTTCGTTGGCCATATTGAGCGCGGCCATTACGGCGATGCGTTCAAGGCCCACCACTTTGCCGCTATCGCGAATTTCACGCATTTTAGCATCCAGCACTTCAGCCGAATCCAGTAACGCCGTGCGTTCGTCAGCGGGGCACGATACCTGGTATTCCTTTTCCAGAATACGGACGCTGACATGTGCATACATTTCACTCATCGCTGTCAGCTTCCCTGTTCCATCGCTTTGAGTCGTCCGATCATCGCCTCGACGCGGGCACGAACCTGCTCATTTTTTTGCAGCAAGGTCGCGCGTTCATTCGTCAGCGTATCCTGACGCTGCTTTAATGAACGGTTCTCGTCCTGGAGTTGATCGCAGACCTGGACGAGCGCATCAACACGCTTCTCCAGTCGCCGTAACTCGTGCTCGAACTGAGCATTCACATCATTAGTCATACCTCCAATATAGAGCCGGTCGCGTGCAGAATCAATCGTGAAGCGTCTCTTTTCCGTGGTCAGCGGCGTCAATACATGGGATCATTTGCGCTTGGACCTTGAATTACCGCCGCCCACCACGACACACTCCGCACTATGGACAATCCGATTGATCATAATGAGCTTGATGCTGCACTCAAACGGTCAGGCTCGAACTGGAATGGCGCCCAGTCACACGGGCTTCTTTGCGGCAGCCTTGCCGTGCTCGGGACCGATGGCGCCGTGACGTGGATTGAGCAGGTATCAGGCGACCAGGACACGGGGAACGAAGCCTATGCTGATTGTGAGCAAATGCTCGATCGAGTATTCCAGTCAACCTGGCAACAACTGACCGCAAGACAATCGGAATTCGATCTCCTGCTGCCGGGTGAGGAAGAGAACATAAGCGTCAGGGCGGAATCGATTGGCTTCTGGTGTGAAGGATTTCTACACGGCCTGGTATCAGCCAGACATGATGATGCATTGAAGAAACGGTTGGCAGCAGAACCGTTGTCGGACCTGATCAAGGACATGCTCGAAATTACGCGGGCGTCCTTCGACGAGGACGAGGATGAGGAAAGCAGCGAATCATCCTATACGGAGTTGGTTGAATATGTTCGTGTTGCGGTGCAGCTGGCTTACGAGGAACTGGCCGAATTCAGGATGGCAGGGGACAAGAATGCTGTAAAAGCCGCGGTATCGGATGCGCTGCATTAGTTTGGCCCGCGGGTGACAATGACCGTTCCATGATTGAAGTTTTTCTTGCCTATGAATAAGAATGAATTCGCGAAGCGCCGCCGACAACTCATGCGAATGGTCGGTAATGACGGTGTCGCTATTTTGCCAAGCGGCCCGGTGCGCAGGCGCAGCCGGGACGTTCAGTATCGCTATCGTCAGGACAGCGATTTCTATTACCTGACTGGGTTCGACGAACCGGATTCAGTCACCGTGCTCGCACCGGGACGGGATAATGGCGAGTTTATTCTTTTCTGCAGGGATCGTGACCGGACAAAAGAGCAGTGGGACGGGGCACGAGCCGGAACTGAGGGTGCTGTCAGCGAGTACGCGGCTGACGATGCTTTTCCGATCGATGACATTGACGACATTTTGCCTGGAATTATTGAGCAAAGGAGCTGCGTCTATTACACGATGGGCGCCTATTCCGGATTCGATGCGCGCATCACCGAGTGGGTGAAGTCGCTGCGAGCGCAAGCATCGATGGGCGGCCATACGCCACATGAATTCGTTGCGCTCGATCATCTTCTGCACGATATGCGCCTTTATAAGAGTCGTGCGGAAATTTCGGCGATGCGTCGATCCGCAAAACTCGCCGCCAAAGCCCACAATCGTGCCATGGCGGAAGTCCGCGCAAATACGTACGAGTATCAACTCGAGGCGGAATTTATCCACGAGTTTCGGCGCCATGGTGCAACCTATTCCTACAGCCCGATCGTGGGCGGCGGCGCCAATGCGTGCGTGCTGCACTATGTGGAAAACACCGCAGTACTCAATGACGGTGACCTTGTCCTGGTTGATGCAGGCTGTGAGCTGGACTACTACGCTTCCGACGTGACCCGGACCTATCCCGTGAGTGGTCACTTTACGCCAGAGCAGCGCGCGGTCTACGACATCGTTCTTGAGGCGCAACTGGCGGCGATCGAGAAGATTCAGATCGGCAATCACTGGAACGAACCGCATGATGCGGCGGTAAAAGTCATTACTCGCGGTCTGAAAAAACTGGGCATCCTGAAGGGAAGTCTCCCCAAATTGATCCGGGACGGTGCCTACCGGGAGTTTTTCATGCACAGAACCGGTCACTGGATTGGCATGGATGTTCATGACGTTGGTGACTATAAAGTAGGCGATGAATGGCGAATGCTGGAGGCCGGGATGGTAATGACCGTGGAACCGGGAATCTATCTTCCGTCGATCCGCAAGATCCCGGCGCGATTTAGAAACATTGGTATCCGAATTGAGGATGATGTGGTCGTTGGAAAAAACGGCCCGGACGTGTTGAGCGCGTCCGCGGTTAAAGATCCGGATGATATTGAAGCGTTGATGGCAGCATAGTGGTTCGCAGCGGAGCAAACACGGATTACGACATCATCGTCGCTGGTGGCGGCATGATTGGGACAACTTTCGCACTCGCACTGGCACCACTCGGACTGCGGGTGGCCGTGGTGGAGGCAGTACCACGCGCTGATGCGGAGCAACCCAGCTTCGATGAGCGCTCGACGGCGCTGTCACGCAGCAGCCAGCGCATGTTCACGGCCATGGGCCTGTGGGACGAAATAGCCGCTGCCTCAACGCCCATTCGCAGTATCCATGTGTCCGAAAAAGGTCGCTTTGGTTTTTCACATATCGATGCAGAGGAACAGGGGGTCGAAGCATTGGGATACGTGGTGATTAATCGCGTTCTCGGTGGTGTTCTGCAGGCGGCACTGCACGCGCAAAAAAATGTCGATGTCCTGTGCCCGGCGCGCATCACTGCCGCGCGATTTAGCGATGATCAGGCGGTGGTATGCATCGATACGGATGGCGATGTGCAGGAGCGGTCCTGTCGTTTGCTGGTCGCAGCAGACGGTGCGCGCTCAACTGTGCGAGAAATGATGGGTATCAGTGCGAGCCATCACAGTTATGAACAGCATGCGGTCATCGGCAATCTTTTAACCGAGAAGCCGCACCAAAACAGGGCCTACGAACGCTTTACGTCTTCAGGGCCACTGGCGATGTTGCCGATCGAGGATGAACGGGTTGCGTTTGTCTGGATTCTGCCAGCAACGGAAGTCGAGCGCGTGCTCGCGGCTGACGATGCGTCCTTTACGGAACAGTTGCAGGAGGCTTTCGGCTTGCGCCTGGGACGTTTCTCCAAAATGGGCGCGCGTGCTGCCTACCCGCTGGGTCTGAGCAAGGCGAACAATCTGATTGCAAGACGCGGCGTCCTGATCGGAAATGCAGCGCACGGCCTGCATCCCGTAGCCGCGCAGGGATTCAATCTTGGTTTACGCGATGTCGCCGCATTGCTGGACTGCATCTCGGACGCCGGTGCCGAGGGCAACTGCGATGATGGTATTGATCCAGGCAACGCCAGCATACTCGAAGAATACGCAAGCTGGCGTAAAGCGGATCAGAATAAGCTGGTTCACTTTACGGATGGCATTGTCCGGTTGTTTTCGAGTCGCGTTCCGGTAGTCCGAACCCTGAGAAACATCGGGATGCTTGGGTTCGATCTGATTCCCGGCGTGCGTTCGATGTTCGCCAAACATACAATGGGTCTGGCAGGTCGGCTGCCGCGACTATCGCGCGGTGTGCCGCTTGAATGAAAACAGAATTTGATATCGTCATTGTCGGCGCAGGAATGGTAGGTCTGGTTACTGCGGCACTTCTCGCACAGTCTCCCGGCCGGAAGAATTTTCGCATCACCGTCATCGATGCTGGCAAAAAACCCGGATTTGACGCGCACGATGACGTCGGTTTGCGTGTATCAGCGGTGTCACGCGGCTCCGTAAATATACTGCGAAAAGCGGGTGCGTGGGCGGAGATTGCGGCCACGCGTGCGTCTCCCTATCAGTGCATGCGGGTATGGGACTCGCGTGAGCTCCTGGAGGGACCTTCCACATTGCGCTTTGATGCCGCCGATTTTGCTGTATCCGAACTCGGGTTCATCGTTGAGAATGCCCTGATTCAGCACGCCTTGCTGACGCGTCTGGAGGCGCTCGCGGTTGATGTTCGTTTTGACACGTCACTGGCCGGTTTGTCGACGGATGGCAATGGCGTAGTAACCGGCATCGAATTGCAGGACGGACCCGGGATACGAACCGATTTGCTGGTGGGTGCGGATGGTGTGGCTTCGTTGGTGCGAAAGAGCGCAGGCATTTCCGTCAAGGAATGGCGTTACCCGCAGACGGCGCTGGTAACGCATGTAATACCCGCGCGCAGTCACCGCCAGACGGCATGGCAACGTTTTTTGCCGGAAGGGCCGCTCGCGTTTTTGCCTTTGGCCGATGGTCGGGTATCCGTCGTGTGGTCAACGACGCCCGAACAAGCCGAGCAGGCACTGTCTGCCACGGATGCGGAACTTGCCGCGTTACTGGGTATAGCGAGTGACCACTTTCTCGGCAAACTTGAAATCGCGGGACCCAGGGGATCATTTCCACTGCGCTCGCAGCACGCGGCGCAGTATGTACTGTCCGGCCTGGCGCTGGTCGGCGATGCCGCACACGCGGTGCACCCCCTCGCCGGACAAGGAGCCAACCTCGGCATGGCAGATGCGGCTGGGCTGGCAGAGACGCTTTCTGCGGCAACGTTAGACGGTGAATACCCGGGCGACCTGCCGACACTGCGGCGCTATGAGCGACAGCGCAAGGGGGCGAACAAGACGATGCTGCATTT
Source organism: uncultured Woeseiaceae bacterium (assembly GCA_964446495.1). Lineage (GTDB taxonomy): Bacteria > Pseudomonadota > Gammaproteobacteria > Steroidobacterales > Woeseiaceae > JAADHU01. Next base: position 15,761 of record CAYUOY010000037.1, on the reverse strand, counting down.
TGTGGACGCATTGAATCGCCTGTTTCTCGCTGATTCGGCGGCCATTGCGAGTTTGCGAGGCAGTGGCATGCGATTGTTCAATCAAAGCGGCCCTGTTCAACGCCGCGCAGTTCAGGTTGCATTGGGCATCTAGCCCGGACTATTCATGACACCCAAAGGCCACCGAATATCGTTGTTTCACAGGGCAAAACGCGGCTGGCAGATTGTTGCCCGGTGGTCGCCTTCTGCGACTTTGTCTGGTGTAAGATCACTGCATTCGGAATTGCGGGGTGCGGGCCAGTATGCGTCAAACCATCAGTATTCATCGCTTTCGTATTGGTGTGTTGCTGGCGATGGCGCTGTGCGTTCTTGTGGCACAGCCGGCCTCCAGTCACCATTCTTTCACGGCTGAATTCACGGCGGAAAAGACGGCAACGCTCACCGGAACCGTCACCCAGGTGTGGTTCAAGAATCCGCACGTTCGTTATCTGTTTGTCATAGAAAATGCGGATGGTGAGGAAGAAACCTGGGATGCGCGGGGTTCGCCGGTGGTGTGGCTGGCCAGAAAAGGCTGGACGAAACACTCAATCAAGGTTGGTGATACGGTGGAGATGTACGGTTTTCTCGGCCGCGACGGGCGCCAGATGTTATCGATCATGACCGTCACACTTGAAGATGGCACCATCCTGATTGATCGGGTTCCGGAGTAGCCTGTCATGAATATTCGAATCGTCTGCAAGCTTTGTGTTGTGTGCACGCTGATGCTGCCTTTCGCCGCCAACGCGGCGGAAGCGGATTTTGCAGGCCGCTGGATGGTGTCGCTGCAGGATCAAAAACGAACACTGGTTGGCCTGCTCGAGCTCGAGCACGGTGACGAGGGCTGGACCGCCTACCTGGAGGGAGGTCCGGCCGAGGTCACGATCGACGGCAACAACATTGTGCTGAGTGTGGACAGTCGTGATATCCGTGGTTTCGTGTTCGATCGCAGGCTCGCGGGAACCTTGCAAAATGAGACCATGAGTGGCACCTACGAGCAAGTTGGCAGTTCCGCTCAGAAAGAAGCCCCCGGTCCGTGGCACGCGGAACGCGAGGTGCCTGTGGACGCTGTGAGTACCACTCCGAAACCCGTTGACCTTACGGGCATGTGGACTGCGACCCAGGAGCTCGATTTTCGCAAGTACACGATGGCGCTTACGCCGGCGGGCAAGGAATGGCTGGAGAATTACCTCCCTTACTACGACCAGCCTGATGTCCGCTGTACTTCTATCGGGTTGCCGGCGATCGCTACCTATTCCTTTCCCTTCGAAATCATTGGCTCGGAAAATCGATTTACGATGATTTATGAGTATTCATCCAAGGTGCGACGCATCTGGATGGACGGGCGCGAACCGAACGAGTTCATGCCGCCCTCGCGCATGGGGCACTCTAACGGTCGATGGGAAGGCAGCACGTTGATCATCGACACGACCTTGCTCGACAAGACTGTACGTGATTTTCGGGGTGAACTTATTTCGGAGAATGCACGAATCGAGGAACGTTACTCGTTGAGCGCTGACGGGAACACCCTGTCTGCCGTGTTGACGGTATTTGATCCGGACAGTTACGAGCGGCCACCGGTTCGTCGGCGCCGCTGGGTTCGCAACGCCAGTACAGAAATATTTCCATATACGTGCGATCCGGATTCGTTCTATTTACCGATGTATGAAGATGGTGAAATGGATATGTATATTGAACGTACCGACAGGCGATTTTAAATTTCGCTGCAGAATCGGAACAAATGTTGGGGGAGGAAGAAATGGCAAATAAAGCACAGGACCTACCGCGAGTAGCGGCTAACGGATTGCTGGATCGACGCTTGTTCATGCGCTCACTGGCGCTGGGCGCAGCAGGGACCGCGACGGCGGGGATTTCCATGGCGGAGCCGGTGAGCAAGGGGCAGCCAGCCTGGATGCTGGCACCGGGCGCAACCACCGAAGACTATGGTATGCCTTCGCATTTCGAGATGGCCCGTACCAGGCGATGGACTGTTCCGCCGGCAGGCCAGGCGGCTACCGGACGATCGATTGCTGCCTTTACGCCGCACCATTTGCTGCACGGCACGATGACGCCGAGTGGCCTGCACTTCGAGGTTAACCATCACGGTATCCCGGATATCGACCCCGATCAGCACGAACTCATTATTCACGGCATGGTTCATCACCCGATCAAGCTTAACGTCGCTGCGCTCGAAAATTATCCCACCGAGACCCATAACTATTTTCTCGAATGCTCGGGCAATAGCAGCAGGCTCTGGGCGGACAAACCTTTGTCGGCCAATCTGGATATTACCCACGGCTTACTTTCTGGCAGCGAATGGACCGGCGTACCGCTGGCCACATTGCTGGATGAGGCCGGACTTGAGCCGGGTGCCAAATGGCTCATTGTCGAGGGCGCCGATTCGGGTTCTGTCAGTCGCAGCATCCCGCTGGAAAAAGCGCTGGATGATTCGATGATTGCGATGTACCAGAATGGTGAGAGACTGCGTCCCGGGCAAGGTTATCCGATCCGGCTTCTCAACCCCGGGTTCGAAGGCAACACCAGTATCAAGTGGGTGCGCTCGATTCGAGTCACCGACCGGCCGGCGATGACACGCTTTGAAACATCGACCTATACCGACCTTATGCGCGATGGTAAAGCGTTGCAGTTTACGCTGGCGATGGAGGTCAAGTCCGTCATCACCCGCCCCAGCAATGCCAGCAAGCTAAGCAGAAAAGGCGTCTATGAAGTGACCGGCGTTGCCTGGTCAGGCAGCGGTCGCATCCGCAAAGTCGAAGTGTCCGCTGACGGTGGAACCACCTGGGCCGAGGCGGCCTTGCAGGAACCGGTACTGCCGAAGATGCTGACCCGGTTTCGAATTCCCTGGGAATGGCAGGGCGGGACGGCCGTGCTGCAAAGCCGTGCGGTTGACGAAACCGGGCGCGTGCAACCGAGTCGCAAAGCTCTTTTGGCGGCACGGGGTAACGGCGAGCGGGGCTATCATTTTAATGGCATTCATAGCTGGGGCATTAGTGAGGATGGGGAGATTGCGAATGTTCACATATAAGTCGCTGCCCCTGGCCGCTGTTCTTGCGGCGAGCCTGTGGTTCTCGGTGGCCGGTGCGGATTCCACTTCCGGTTTCAGTGAGGCCGCTACGGCGGAGGATATCGAGCGCGTCTACCTGAGCATTCTTCCGGATGGTGAAAACCTGCCTGAAGGCTCGGGCACGGCTAAGCAGGGCAAGGCCGTCTACGAGATGTATTGCGTCGCCTGTCATGGGATGGATGGAGAGGGCACACTGGCCAACAAGCTGGTTGGCGGCAGAGGAACGCTGGACAGTGACACCCCGGTTAAGACCGTCGGCAGTTACTGGCCTTATGCCACCACTGTTTTCAACTACATTCGCCGGTCAATGCCCTATATGGCGCCGATGTCGCTGACAAACGAAGAGTATTATGCGATTACGGCATTCATTCTAAATAAGAATGACATCATTTCAGAGGACAAAGTTATCGACAAGAACTCTTTGCCAAAGGTCACGATGCCGAATCGAGATGGTTTCGTGAATTCCTATCCTGCGAGACCCAGGAAATACGATTATTGGGGGTCGTAGCAACCCGGAATTTCCGGCTTTGGAATTTGGATTCGTGGTGGTCGCGCGTCAGGTCGCGCTCCTACAGCAGCACCAATAGTCGTGCGTCAGGTTGCGTTTCTACAGCAGCGCCGATAGATATATTGTAGGAGCGCGACCTGGCGCGCGATCCCACCGATATCGGTATCACCTCGCATATCGAAACTCAGGATAATTGAACATTCGCCTATTGGCGATTGCGCAGTTGATCCGCCAACCAGTGGTTCATACGCGTTTCCAGAACCTCAAGCGGCAGGGCACCGCCACCGAGCAAAGCGTCATGAAAGGCCCGAATATCGAAGTCGCCACGCAGCGTCTGCTCCGCTTTGGCTCGTAGCTCCAGAATCTTCAACTGACCGATCTTGTAAGCAAGCGCCTGGCCAGGCCAGCCAATATAGCGGTCGATTTCGTTAATGATATCGAGTTCGGTTTTCGCGGCGTTGTCCATGAAAAAATCGATCGCCTGTTGTCGTGTCCAGCCTTTGTAGTGTATGCCGGTGTCGACCACCAGGCGCACGGCCCGCCACATCTCGTAGGTCAGCGCACCGAATTTGGAATACGGGTCCTGGTACAGCCCAAGGTCCTCGCCAAGGCTCTCGCTGTATAATCCCCAGCCCTCGGTAAACGCGGTAAAACCGGCGTAACGGCGAAACTCCGGCAATTCGTCCATTTCCATCTGCAATGCAATTTGCAAATGATGTCCGGGTACGGCCTCGTGCACCGAGAGGACTTCCATTTCGTACTTCGGCCGGACTTCGGGTCGATACAGGTTGACGTAATAGTATCCTGCACGACTGCCATCACCGGCAGGTTGGCTGTAGTACGCCGTCGTAGTATCGGGAGCAATGTTGTCCGGTATCGGACGCAGCCCGTAGGGCATTCGTGGCAGCTTGCCGAAGAGGTTAACCAGTTGCGGGTCAATGCGTTTGCAGATCGCCAGATACGCATCAAACAATTCTTCGGGCGTCTCGAAATAGAATTGTGGGTCGGTACGCAAAAAATGCAGAAAGTCCTGGAAGCTACCGGCAAACTCAAGCTCATCAATAATAAGTTGCATTTCGAAACGAATGCGAGCCACTTCGTTGAGACCCAGGCGGTGGATTTCGTCCGGGGTCATCCGGGTGGTGGTGAAACGCCGTGCACGGTACTCGTAAAAGGCTTCACCGTCGGGCAGTGACGACGCACCAATGCTGTCGCGACTTGCCGGCAGGTAAGTCTTGTTCATATAGCGGCTGAAGCGACGATAAGCCGGTACGACCGATGTTTCTATAATGTCCAGCGCTTCATCGCGGAGGCGTTGTTGGTCCTCGCTGGAAATATTTTCGGGTATGCGGGTGAACGCCTCGTACAGCGGGCTGTCTGCACCATTTTCGACCAGTTGCGCGTCGATCTGTGCTGGCAGGCGCTGCATCAGGATTTTCGGTGGCATATATCCACTTTTGCGCCCGGCTTCCTGCAACTCCATCGTCTGCTCGATGACGTCTTCAATCCGGGCCATACGAGCCAGCCATTCATCGTAATCCTGTACCGATTGCAGGCGCAGCCTTTCCGACACCGAATCCAGATTCTGCACGCCGCCTCGCTGACTGATTGGCATCAGGTGGTCGCGGTAATGGTAATCGTCGAGTGCATCCTGCAGCTGGCGTCCAAACAAATCGTAGTTCAACCGGTCCTGATCCGTGAGTGTCGCCGAGTCGATGCTACGGAGTCGTCGCAGAAATTCGCGACGGGTCTCGTTACGCAGTGCAAAAGCATCGAGGCTCAGATCCGTCCAGCGGTCGTTATAGCGGCGCTCCCCCAGCCGGGAGGCAAACACCGGGTATTCGGCCAGCTGCCATTCCCAGGCGTCGTTCAGGAGTGTCGCGAAGTCGTCGGCAGGGGCTGACCGTACGGTCGACGCGCCCAGTAACAGGGCAAACAGGGCGAGAATGGAACGCAGGAACATGGTGGTCTCCACTTGGGCTGACGATATTGTTGCCGCGATGGTCGTGGCTGGCAACCGTTACCGCTCGTTGGTCGTGCAATATGCATGACAGTTGGCTATTATTGCCCTCACTAATCGACAGGCTGCACAGAAGAGACTCCCTTCTTCATTTGAGGGAGCGCCGAAGGCGCAACACGCTCGGAAACGCTCAGGCAAAAGGACTGTGTACCCTGATTAGCTCTGGAGAGAGGCCAATAAGGCCCACCGAAGGGGTATGCGATCCACCGGATCGTCTGATCTCTCAGGTACCTGGACAGAGGGGCGACCCGTCATGTTTTCGTGAAGACATGACGGGTCGCCCTTTTTTTTGCATTCGGAAATGGCGCGGATTGCCGCGACTGTCAGGAGCCAGCATGGGAAAGCGAACACCATTGTATGACGCGCATGTCGATGCCGGCGCTCGCATTGTTGATTTTGGTGGCTGGGACATGCCGCTGCACTACGGCTCCCAACTCGAGGAACATCACGCGGTGCGACAGCACGCCGGTGCCTTTGACGTATCGCACATGACCGTCGTCGATGTGGAAGGTGTCCAGGCAACTGATTTTCTGCGTTACCTCCTGGCCAATGATGTCGCGAGGCTGACACTCGCGGGCAAAGCGATGTACAGCTGCATGCTGACACCCGATGGCGGTGTGGTCGACGATTTGATTGTCTATTTTTTCGACCGCAGCCGTTACCGTGTGGTTGTCAATGCAGCGACGCGCGACAAAGACCTTGCGTGGATGAAGAAACAGGCTGAGGGCTTTGATGTCTCCGTGACAGAACAGCCTGAGACGGCCATGATCGCCGTGCAGGGCCCGGATGCACGACAACTTGCGGCAACCGTCATTCCGAAACAGTGGCGCGAAGCAGCGCTGGCATTGAAGCCCTTTATGGCGCTGGAGGCCGATGAGCTGCTGATCGCCCGCACCGGATACACGGGCGAAGATGGCTGGGAGCTGATACTGCCCGCGGACCAGGGTGATGCCTGTTGGAAACAATTTGTCGCGGCAGGAATTAGGCCTTGTGGGCTAGGTGCCCGCGACACATTGCGGCTGGAAGCTGGCATGAATCTTTATGGCACTGACATGGATGAGTCCACGTCGCCGCTGGAGTCGGGTCTCGGCTGGACGATTGCCTGGGAGCCGGAGGAACGCGATTTCATCGGTCGTGCAGCGCTTGAGGAAATGCGGGCAAACACCGCACGCCATCGCTTTTGCGGCCTGTTGCTCGAAGGACGCGGCGTGTTGCGCAATCATGCAAGGGTTGTAATCGATGGCGTGGGCGAGGGAGAAATTACCAGTGGAGGATTTTCGCCGACACTCGAACGCTCGATTGCCATGGCGCGTGTTCCGGCTGGAGACTATGACCGCGCCCAGGTCGAGATGCGCGGAAAATTATTCGATGTGCGCCTTGTAAAACCGCCTTTTGTACGCAAGGGCGTCGCGACCATCGAGCTTTGAATTAAATTGGGACCACGAAAACGGGGAGAACTGATATGAACGAATTGCCCGGCGACCTGCTGTTTACCAGTGAACATGAATGGTTGCGCAAAGAAGAAGACGGCACGATCACGATCGGCATTACGGACCACGCGCAGGAAGCGTTGGGTGATCTTGTCTACGTCGAGTTGCCCGAAGTTGGCCAGGAGGTTGTGAGTGGCGGTGACATGGCCGTCGTTGAATCGGTCAAAGCGGCATCGGATGTCTATTCGCCCGTTGCCGGCGAGGTGACGGCCACCAATGGGGCACTGGCCGACACGCCGGAAAACATCAACACGGATCCTTACGGCGATGGCTGGATAGTGCGCATTCGACCCAGCGAAGATGCGGCGGACACGATGACGCCGGGCGAGTACCAGGAATTTCTTGACGGTCTCGATGAGTAAGCGCCGCCATTGCGGGCCACAAACAAGAAGACAATAGCCACTATGCCTTTTATTCCTCACACCGAAGACGATGTTCGCGACATGCTTGAAACTATCGGCGTGGATCGCATTGACGATTTGTTTGATGAGATTCCGAGTGACCTGTTAATCAACGAACTGGACGGCGTCCCGCAAGCACTCAATGAAATGGAAGTCGTGCGCCTCATGCGGGCGCGTGCGGAACAGGATGGCGCAGCACTCTGTTTTATCGGTGCCGGCGCTTACGAACATCACATTCCTACGGCGGTTTGGGATATAGCGACCCGTGGTGAATTCTATAGCGCTTACACGCCGTATCAGGCGGAGGCCAGCCAGGGAACGCTGCAGGTAATTTACGAATACCAGTCCATGATCACCAGTCTTACGGGATTGGATACCAGCAATGCTTCATTGTACGACGGTGCATCGGCACTGGCGGAGTCTGCACTGATGGCCGTGCGTGCGAATCGGAAATCGAAATCGCGACGCGTCTTGCTGGCGGCGGGTGTCAATGAGACCTACCGGAAAGTGGCTACGGCGATAGCCGGAGCCCAGAACCTGGTGTTCGATAAATTGCCACTCGACCCGGACAGCGGTACGACACAGCTGGATACTTTGAAGAATGCAGGCGATGCGCCGGTCGCGGTAGTCATTCAGCAGCCGTCGTTTTTTGGCACCCTGGAACAAATTGATGCCATCACCGACTGGGCTCACGAACAGGGCGCCCTGGTGATTGCCATCGTTAATCCGACCTCCCTCGCGCTGCTGCGCTCACCGGGCGAATGGGGCGAAACCGGTGCTGACATTGCGTGCGGCGAAGGCCAACCGTTGGGTGTGCCGTTGTCGTCAGGCGGTCCATACTTCGGGTTTCTGGCCTGCAAGCAATCAATCGTGCGGCAAATGCCCGGTCGTATCGTGGGTCGTACGACCGATCTCGACGGCAAGACGGGATACACGCTAACCCTGCAGGCCAGGGAGCAACATATTCGCCGCTCCAAAGCGACTTCCAATATTTGCACCAACCAGGGCCTGATGGTGACCGCAGCGACGATCTACATGTCCCTGCTCGGACACGAAGGACTGGCACGTGTCGCAAAGGCATCCCACGCACAAACGCGCTCTTTGCTCAATGCTTTGACAGCGATCGAAGGTGTCGATGAATTATTCTGCGGACCTCATTTTCACGAGGCGACGATACAGTTGAGCAAGCCAGCCGGAGACGTTCTTGCGGAGTTAGCCACAAAGAACATCCTTGGTGGGTATGACCTGTCCGCCGCTTATCCGGAGTTGGGCAACGCCATACTCGTCTGCGCAACTGAAACCAAAACCGACGCCGACATTGATGCCTACGCCAGTGCGTTGAGCGACATCATGGGCGGCCAGTAGTGCACAAGATCGAGTTTGAAGGGGCGGTTTACTTGACGCATGGCGAGTTGCCAGCGGTTGGAAGTCGAGCGCCTGATGTGTCACTGGTCAACACCAGTCTTCACGACGTGTCGTTGGCAAACTGGCTTGGGTTGCGCAAAGTGCTAAATATTTTTCCCAGCGTGGATACACCCGTGTGTGCGAGGTCCGTGCTGGTTTTCGACAAGCTGGCGAAACTCCATGAAGATATTGCCGCGTTGATGATCTCCTATGACCTGCCCTTTGCGCATGCTCGTTTTCGCGATGCCCATTCGCTGACCCAGGTGGTAGGGCTGTCGGCGATTCGTCACCAGGGTTTCGGACAGAATTACGGAGTGCAGATCATCGAGGGACCACTGGCCGGCATGTTTTCACGCGCGGTCATCGTGCTGGATGAGAACAATACCGTCGTGCATCGGGAACAGATTGTCGATATTTCCCGGGAACCGGACTATGAGGCGGCCTATCGGGCACTGGGCATCACGGTTGATCTGGATGCGCTGGATGACTGACGGTCTGTTGAAAAAACCATTCATGGTTTTTCAACAAGTTGTTTATACGGATGTTGTGTAAGGATGATGAAGTGAGCGGAACATTAATATTTGAAAAATCGTACAGCGGACGACGTGCGTACGCGCAGTCGCCAGCTCATGCCGCGGAAGTGTCCATTCCGGCTGAGTTCCTGCGCGACGATATACCGGTGATGCCTGAGGTATCCGAAATGCAGGTAGTGCGTCATTACACCCGCCTGTCACAGTTGAATTTTTCCATTGATACCCAGTTTTATCCGTTGGGTTCCTGCACGATGAAATACAACCCACGCGCTTGTAACGCAGTCGCGCTGTTGCCCGGGTTTGCCGGCAGGCACCCGCTCGGTCCGGTAAGTCACGGTCAGGGTTTCCTCGCCTGCATGCACGACCTGCAGGAGATGCTCAAAGCGGTCACGGGCATGAAAGGCGTGTCATTGACGCCGATGGCGGGAGCACAGGGTGAATTCGCGGGCGTCGCCATGATCCGCGCCTATCACATTGCCCGCAATGACCATGAACGCACCGAGATCATCGTCCCGGATGCCGCTCATGGCACTAATCCGGCGACGGCGGTGATGTGCGGTTGCACCGTGCGGGAATTGCCGACCGGTGCAGACGGTGATATCGACATTGACGCATTGAAAAGTGTGGTGGGTCCGAAAACAGCCGGCATCATGCTGACCAACCCGTCTACGCTGGGTGTATTTGAGCGTCGCATTATGGAAGTCGCCGAAATCGTGCATGATGCGGGCGGTCTCCTTTACTACGACGGCGCGAACCTGAATGCGATTCTCGGCAAAGTACGGCCGGGCGATATGGGCTTCGATGTCATTCACATGAATTTGCACAAGACTTTCTCGACGCCACACGGTGGCGGTGGGCCGGGATCAGGCGCCATTGGCGTCGGCGACCGGCTCATGCCGTTTATGCCGGTGCCGATCGTTGGCAAGAGCGGCGAAGGTGACACCTTGGCTTATGACTGGTTGACCGAAGAGGATATTCCACAAACCATTGGACAACTGTCCGGATTCATGGGGAATTCAGGTGTGTTGTTGCGCGCCTATGTTTATATGCGCATGGTCGGTCAGGACGGTATGCGCCGGATCGCAGAGTTCGCGACTCTCAACGCCAACTACATCCAGGCCCGCCTGCGCGACGCCGGATTTGAACTCGCGTATCCACAGCGTCGCGCGAGCCATGAATTTATTGTGACCTTGAAGAAAGAGGCCAGGACACTCAATTTGACCGCGATGGACGTGGCGAAAGTGCTGCTCGATTACGGCTACCACGCCCCGACCACCTATTTTCCACTGCTCGTTCCCGAGTGTTTGCTCATTGAGCCGACGGAAACCGAGACTCGCGACATTCTGGATCGATTCTGCGACGCAATGATCGATATTGTTGAGAAGGCAAAAAGTGGTGAAAGTCGCCATAAGGAAGCGCCGTTTACGCTGCCCGTTCGTCGTTTGGATGACGTGAAAGCGGCTCGGAATCTCGATCTGGCCTACAAAAAACCGACCGATTGACGGAATTGTGGGTTCTGTGTCGGAAGCCGCGGTCAAATTAGGCGCATAATCCTCTCTGTGATTCAATTCTTCTGCTCTGGAACCTGTTGCAGAATATGGGGTCTTCTGAGTAAGGGAACCGCTGATTAATTCTGGGCGATGCAGATTGTGTTTCAAAGCATTCAGATTCAAGGCGTGAATCGTCCGTAATGGCTAGCCATTGCGAAGATTCGCAACGCCGAAGTTGGGCGTTTTGAAACGTAAGATACGAATTCAGAATTGATCAGAGGTTCCTAAGGGCGATTCGCGTCGAGTCGCCGGCAGCTAAAGGTTGTTATGCAATACAAAATTTTTTCCGCCGTTCTGGCGTTAGTGTTTTTGTCGTCCCAGGTCGGGGCTGAAGAGGCGGAGTGGGTTGGTACGCTGGAGAGAATCTCCTCGGGCGTCGTCAGCATTCGTGTCGACAGCACGCGGGCATTCGATACCGAGTGGAATTCGTCCTCCCAGGCAACGGGATTCGTCGTCGATGCGGAGAAGGGTCTGATCCTGACAAACCGTCATGTGGTGGCGCCCGGTCCCGTGGTGGCGGAAGCTATTTTCCTGAACAACGAGGAAGTTCGTCTGACGCCGATTTATCGCGATCCTGTGCACGACTTCGGTTTCTTTAAATACGACCCAAGCGAATTGCAGTACATAGAACCGGCGGAGTTGCCGCTGGTGCCGGGTGCCGCGGGCATCGGGCGTGAGATTCGCGTTGTCGGCAATGACGCCGGTGAGCAACTCTCAATCCTGGCCGGCACCATTGCCCGCCTCGACAGAAAGGCGCCGGACTATGGTCGCGGCAAGTACAACGATTTCAATACTTTCTACTACCAGGCAGCTTCCGGGACATCGGGCGGTTCGTCCGGGTCGCCGGTGGTCAACATCGATGGTGAGGTGGTGGCTTTGAATGCCGGTGCGAACAGTGCCTCTGCCAGCAGTTTTTTCCTGCCGCTGGACCGCATTGCTCGGGTTTTGAAACTGTTGCAGGCCGATCAGCTCATTAGTCGAGGGACTTTGCAGACAGAATTCGTACGGCGCACCTACGATGAACTGAAACGGCTGGGACTAACTGACGAAACCGAAGCGCTGGTACGCGCGCGGAATTCAAGCCAGACGGGAATGCTGACGGTACAACAGGTCATTCCCGATTCACCGGCCGACGGCAAACTGGAGCCTGGCGACATACTGGTTCGTGTCAACGATGTGCTGGTGACGGAGTTTGTGCCTTTTGCCAATATCATTGACGACATGGTGGGCGAGACCGTGACCGTCGAGCTAGAGCGCGGTGGCAGAACCATCCGTGAACAATTGCAGGTTACGGATTTGCACACCGTGTCGCCTGACCAGTTCCTGCAGTTTGGCGATGCCATTGTCAACAATTTGTCGTATCAGCAAGCACGTCACTACAACCGACCGGTGACGGGGGTCTATGTTGCCAATCCGGGCTACGTCTTGTCGAAAGCCGCGATTCCTCGCGGTGCCATTATTTCGCAAGTCGGTGGCACCGACGTCAGTTCGATCGCCGATCTGGAGGAGATACTCGCCACGCTTGCCGACGGCGACCGGACGACCGTTCGTTACAACACCATCGACGATCCTCGCAACAGTATTGTGAGATCGATTCGCATGGACCGAACCTGGTTTCCATCGGGGCGCTGTGAACGAAATGATACAAGCGGCATTTGGCCGTGCACTGAACTCGATGCGGGTCCGGCAGAAGCAGAGCAGGCGTCTGGCAGCACCCGCTTCAATGACTATGGAGAGCGTCGCATTAATGCAGTCGCACCATCACTGGTCGTCGTCAATTTCGATTTGCCTTATACCGTGTCCGGGGTTGCCGAGAAGCACTATTACGGCACCGGGCTGATTGTCGACAAGGACCTGGGTCTGGTCGTAGTCGATCGAAACACGGTACCGGTGGCGATGGGCGATGTAACCATTACCTTTGCCGGATCGCTGGAAGTGCATGGCAAGGTTGAATATATTCACCCGTTACACAACCTGGCCGTGGTGTCATATGATCCTGCCACCATTGGCGATACGCCCGTCAAGTCGGCCACATTCAACACCCGCAAATTACGGGCTGGCGAAGACGTCTGGGTTGTCGGCTTAAAGAGCGATCATCAGCTGGTGCACCAGAAAACGACGGTCTCATCGGTCGATCCCATGATCCTGCCATTGTCCCGTACCTTGCGGTTTCGTGATACCAACCTCGAAGGAGTCGGCCTGGTCAACGCACCTCGCGATGTTGACGGTGTGTTGATTGATAAACATGGCCGTGTGACGGCAATCTGGTCAAGTTTCGCTTTTCAAACGGGCGGGGAATCCGGGCAGTTCAATCGAGGCATTGGCAGCGACCTGGTCACGGAGTTGCTCGATATTGTGCGCTCCGGCAAGCCGCTGTATTCGCTTGAAACGGAAATGAACTATTCGCCGCTGTTTGCGGCTCGCAAGCTGGGTCTGGATGAAGCGTGGGCGGCTCGGCTTGAGGAACGCAATCCGAAAGGCCGTCGTGCGTTGACAGTCAATCGGATTGTTGCCGGTTCGAACGCGGCGGCCACCCTGCGCAACGGCGACATGATTCTGGCGGTGAATGGCGAGGTCGTAACTACTTTCAGAGAGCTGGAACGCGCGGTGCAGCATGCATCGGTCAACGTAACAATCTGGCGCGACGGCGCAGCCGAAGAACTGGAAATAGAAACCGTCCCGCTGAGTGGAGACGGGATTGGACGCGCCGTGTTGTGGGCAGGTGCATTATTGCAGGATCCGCATCGCGCCATGGCGGCACAACGCGGTATCGAACCGACGGGTGTCTATGTTGCTTTCTTTAACTACGGATCACCGGCCACTCGCTACGGGCTGTGGGCCGGACGGCGGATTGTCGCCGTTGACGGAATCGAGACGCCGGATCTCAACACATTTGTTGATCTGGTGGCCGGCAAAAAGGATCAGACCTCGGTGCGGTTGAAAACGGTCACATGGAACGGCGCTGTCGAGGTGATCACGCTCAAACTGGATAATCACTACTGGCCAGCCTATGAAATTCGTCGCTCGAAGAGCGGCTGGCAGCGATCGTCGATTGGCTAGCATCGGGTGAAAGCAGCGGTCTGGCTATTATTCCTGAGTACTGCCTTGTCGTTCAGTGCTTACCACAGCGCACAGGCCGCGCAGGCATTGTACAAGTACAAAGGCGCGGACGGTGAGTGGATGTACACGGATCGTCCACCACCGGATCAGCGGCAGGTTGAGGTCCGCGAAATCGACGAAGCCGAAGCGCAGCCAACGGTGAACGTTATTCACCGTCTGGTCGGTCGGCAGGTTCGCCTGTTTGCACGAAACGATTTTTACGCCCCTGTCGAACTGGATCTCGTCATCGATGAGCTACGGAATGTTTCGCTGCCACCGCCAGAGCAGGTATTTCAATTTGTACTGGCTCCGAAAAGTGAGACGTTGTTGTTGGCGATTGATGCGATTGAGTTAGCGACGGCTCCGTATGTGGCTTATCACTACCGTTACTTGCCGGGTGATCCGGGAAGCATGCATGAACCAACCGAACTCTATCGAGCCCCGTTTTCGGTCGCAAACAGTCATCGGATATCGCAGGCGTATCCCTATGCAATGACCCATATGACGGCCGACGCCCATTACGCACTCGACATCGTCATGCCGGTCGGAACTCATATCTACGCGGCTCGTGGTGGCACTGTGTTTGAAGTGGCGAGCACCAACTATCGCGGCGGGCTCGATCCCGACCGGGACATAGAAGCGGCAAATCTCGTGCGTATTCTGCACGAGGATGGTACCTACGCCGTTTATGCCCACCTGAACTGGAACACGATTCGCGTAGAGCCGGGTGATATCGTGGAACGCGGCGAGTACATTGCTGACTCCGGCAACACCGGATTTTCAAGCGGCCCACATCTGCATTTCGCGGTGATCCGCAATGCTGGCATGCGTCCGGTTTCAGTGCCTGTCACACTTGAAGGACCCAATTTTTCCGAGATTGTGCCCAATATGGGCGCTACGCTGACCGCCTACTGAGTGCTTGCCGGTGTATAAAGATCGTTGACGAAAGGCAGTAGTGCCATGACCAGCGCCTCCGTGTACACCGACTCCCGCGTATAGAGTCCGTTCGTCAGCAAGCCGAATGCACCCCCTTTTTGTTTGCTGTTAAGCGTAGTGAAAACCCGATCATTCGCATCCCCCAGTTCCATGCCTTCATCGACCAGCTTCTTGACGGCAGGAGGTAGCGGCAATGTGACTGTCCGTGCCTCACCAATGCGTCCCGTTCCATCAAGCACTGCCATCCAGGCAAACGCCATGAGCTGATCATCTATCGCCTCGACGCCACCTTCAAGGCCAACCCAGAAGTCGGCCGATTCCTCTTTTTCCCTTGCGGCATACGCACGATTTTTGGCGCCCTGACGGGTTTCAACATCAGACGTCGGCTGATCACTAACATCCGACTCCACAGAAACAGCAATAAGGTCCAGTCGCTGGTCGGGAAATTGGAGCGAGAACGCAGCCTTTACGGCGAACAGTTTGGCGGGATTACGGGATGCAACGACGATTTTTTTCATTGGTATTCTGAAAACTACGGGTGATTCCAGGGGACCTTTATTCTAAACTGATATCTTGTTTCAACAAGTTCCTCGTGTTTGGTGGAACCGCGGTAAATTAGAATTTTCCGGTAGCGGGGAAAGGAGTGTGATCCAGCAATGATTACCAAGCGAGATTTTCTAAAATATTCCGGGGGGCTCGGTCTTGCCACGGCTATGGCTC
>CAYUOY010000036.1:0-27531 GCA_964446495.1 uncultured Woeseiaceae bacterium | reverse complement strand
GCCAACTTTTATCTTCAACGACAAAGAGTTAGTGCCTGGCTCTAACTCCGTTGAGGGTACTGACAAATTAACGGTGGCTGAGCGACAATGGGGAAATGAGCACACCCAATAATCAGTACAAACGTCATCGATTCCCACGCGAAATCATTCAACACGCCGTCTGGCTCTATTATCGGTTCAATCTGAGCCATCGGGATATCGAAGATTTGTTGGCTGTTCGCGGTATTGTCGTAAGTTATGAATCTGTTCGCCTGTGGTGTAACAAGTTTGGCCCCAAATATGCGAGGCGATTAAAGCGTCGCCATCAAGGTTTCGGAGATACATTTTTCATCGATGAAGTATTCGTGAAGATTGATGGAAAGCAGCATTATTTGTGGCGAGCTGTTGACCAGGACGGAGAAGTTGTCGATGTCTTTTTACAAAGTCGACGCGACGGCAAAGCCGCTAAGCGCTTCTTCAGACGCTTATTGAAAACGCATCGTAGCGAACCCAGGAAGATAGTGACGGACAAGTTGAGAAGCTACGGCGTCGCGCGTCGAGAATTGATCCCGGATACAATTCACGACACATCGCAATATGCGAACAACAGGGCAGAACTTTCTCATCAGCCAACGCGAGTTCGAGAACGGGGCATGCGTCGATTTAAGTCACCGCGACAAGCCCAGCGATTCCTGACAGTGCACGCTGCCGTTTACAATCTGTTCAATTTTGGCCGTCACCTTGTTTCAGCCAAGAACTATCGATTATTCCGATTGCGTGCATTTGCGTCTTGGAATTGCGCTGCAGCATAACGCGTGATTTCTGCTCGAATTGGCCACGGCTGAGTGATTAACTTGTCAATACCCTTTTTCCAGCTCATTCATGTGATCTCTCCGTGAATCCGCTGCGAACACCTGATGCGGCCGAAACAATTATCACGGATTGAGCCGGCTGTAGTACACCGCCAAAGCAGCAAACTCCGTTTGTCCGAAAGGCATAATGGCTGCCTGCATAAAAGAACTCAGGCGCTCCTCATCCTTGAACGCAGCCATTTGCTTCGCCAGGTACGCTGCATTCTGTCCCGCCAGCTTTGGCCATGTTGCCGCGACAGGGCTGCCATTCATGCCATGACAGGCCACGCAGTATGCGGACAGGTTTTGACCACGGGCTTGTAATGCCGAATCGCCGCCAGCCACCGCAAAAGGCGTCCGGGCCGCATAGTATGAGGCCAGTTCCGCAATCTCCCGGTCGCTCAAGTCGGTCACAAATGGCACCATCTCCGGGCTGCTACGCGTACCGTCGCGGAATGCCCTGATCTGCACTTCCAGGTAAGCCGCCTTTTGTCCGGCAAGAACGGGCCAGGCTGAATTGGCGGAAACGGCTTCCTGACTATGACAGGCGACGCAGAGTTGCGCCTTCACGGGCACGTCATCTGCAACAACGGAGAAACTCGTCAGCATAGCAAGGGCTATGCAGGCAATGATTCCTGGCTTCATAACATTAATCTCGCGAGTTGGTGGCAGCGATTTCCGCCAATAGTTGTGCACGGTATTGGTCAACCTCATTGAGCGGGTTCTGTCTCAACTTCGCTACCTCCTGCGCGGAATAAAGTTCGAACGGGTCGCTCACACTATCCCCGGCGAACTCCAGAATGATCCAGTTGAGGACCTCCGCGAGCTCCGCATCATCAAGCGCGGAGGTCGCAGATCCGGGAACGCGCACCAGATACTCCCGACCCGCCTGCGTTCGAAGAAAATTACCGATATGGTCCTTCAAGCGTGGCACCGCATTGGCGCCCATGCCATCGGGTGCGTGGCAGCCCTGGCAGAACAACTGGTAGTTGAAATGTGCGCGCTCCGGATTGATCTCCTGCGCGAACAAAGCGGTTGTCGCCACTGCCAGCACCAAACCGACAAGTGCTTTCATTTTTCTTCGAATGCCACGCCAACCACAATGGCAGTAGAACAGTGATAGGTGGCACTGCTGGTACCCAGACACCAGTTCATATCGTTTGTCTTGTCCGGACGGTAAGGGGGTCGATCACCTTCGTCACGTTGACAGAGACACGCACCACAAGACGATTTGCCGCAACAATCGTTGTAAGAGATAACATAGTTTCGCCCATCCGCCGGGTTGTGACAGGTGCCGATCCAGGTGACAGGTGACATCTCGGTACCTGGCGGACAGGTATTGTAGCTACCGCCGCAACAACCGCACAAAAAACCGTCTATCGCACAGTAACGCCAGTAGTCGCAACTGTAGGGATCGCCCTCTTCAACCGGCCGGGCCGTACCTTCATCGGCACTGGCTCTTGCAACCGGGAGCAGCGGTATGGTCGCACCGCCAACCAGCAACCCACCCAGGCTTTTCAACAGGCCGCGCCTTGAGCTTCGCTGAGCCAATTTGCGGGTGCGTCGTTCAAACAGTCGATCAAATAACGGTCTCATACCTTGTCGGCCTCCGCATGCTGCATTGCATCTCTCCTGCTCATGTAATCCTGTATCGATGCCACCTTAAGCTCCTTCGCCTCGAACAGGCTTTCCAAGTGCTCCCGCGAATTGACGATACCCATGGATGCTATTTTTCCCTGTTCGTCGATCAGGACCGCGTACGGAAGCTTGGAAACCCCGTAGGTCTTGCCCAGTAACTCCGACACAACATAGGGGAATGTCTCCAGGCCCCTGCGTTTGACGTAGCCCTGGTGATCCTGACCATCACCGTCGCTCGCGAAGATGACCCGCAACCAGTCCGACTCTGCCTTTGCCGCCGAAATAAGCGCCGGGACCAATTCACCGCACACTGGACAATCCGGGGAGAGGAAAAACAGCAACTGCGCCTTGTCGTCAGTGATTTTGGCAACGTGCTCGATACCGCCTGCGAGTGTCGGCACAGACAACTCGGGAGCGGCCACACCGACCTTTAGTTTCGCATTCATCATCAAGGCACCGGCCGGCGCGATGCGCTCATAAAGAACGCCGATCTGCCGGGCGAGGGCCAGATTGACCAGGATCATGGCCAGAAAACCAATCCACAACAGGATATTCGAAACAAGCATCAAGTCCATCGCTAGACTTCTCCGGCCATTTGCTGTGCATTGCTGGCCAGCTGGTCGCTGCACAAGTAGAGGGTGATCAGGAATACCGCCACGTAAACAGACAAGCCGACAGCGGGAAGACCGCTCGGCACAGTAACCGGAACAGATAAACCGATCATGGCCAGCATGGCACAAGCAATGTTTCTCAGGACGAGCGCCTTGCTGATATTCAGCTCGGATGTCAGCCCCGCACAACCACAGCGAATATTCGCGTTACCACGGCCAAGCCGCGCCGCAATGAGCCCTGCATAGGCCAGCAGCAAGACAATACTGCCGAACAATCCCGTCTCACGTGTCGCTGGAACAAGCAGGAGTACGACCAGACACAATTCGGCGGAAGCGACCAGCCCAGCGAGCAGCTTGCCGCCCCGCAGCCCCGGCACAAAGGCCATCATCAGTTCCAGGTAGTGTCCGGGCGAACGTAGTTTGTGGTATGCCGCCGTGCCGAAGAGCCACGCCAAAAACCAGCAAAGTCCATCGAAAATCACGTCAGACAAGCTCGTCTCCTACCTGGCACCGTGCAGCATCAGTGGGGTTTCCTGGCCGAAACCGGTAATCGTTTTCAGGTACTCACCACTCTGCGCAGAATACATTTCCAGATTCATTGTCACTGGATTGGTCACCATCAGCAGCGGCTGTTTGCCGCGACTTACGGCAATAGACAATCCCCACTCCTTGAGCGGTATCCGGATTATCCGCGCCTGTTTTTCCGGATCAAAAACCCAGACCTCTGAACCCCCGCCATTGTGGCTGCCCTCCGTCGCACCCGAGTGCATCAACACATAGAACCGCCCCAGGTCATCCCGGTCGATTATGCCGATACCGGACGGTGCCCAGTGCTCGTCGCGATCTTCTGCAGGAACCAGTTGCCACGGCTCACCCACGTCAGCGATCTTACCGCCCATATCGACCGGGTAAACCAGGCCGGCCAGTGATGGGAAATACGCCGTATTGCCAATGACAGCCGGTCGCTCGAAAATCGGTGTGTCATCTGAGTTAAAGAACGTGTCTGTCCTCGTCTGCCTAGCGATCCTTCCATCACTCTCTAACTCAGTGCTAAGGAAACGACCGTCAGCACAAAGCGAGCTAAAGCCAAGATCACCGGTGGGATACACCAGGCTGCAACCCGGCGTGGGTATCTCGGCAATAATTTCCCTGCGGTCGAGGTCGATTAGCGTTATGGATGTGGCCGGGCTGAAATTGGCGACTGCCAGCCAGCGGCTATCATTCAGAACCAACATCGCAAACCGTTGCGGCATCCCCATAAAACGTTTTGCTCCCGGCAGGATTACCTCGCCAAGAACGCCAAGCGTACTGGCATCCCATATGGTCATAACATCCAGGCGCTCGCCCCGTGTACCGCGTGAGTGAAATGTTTCCGAAGCGTAAATTTCACCGCGTTCGGAAGATTGGGCAATATTGCCTATCAGTGACACATTAAAAATGCCTTTGACCTGTTTCGACAATGACTCCGCATCTGCATCCAACACGTAGACCTTGCCATCAGACATGTGGAAAAAGGCTGCGTCGTGGACGAGAAACCAATGTTCCGGATAGACCTCCGGCAAACTCTCAACAATGCCCGTCGGCTCTATGGGCAACGGCGGTGGCTGGCCCTGTTGAGCACTGGCAGTGATACAGAAAAGCAGGCCTGTCAATGCGCCGCCAAGTCCGATGATGTTCCACTGTCTCTGCATAGTCGCTCGTCCCGATAATCTTCCTGACCCAGTATAGGCCGAGCTGCGCCAGACTCGCAATCTACGTGATTGGCGTCTCTTGCTTCCGGCCCGACGACCGAGGGCTTGTGTCCCAGGTCAGATACAGGGTTTTCGGCCCACGGAATGAAAAGTTCGGGAGATAGCTAAGGTCCTGACCGATTACCAGGCGTAACGACGGTACCTTCTGGATAAGCGTATTCAGTACGGTCCGTAGCTCTATTCTTGCGAGCAGTCGGCCGAGACAGATATGGTTTCCACGCCCAAACGCGATGTGTTTGCCGGCATTGGTTCGATCCATATCAAAGCGCTCGGGATTAGTGAATACTCCTGGGTCGTGATTCGCGGCTGCAAGCGACATGAATATCTGAGTTCCCTTCGGCAGCTTGTAGCCTCGGAATTCCGTGTCACACATTGTAATTCTGCGCCAACCGGTCTGTGCGGAATTGAAACGCAACACTTCCTCGATTGCATCTTTGATCAGGGATGGATCGTCGCAAAGTCGCTGCCAGTTTTCTCGTTCACCCAACAAGCACAATAATGAGTTGCTGATGAGGTTTCTTACAATTTCGTGTCCGGCGAACGAGAGGCCGTAGATGACCGACTGCACTTCATTATAGGACAAGTCGTCTGGATTCCCGGCGTACGCAGCGAGTAACTCCGAGGTGAAATCGTCTGCCGGATTGTCGCGTCGCATTTCCACATACGCCGCGACGTACCGCCAATAGGCGAGCAGGTTCTTCGCGACCTGAACCTGGTATTTCTCATCCGTCTTTCCCCAGGTGAATTCGAGTCGGTTATTGGTCCATTCTTTGAGCTGTTTGTCATCAGAATCCGGGAAACCGATCAGCCGGAATATCGTTTCCGCCGGTAGCGGGGTACCGACCGCACTAACCCACTCTGCGGGTGGCCCTGCTGCCAGCATGTCATCAATCAGGCTCTCTGCGCGCTTGCGAATGACCGGTTCGAGCACTTGCATGCGCCGTGGGGAGAACCCTGCTTGCGTGTATTTACGAATGCGAGTGTGGTCGGGCGGCTGCCGGTTCGACATCACTGCAACCGGATTGTAATCTTCGACAGAGAGTATCTCGGCGGCCTCCTTGCATATCGGAAATACAGGGTCTTGAACGTTTGCAGACGAGAACACCTGCGGATTCATGAAGATTTCCTCGACATCTTCCATCCGTGTTACGACAAGGTAGCCAAGCTCCTCGGAATAGAACACCGGTTCATTTTTGCGCTTGAGTCCCAGCCATGCGTAGGGGTTCGCAACGTATTTTTCCGAGAACGGTGAAAACTCGTGATCCACAGGGCAACCGGTTGGTGCAGGGGCCCGCTCGCTATCTACTTTGTGATAGGCCAAATCGCTCATGGCATTTTCTCCTTATTTGTTGACGGCGTACGAATAATTAACATATTAATCTTTCGAATTAGTATCTATGGAGAGGGCCCCTGCCTCCCGAAGGCACCACTCGATCGGCCGGCCGAAATTATGTTACGGCAGATCATCACCCAAATGACAAGCCATGCACTCCCGCGGCGGGCCTCCGTCAACGCCCTCACCTGCTTTCTTTGCATGACAACCCCGGCAGAGGTCGTGAAACTGCTGTTCGAATAGCGGCCAGACTGTCTGATTCGTCACGTGACAGTTCATACACAGACCACTTCCGGTGTCATCAACATAGTTATGATGGCAAACAATGCAATTTTCTGTCACGTGATCCAGATGGGCAAATGACATTGGAAGAATCGGTTCGGGACTTTCGTAATAATTCGCTTTGACCGGAGACTCACCTGCGATTGGCGAACCAACGACTACAATCAGTATGCCAAGAAGCACCACGATACCGAAAACCGTCTTCAAAACTGTAGATTCCGCACAACTACAAAAAGCCCAGCGGAAACTGTGCAGACCAGAATAAATGCAGCGTTCGTGACGATAGGCATCTGCCCACGCCTGCTCCAGTACACGCGACCAAATGACACGACAATCGCGACCGACACGAACAACACTGCCTGGTACCAGGCGTGGAGGTAAAACCCGCTCGCCACGATGTGATAGGTCGCAGACGCGATCGAGGCAAGTGCGATGGTTCGATGCCAGCTTTTGAAGACAAGGTGATCTCTGTGCACCCTCAGTCTGTCCGGCACAAGCGCTACAATAATCAGAATACCCAATAACAATATACTGATGATGCCAAACCACATGTAGTCAGGCGCGCCCGGTCTCACAAATTCAATAACGGCTGCGTCGCCAAGCAGAAACCAGAAAGCATGAGCAATCGCGACGCACAGGATGCCGTAACTCAATGCCTGATGTGCCTGCACATCAACCTGCCGATTGCTGGTGATCGTCAGGTAAAGAAGCCCGCAGAACGCCGCAAATCCAATCGCATTACCCGTATCCCAGAACCAGCCGGCACCCAGCGCCGGTGTCGCCAGGAAGGTCACCAGGAATACAACAACGAACAGGACGACCAGCACTCTCACGGGTGTGAACCTGTCTCGCAACACGGTGTTCTCAAACTATCACCCACATCTCTCAGACCACTGCAGTCTA
This sequence comes from uncultured Woeseiaceae bacterium, assembly GCA_964446495.1. Lineage (GTDB taxonomy): Bacteria > Pseudomonadota > Gammaproteobacteria > Steroidobacterales > Woeseiaceae > JAADHU01. The sequence continues at coordinate 20,183 of CAYUOY010000036.1, read as the reverse complement.
CTGAAAAACTGACTGCCAGTCAGCGCCGGTCACCTGCCGGTAAGGTTGTGCATTGCCCCTGGCCAGCGCCGAATAGGCCGGTCTGGTAGAGCGCTGGCAATCATTCTACAATTCAGGCATGTTCGGGACAGGCAATATGAGGTTTATCGCTGCCGGGTCATGCTGGCCTGTGTGGTAGCGCGCAACATGCTTGAGATCATTATTCAGGGACGTGGAGGACAGGGTGCGCAGACTGCGGGCAACCTGTTGACGCAGGCCTTTTTTGAGGAAGGCAGGCAGGTGCAGAGTTTTGCAAGTTACGGTGGTGCGCGCCGCGGGAGCCCGGTGAGCTCAGTGATCCGTGTCGATGACAAAGCGATCACACTGCGTTGCGATATCGAACGAGCGGATGCAATCCTCTGTTTTGATTCTAGTTTGCTGGATGCGCGCCTGCTGCAAAGGGCGAATCAGGACACGCTGCTTGTTGTCAACTCGGCCGCAAAATTTGATGACGATTCAGGTCTCGGTGATTACCAGGTATTCAGTATCGACGCGGTCACTATCGCGCAGGAAAATGACCTTGGCCGATTCGTCAACTCTGCATTATTGGGCGCCTTCTGTTGCCTGCTCGGTTCGCCCGCTATCGACACGATGAGTAACACGATTCTTGGAGCGGCACGCGCGAAGCCGGAGGAGAATGCCGCCGCTTGTCGGGCAGGATTCGAAGTGGCCGGGCGTCAGTTTGCCAGGAATGACCGCGTTCACGGCGCAACAACATGAGCAAACCGGCGCCAGCCATCTGGACAACACAAACTACCAGGGTCGTCAAGACCGGAAGCTGGCGAGTAGCGTTGCCCGCCTACGTGAATGCCCCGGCACCCTGCCACAACGACTGCCCCGTGGACGGCAGGATCGCTGTCTGGATCAAGGCTATCGAGAAGCGTGAATACCACGATGCGTGGCTGGCCCTGATCGACAATAATCCTTTCCCGGCGGTCACGGGACGAATCTGTCACCGCCCCTGCGAGAGCAGGTGCAACCGGGGTCAACTCGACGAACCGATTGCGATCCGCTGCCTCGAGCGGTTTGTGGGCGATATGGCGCTTGAGGAAGACTGGCATTTTCCCGATGCGCCTCAATTGCAGGAAGAGAAAATAGCCATCGTCGGCGGTGGCCCGGCAGGACTGGCCGCCGCATTTCATCTGCGCCGGAGCGGCTACGCGGTCACGCTGCTTGAAGCACAGTCACAGCTCGGCGGTGTATTGCGCTATGGCATCCCGTCATACCGGTTATCCAAAAATATACTTGACGCGGAGATAGAGCGATTGCTCAGGCTCGGCATCGAAGTCAGGACGGATACGCGCATCAACTCGCAGGACGACTTTGAGAATCTGCGCTCAGAGTTCGCGGCGGTCTACCTGGCCACAGGGGCGACAATCCCGAAACGATTACGCCAACTCGATTACTCGCAGCCCTGGGTAATCGAGAGTGCAAAATACCTCGAGCAAACCAACGTCGGGCAGCAGATTAAATGCGGCGAGCGCGTCGTAGTCATCGGCGGCGGCAGTGCCGCGATGGATGTTGCGCGAACAGCAATACGCCAGGGCAAAGAAGTCACCTTGCTGTCGCTGGAAACCGAGCCGACGATGCCCGCGCAGGGTGATGAGGTCCTGGAGGCAAAAGATGAGGGTGTCATTGTGCATGCCGGCGCGATGCTCCAGTCAGTCTCGGACCGGGCGCAGCAGGGTCTGGAGCTCACCTGTATCAGGGTCGATTTCGACGCTGCTGTGGACAGTGGAGAGTTCAGAATCACACCCCTGCCTGGCACGGAATTCACCATCAATGCTGACATGATCGTGCCGGCCATTGGTCAGGACCCCGACACGTCCGCTTTGCAGGATTTCCTGGAAGTTGATGCTTCGCTGGTCCGTATCGACGAGCAGCAACAGACCAGTGTTGATGGTTTTTTTGCTGGCGGTGACCTGGTGACGATGCAACGTTTTGTTACGGTGGCGTTCGGCTTCGGCAAGCAGGCGGCGACGGCTATTGACGGTTACCTGAAGTCCTCCCGCGCTTCGCAGGATCCTCCGGACCAGCCAGAGGTATCGATTGATGTGATCAACACTCAATACCACCCGCAAGCTGACCGGGCAACACAACAACTTACAGCCGCCGCCGAGCGGCGGGCCAACTTCGATGAAGTAGAGCTGGGATTGCCCGTTGACGAGGTGCTGGCAGAATCGCAGCGTTGCTTCAGCTGCGGCAACTGCACTTTCTGCGACAACTGTTTCTACTATTGCCCGGACATGGCCATCCGCAGGGAAAGCGATGGCTACTCGGTCGACAACGACTTCTGCAAGGGCTGCGGTTTGTGCGTCAGCGAATGTCCCACCGGCTCAATCGTCATGCGCCAGGAAATACGATGAGCGAATCCGGCACAAGAATGCTCCTGACCGGCAACCACGCCGTCGCCTGGGGCGCGCGGCTGGCGAGGCCGGAATTCCTCGCCTGCTACCCGATCACGCCACAGACACCGATTCTTGAAAAGCTCACCGAATTCCAGATGGCGGGCGAATTCGATGCCGAAATACTGACGCCGGAATCAGAACATTCTGCGATGGCGGCCTGCATCAGCGCTTCGCTGACCGGTGTGCGCGTATTCACAGCCACCTCCTGCCAGGGCCTGTTATTGATGCACGAAATGCTGCACTACGCATCCGGAGCACGTGCGCCGATCGTGATGTTCAATGTAAACCGGACCGTCGCCTCGCCGTGGGCATTCTGGCCGGATCAAACGGATAGCGTCTCACAGCGGGATACCGGCTGGATTCAGCTGTACTCGGAGAGCGGCCAGGAATCTCTCGATTCCGTCATGCAGGCCTTCAGGATTGCAGAACAGGTCACAAACCCGGTGATGATCAACCAGGATGCATTCTATATCTCACACGCACTTGAACCCGTCGAGGTGCCGGCACAGGAAACGGTGGATCGGTATCTGCCACCGTTCCAGCCGGAACATGCCCTGGACACGGAACGCGGTGAATCTATCGGCAATGTGGTCAGTCCGGAGATGTTCTGCCAGCACCGCAAGAACATGGGCCAAGCAATGCAGCGCGCAATCGAAGTGACGCTGGAAAGCGACGCGGAATGGGAACGCCTGGTCGGCCGCGGCTACGGTATCATCGAGCGTTATCGCTGCGAGGATGCGTCATTGATAATCGTGTCGATGGGCAGCATGTGTGGAACAGTACGCCACGCAGTGGATGAGATGCGTGCCAGAGGGCGTGCAGTCGGGCTGCTGAAGGTGCGGCTGTTTCGCCCGTTTCCCGTCGATGCGCTGCGCGATGCATTGACGGGTATTCCCGATGCCCTGGTATTGGATCGTAATTTTGCCCCGGGTACCGGTGGTGCGCTGCACCAGGAACTGAAGAGCGCACTTTACGGGATGGCCAATGCGCCCCGTATTCACGGCTACCTGGCGGGTGTGGGTGGCGTGAACGTGACGCCCGGGAAGATTGAGGAATTCGTCGACCAGGTGCAGATCAATGAGCCTGCAATTCATTCGGTATGGCCAGGTTGATCTCATGGAAATGCTAGATATTGAAGACCGGCAGATGTTTTATTCCGGGCACTCGGCATGTCCGGGCTGTGTAGAGGCCCTGGCGATGCGTCACATTCTTAACACGCTGGGCCCGGATACTATCGCGGTCGTACCACCATCCTGTACGGCGATCATCTGCGGTGCACAGCCGTGCAATTCCCTTAAGATTCCGGTCTATCAAACCACGCTGGAATCCAGTGCCGCTGCCGCCAGCGGCGTCCGCCGAGCCCTCGACGCCCAGGGCAAGCACGACACCACGGTGATCGTGATGGCGGGTGATGGCGGCACCTATGATATCGGATTTCAAGCCCTGTCTTCGGCCGTCGAACGCAATGAGAACATGATCTACTTCTGTTTCGACAACGAGGGCTATATGAATACCGGGGCACAGAAGAGCTCGGCCACACCACTTTATGCATCGACGGGTTCCACCCCGGCCGGCAAGATTTCGAAAAAGAAGAACCTGACCGAAATTATGGCGGCGCACGAGATTCCCTACGCCGCTACCGCTACGCCGGCACATCTAGCCGACCTGGTCCGTAAAGTAAAAAAGGCGAAGGGCATCGAGGGCACTCGCCTGATCACAATACTGATTCCCTGCCTGGACGGCTGGGGCTTGCCCGATGATGCCGGGATCACCTCAGCCCGGCTGGCAGTGGATACCGGGACGTTCCCGCTGTATGAAGTGGAGGACGGTTACCGCTACACGCTGAATCAGACGACCCGGACCCGACCCGTACAAGATTATCTGACGATGCAGAAACGTTACCGTCACCTGACGGCAGAAGAACTCGGTAAAATACAGGCTACCGTGGACAAGAGCTGGCAGCGGCTGGTCGATAAATCCGCTGCCCTCCCCGCCGCATAATCGACCCAACTCAATCGGGCCTGAGCCTGCTAACCGATTTCGCGTCGCCTTCTGCGGCGTAACATCTTCTCCGCCAGACGGGGCGCTGTGCCAGGCCGACTCCAGGGACACACGGCGATACATATACCGCAGCCGTGGGTTTCGTTGAAATAAGGAATGCATTTATCAAAGTCGACATACCATTTTTCGACGCCACGGACAGGCTGCTTTTGATTGGATATGGCGTCAACCGGGCAGGCATTGATGCAAACCTGGCAGCGCGTACAGAATTCGTCCGCACCAAATTCGACCGCTTCATCGGCAAGCAGTGGCATATCCGTCACCACAGCGGACAAACGTAACGACGATCCGAACTGCCTGTTAATAATATTGCCGTGTTTGCCGAGTTCCCCGAAACCACAAGCCAGCGCAGCAGGGATCAATGTCAAAGACCCGGCCCACGGGCCGGCATGCATCGCCGCATAGTGACCCTTGCCGCGTATCCAGTTGGCCAGATGTGAGGCGGCCCGGGCGGCGCGATTGTATTGTTCCGCAACCTCCAGTGCCGAAGCGGTATCCTCGTCCGATGAGGGTGCCTGCGACAACCTTGCGTGATCCATCTTCACACCGAGTATGACGATCCACGGTTCGGCGTGCGGCTCACACTCCTCGTAGGTCCAGTTCGGATCCAGTTCCGCGATACCGACCAGGTCGGCCTCGTGTTGCAGCGCAAATTTCCTGATTCTCGCGGACCAGTTCAAAGCGCTGTCCTGGATGCATTCCTGTGCGATCGGGTCCGGCCTGCGCGGCCCACGATCACCTTCCGCGTAAACTGCGTTGAAGGCAGGCACGGCATTGAATCGCTTCACCATCCATTCCTGCAGCTTGCCATGCGGAATTTCGTCGGGCTTGTGCCAGTAGATGCGGGATGGCCGGCGAAAAGTGATTTCTCCCTGGCCATTGATGGCGTTACCGGAGCACTCCGGCATAAGAGCCAGTTGCTCCGCTCTGGGCTGAAAAGCAGTGCCCTTTCGCTTCGTCATGAGTAGCCGACTGGCATGATGAATTCCCAAGGTGATGCCTCTGAACCGCGCTCACAGGGTACTTCAATGACCGACGGCCCTTTTTCCAGCAACGCGCGTTCCAGCACCGTTTTCAGTTCATCCGGCGAACCCGCACGCTGTGCATTTGCGCCGAAACTCTCCGCAAGTTTGATGAAATCAGGATTCTTCAGGTTCGCACCGTAGCTCTTGCCGTCATACAAAGTCATTTGATCGCGGCGCACATTACCGTATGCATTGTTGTTGAACAGGATCGTCACAAGTCCAATCTGATGCTGCACGGCGGTGGCCAGTTCCTGCACACCAAACATAAACCCGCCATCGCCTGTCAGAGACACAACTGCTGTGTCGGGATTGCCAACCTTGACTCCCAGGGCCGTCTGAAAGCCGTGCCCAAGGTTGCCTTGATAGCCGCCGGTGATGAGTTTCCTGGGCTCGTAAATCGGAAACCCGAACCACGACGTGAATCCGACCTGGCAGATCTCCTCAACCAGAAATGCATCGCGTGGCAGGACGTCTCGAATCACGTTCAGATACGCCATTTGGGGTTGGACTTTCTGTATATCCTGCAGCATTTGCGCTTTTACGCCTTGAAAATCCTCTTCTCTCGAGGGCGGCGGCGTCCAGCTCTTCCCCAGTTCTTTTATCAGTTCCCGGATGGCCACTTTCGCATCGGCGACAATACCGACATCGGCCTTGAGCCGGGTCATTTGCGTGGGGTCGATGTCAATGCGGATCAAATCAATTGAAGGAGTACCTGTTTGCCAGCGGAATGCCGGCAACTCCAGACGAGAACCGATGCCAATCATCAAATCGGTCTCCTCCCACAATTTGTAGCCGGCAACGCAGTTCAGTCCGTAAGGTGATTCATCGCTGACAATTCCGCGGCCTCCGCGGAACGACACTACCGGCGCCTGAATCAGTCTGGCGAGCTCCAATACTTCCTCGCCCGCATCAATGGCACCGCTGCCAACCATGATCATCGGCTTCCCGGCTTTCCGGATCAGCTTTGCTGCCTGTTCGATCTTCTGAGAATCCGGATACAACGTTGGCAGTACCGATTCCCCAACACCCATATCGACAACGCCGGATGTTCCAAGCACATCAGCGGGGACTTCGACTGCCACCGGCTGGATGCGGCCACTTCGGAGCTGCCTGAAAGCCTCCGACATGATCGATGGCACTTCGGCGGGGTGATTGATTCTTGCGGCCCATTTGGTCAGAGTGCGCAGCGTTTTCAACTGATCGGGCAACTCGTGCAGCATCCCGTGACCCAGGCCGATAAAGTCAATCGGGATCTGGCCGGACAGGCACAACACCGGCGCACTGTGAGCGGTGCACAGCGCCGCTGTTGTGTTAAGAACGCCTGGTCCCGGAACTACCGTGTAAACACCCACCTTTCCGGTTGCTTTGGCATAGCCAAATGCCATATAGGCAGAGCCCTGTTCATGGCGGCTGCCGACAAACTGTATCTGGCTCTTGCGCAAGCGCAATGCTTCAAAAAGTGCGTATGTCTGCGCTCCTGGTAATCCGAATACGGTGTCGACATCGTGTGCGATCAGTGACTCAACGATCGCATCTGCGCAGCTGATATTTTCCATCATGTTTTCCCGGTACCAAACCTAAGGAACCTCTCATTTATTCTGCACGAGGTAAACTGCAATTCAAAATATTTAGATTTTCGGGTATAGACACATACCTACGCCAAAGCTGGAATAATCATAAAGTTCTTCATGCACAATATTTCACTCTTGACCTGCCAAAACAATACCGTTATCGGCGACAATCGGAACTAATGTAATGCAGGGAGAGTTATTTACAAGTGCTCATCGGTGATTCTCTTCGCGACTCGGCAAATCGTGCACCGCATCGGGTCGCCCTGATCGGCGGCGCCCGGCGCCTGACTTACCGGCAGTTCGATGACGAGGCAAACCGCCTGGCCGGTGCGTTGCTTGATCTCAAGCTGAAACAAGGTGCGAAGCTCGCCATCCTGTCCACTAACAGCCCGGAATATGCCATCGCCTATTTCGCTATCGCCAGAACCGCATACGTTTCGGCCCACTGTTCGACACGAAGTACCGCCAGTGAACTCGCCAGTGTGCTGAACGAGATCGAGGCAGAGGTGCTGTTTCTTGAATCCCGCTTCACGCCCTTGCTTGAGACAGTATTGCCGCAACTCGACCAGCCACTCAAGCTGATTTTGCTCGACCGGCCAGACAGCGAGGAAACCCGGCTACCGGGCGCGATCCATATAAAAGAGCTCGTTAGTGACAGACCGGCATGTGCACCCGCCGTTGTGTTGCATGAAACTGACGCGCTTGCGATCACGCTAACGGGCGGCACAACAGGATTGCCAAAGGCCGTGCTCGTCAGCCACAGGGCAAGATGTGCATCAGCAGTTGCGGCTGCCCGGGATTTCGGCCTCGACGAGGAGGACATCGTGCTGGTTTCCACCCCCCTCTTTCACGCTGCCGGACTGTTTGTATGGTTTGGCACGGCGGTCATGCTCGGCACTTCAATCGTGCTGCAGGAAGCCTGGGATCCGGTCCGTTTCATGCTGCTTGTAAAGAAAGAAAGAATATCGGCGGCATTTCTGGTACCGAGTCAGATCAGTGACCTGATTACCCATGCTGAGTTCTCGGCAACACACCTCAAGACGCTACGCCGTATTGGCTATGCCGGCGCACCCATGCGGCAAGATCTGTCTGAGCGCATGCGGGCCGCACTGCCGCACATTACCTTTACCGAGAACTACGGGCAGTCAGAATTCTGCCCGATTACCATTCGCCGGGAAGGGCACGGCATCAGCAAACGCGAGACGGTCGGCCGGGCCGCAGTCAACGTGGAGCTCGGGATAGCCGACCAGGACGCCAATCTGCTGCCGCCGGGTGAAATCGGAAATATCGTTGTACGCGGGGAGCAGATGTTCGAAGGGTATTTCAATAATCCCGAGGAAACCGCGAACGCATTCGGCTTGGCAGGCGGCTGGTTACAGACGGGAGATGTCGGTTACCTGGACGATGACGGTTTCCTGACACTGGTAGATCGCTCGAAGGATATGCTCGTGTCAGGCGGGGAAAATATTTACCCGGCCGAGGTCGAGATTGCCCTCGACCGGCATGAAGCTGTTGTCGAATGCGCGGCATTTGGTATTCCCGATGATCACTGGGGAGAGGTGCCGGCCGCACATGTAGTGCTGGCTCCCGAAGCCACCGTGTCCGAGGAAGAACTGCGTCACTTCTGTACGCTGCAAATCGATCGCTTCAAACGGCCAAGAGTCATAAAATTTGTGGGCAGCCTGCCGAGGACCGCGGTCGGCAAAATTGACAAGAACAATTTGCGAAGTCCGTACTGGACCGGGCACAAGAAGAAGATCTGAAGTCTCTCGCGGCCGGAGGACTAGATCTGGTGCTCGGGTAAGCGCACGACCAGACCATCGAGTTCATCGCAGACCTCGATCTGGCAACTCAGGCGACTTGTCTTCTGTGGATCAACTGCGCTCTCAAGCATGTCTCGTTCGATGTGCTGTGGGGATCCTGTGACCGCGACCCACGCCGGGTCGACATATACATGGCAGGTCGCGCAGGAACAGGCGCCGCCACATTCCCCTTCGATCCCCGCAATATTGTTGTTTGTGGCGCCTTCCATCACACTCATTCCGGTGGGGACATCAACTTCGTGTGAAGCTCCATCAAATTCTACGTAGGTTATTTTCGCCATTCGTCAAACGTCCTGCGCATCGTTCATATTTTTGTTCAGCCCATTGGGTACGATCCGAACCAGCTCGGCCACGCAGTCTTCAATATTCTTGCCGTTTGTGTCAACTGACGCGTGAGCCTGGGAGTAGAGCTCATCGCGCTCCGACAGAATCCGGCGAAGGTCCGACATAGCGTCATCCTGATTTTCCATCGGTCTGACATCGCCCTGGGCTATCAGGCGCTGCATATACTCTTCCGGACGGGCATGCAACCAGACGACAAAGCATGTGCTCAACAACTTATTCAGTAATTCAGGATCCGTCACAATGCTGCCACCGGTTTCGATGACACATCGATCGTATCGCTGCAAAGTTCGAATCAGCGCTTTCTCTTCCAGGCGCCTGTAACCGGTCTGTCCGGACAGCGAAAAAATCTCCGTCATACTCATGCCCGCAAGCTGTTCTATTTCACTGCCCAAACGCACGAACGGCACCTCAAGCTGCTTCGCCAGCAGTCCCCCCTGGCTGGTTTTTCCCGCACCCCGCAAGCCGATCAGTGCAATTCGCCGTCGGGATTCCACTGGAACCAGAAAATTCTCGGACAGCATTTGCAGGAATGCTTTGTGAGAATCGGAGTTCAATCCTCTCAGCAAATCGGCAATCAGGACTTCCTCGCTGCTTTGACCCTCACGCATTTGCAGCAGCTCACTCGGCTCCGTTCGCAAGGCCTCTGCAACGCGTGCGAGCAGGATCACCGAAATATTGCTCTGCCCCTGTTCAAGTTGTGCCAGATAACGCTCTGAAACGCCCGAATCCCGCGCCAGCACTCGTCGCGTCATGCCGCGATGCGCTCGCAACGTGCGGACACGATCTCCCAGTGAACCCAGCAGACGTTCGGCTTTGATTTCGCTTGTATCGGAACGGGCAGGCATCTGTTTTCCCGGCTTGAATTCGCTCGACGCAACCTTGCTCTTAGGAAACGGCAGGTATAGTATTATGCATGTTTTTTATGATTAACACCAATTATCTGCAATATAATGCATGTTCTTTCTGAAACATCTGGAAAATCCGGAGTAGGATTCGATTTTCGCACCGCGCCGGACGATTACCGGCACTGGTCCATCTCCATTGATGGGCCGGTCGCCAGGCTCATCATGGCGGTCGATGAGAACAGTCCGGCCATGGACGGCTATCAATTGAAGCTGAATTCCTACGATATCGGCGTCGATCTCGAGTTATACGATGCCGTGCAACGGCTCCGCTTCGAGCACCCGGAGGTCCGGGCGGTCGTCATCACATCCGGAATCGACAGTATGTTCTGTGCCGGCGCCAACATCCGCATGCTGGGTTCCTCGAGTCATTCTCACAAAGTCAACTTCTGCAAGTTCACCAACGAGACCCGCAATTCGATTGAAGATGCAAGTAACAACTCCGGGCAAATCTACCTGGCAGCCCTGAATGGAACAGCGGCCGGCGGCGGCTACGAACTAGCCCTCGCCACCGAATACCTGATGCTGATCGACGACGGCAATGCCGCTGTTTCGCTGCCGGAAGTACCCTTGCTCGCGGTGCTACCGGGCACCGGTGGACTGACCCGGGTGGTCGACAAGCGAAAAGTACGGCGCGACCTGGCCGACGTATTCTGTACCGTTGAAGAGGGCATGAAGGGACAGCGCGCGGTTGAGTGGCGCCTGGTGGACGAGATTGTGCCACGGTCGAAATTTGACCAGCGGGTCAGTGAGAAAGCGCTCGAGCTTGCCTCGGGCTCGGATCGCCCGGAGGGACGGAGCGGCATCAAACTTGACCGCCTCGAGCGAAGCGAAGCAGACAATATGATCTGCTACCCGTTCGTTAGCGTGACACCGGATCGCGATGGACGAAGTGCGACGCTCGAAATTCAGGCACCGGACAGTGACGCCCCGCTCGACGTGGACGAAATCCATGCACTGGGTGTTAACTTCTGGCCACTCGCGGTCACCAGGGCGATTGATGATGCCTTGCTGCATCTCCGCAGCAACGAACCCACGTTGGGCACGCTGATTATCAAGACATCCGGCGCCGGGAGTCATGTGGCCAGTTACGACGCACTTGTTGAGCGGCACCGCGACGACTGGCTGGTTCGCGAAATCCTGCTGTACATGCAGAGAACCTTCAAACGGCTGGACCTCACTTCCCGAACGACATTTGCATTCGTCGAGCCTGGCAGTTGTTTCGTCGGCATGCTGGCAGACCTGCTGTTCGCCGTCGATCGCAGCTACATGCTCGACGACCGTCCCTCACCAACCATTCGCCTCACTGAACTCAATTTCGGTGCACTGCGCATGTCGAACGGACTCACGCGTCTCGAGACACGCTTCCTCGGTGACAGCGCCAGCCTTGAAAACGCACGAAAACTGATTGGTCAGGATCTCGACGCGCAGGCGGCATTGCGTGGCGGCCTGGTCACCTTCGCCCCGGACGACATCGACTGGGAAGACGAAATCCGCCTGCTGCTCGAGGAACGCGCGAGTTTTTCTCCCGACGCACTGACCGGGATGGAAGCAAACCTTCGTTTTGCAGGGCCGGAGACGATGGAAACAAAGATCTTTGGCCGCCTGACTGCCTGGCAAAACTGGATTTTTCAACGCCCGAACGCGACCGGTGATGCGGGCGCTCTAAAACTTTACGGCACGGGCAAGCGTCCCAAATATGACCGCAGGAGAGTCTAGTCATGACAGAAGTCGACTACACAGCATTGATTCCGAACAACGTTGACCTAGCGTCGGACACGCGACTCAAGCGTGCGCTTGAAGCCTGGTATCCCAAGTACATCGACTGGTGGAAAAACAACGGGCCGGTCGGCTTCCATGAACAGGAGGTGTACCTGCGCACCGCCGTGGGTGTTGATTCTGAAGGTTGGGCAAAATTCGGCTACGTGAAGATGCCCGAGTACCGCTGGGGCATCCTGCTGGCACCACAGGAAGAAGGCAGAACGATCGCGTTTGGCCAGCACAAAGGCGAGGCGGTCTGGCAGGACGTTCCGGGCGAGTATCGCTCCATGCTGCGCCGCCTGATTGTCATCCAGGGTGACACTGAACCCGCCTCCGTCGAACAGCAGCGTTATCTCGGGCAGACCGCACCGTCACTTTATGACATGCGCAATCTCTTCCAGGTCAATGTCGAAGAAGGGCGGCATCTCTGGGCGATGGTCTACCTGCTGCAGAAATACTTCGGTCGGGATGGCCGGGAAGAGGCCGAGGATCTGCTCAAGCGTACTTCCGGCGATGTCGACAGACCAAGAATCCTGGGTGCATTCAACGAGGAGACACCTGACTGGTTGTCGTTCTTCATGTTCACCACATTTACTGATCGCGATGGCAAGATGCAGCTCGAATCACTGGCGACTTCCGCTTTCGATCCACTGGCGAGGACCACCCGCTTCATGCTCACGGAGGAAGGTCACCACATGTTCGTCGGTCGAACCGGTGTCGAGCGCGTTATTCAGCGCACCTGTGAGGTGATGAACGAGCACGGTATTACGGATCCAACGGACAAGGAAGCGGTACGTCAGTACGGCGCCATTGACCTTGCAACGATACAGAAGAAAATCAATTTCCATTACTCAGTGACGCTCGACCTGTTCGGCGCCGAAATTTCGACCAATGCGGCAAATTCATTCAACGCAGGATTGAAAGGTCGATTTCGGGAACTGAACATAGATGACGATCATCAACTGGAAAATGATACTTATCCGGTCGCACAGGTGGTCAATGGAGAGGTGCAGATTGTCGATACACCGGCCTTAAGTGCGATCAATGCGCGACTTTGCGATGACTACATCCAGGATTGTGAAAAGGTCATGCTGAGCTGGAACCGGGTGCTGCAGACGCACAAACTGGATTACAGGCTTGCCCTGCCGGATCGTGCGTTCCATCGCGCGGTCGGCGAGTTTTCAGCTGTGCATGTAACGGACAGCGGAGAGATCGTATCCGAGAGCGAATGGAAAGATCGCAGCGACGAGTGGCTGCCGTCCGATGCTGACCTCGAATACATCCTGTCGCTGATGCAGCCGGAGACGAGGCCCGGAAAATTCGCGAGCTGGGTTGCCGCTCCGCGTGCAGGCATCAACGGCCAGGCGGGCGACTTCGAGTACGTCAAGTTGGTGGCATGAGGCTTGACCGATGAATGCGGAGCGATGTTTTGCCGAGTCTGTTGCAACGATTACTGCCCGCATCGCCGGGAGGAATCTTGACCACGATCTGCAGTCTTTCCTGGAGCAGAGTTTCCCGCCGGGCGGCGCAGCATTTGACGACGTGGCCACCTTATGCCGGCAAGGCATCGACGAGGGCTGGCTCGGAAATCATGAGCGTGGCGGCATCCGCTATGGCCGGGTCGCAGAACCCGGACCGGCGGTCAATGACTTTTCAGTCGACGTTGTGCAGATGGAAGATATTGCCGGACCGTATCACGGCCACCCTGCCGGTGAGATCGACATGATTATCCCGGAGACGGCAGCTGCGAAGTTTGACGGCCACGGACAGGGCTGGTTGGTCTATCCGGCCGGCTCGGAACATTACCCGACCGTGACCGGGGGAATGGCGATAATTCTTTACCTTCTCCCCGGCGGCGAAATCGACTTCACCCTGACCGCAACATAGGGCTGCATTGCCGATGTCTGAGCACACATCAATGGACTCAATCGTCGTACGACTGGCCGGTGATTCCGGCGATGGCGTGCAACTCATGGGATCGCAGTTCATCGCCTCGGCGGCGTTGGGCGGCAGGGATTTCGCAACCTTCCCGGACTTCCCGGCCGAAATCCGTGCGCCCGTCGGTACGACTTTCGGTGTCTCCGCCTACCAGATGAACATTGGCGCAAACCCGATCACAACGGCAGGCGACGAAGCCGACGTTCTGGTCGCCCTGAACCCTGCCGCCCTCAAGGTCAGCCTGCCATTGCTCGCCAGCGGCGCACTCCTGGTAGTCAACAACGACAGCTTCACCGCGCGCAACCTGACCAAAGCCGGCTATGCAAAGGATCCTCGGGATAGCGGGGAACTGAATAACTATCAACTCGTATCGGTTGATATCGGTCGCCTCAATCTCGAGGCGGTCAAGCCATTTGGACTATCCAAGAGTGACGGCGGCCGCTGCAAGAATTTCTGGGCGCTCGGTCTTCTCCTGTGGATGTTCAATCGTGACCTTGCGACCATCGAAGACTGGATTCGTCAAAAGTTTGCGGGGAAAGATGTCATACGGGACGCTAATCTGGCAGCGCTTCATTGCGGTCATGCCTATGGCGAAACAGCCGAATTATCAGAGGCAATCCCACGCTTCAAGGTGAGCACCGCCGACCTGCCTGGTGGCGAATATCGGGGCATAACCGGGGCCGAGGCCCTGTCGCTGGGTCTCGCCGCAGCCGGCGAACTGGCCGACCGGCCCGTGCTCTTGTGTACCTACCCGATAACGCCGGCGTCGCCATTGTTGCACCACCTCTCTCGCTCTGCTGACCTCGGTGTCGGCACATTTCAGGCAGAGGACGAGATCGCCGCGATTTGCGCGGCAATCGGCGCGTCATACGGCGGCGTTATCGGCGTTACGTCGAGTTCGGGCCCCGGCATCGCGCTGAAGACCGAAGCGATCGGACTTGCGGTGAGTGCCGAGATTCCGCTCGTGATCGTCAATACCCAGCGGGGTGGACCCTCGACGGGCCTGCCCACAAAAACAGAGCAATCCGACCTTTACCAGGCCGTATACGGCAGGAATGCCGATACGCCAATACCGGTTATCGCTGCACGCTCGCCCGGCGATTGCTTTTTTGCGGCCATTGAAGCAGTACGTATCGCCCTGCGGCATATGACGCCGGTCATGTTATTAAGCGATGGATACCTTTCCAATGCGGCGGAGCCGTGGCGCATCCCGGACATCGACAAGATCGAGCCGATTGCATCGAATGCTGTACCGACGCCGGACGATGCCCGCAATGCACACGAACTGGTCTTCGAGCGCGATCCGCAAACACAGGGCCGCCCGTGGATCAGTCCGGGAATGCCGGGACTCATGCATCGACTCGGTGGGCTCGAAAAAGACATCGATACCGGACACATCTCCTACGATGCCGACAACCATCAACGCATGACCGATATGCGTGCCGCCAAAGTCAGTTCGGTCGCCAGGTTCATTCCACCGCAGACGATGGAACTTGGACCGGAGCATGGCGAGCTGCTGGTGATTGGCTGGGGCTCCACTTTTGGTCCCATCTACCAGGCTGTCAGGGAAGTTCGTGAGAGTCATCCAGGCGTCAGCTATACGCACCTCAGGCATTTGTTTCCGCTGCCCGAGAATCTCGCTGCGATAGTCGGTAATTTCGATCAATTGCTGGTGCCTGAAATGAACATGGGCCAGCTATCGACATTGTTGCGCGATCAGCTTGGTGTCGATCCGGTGCCATTCTGCAAGGTCACCGGCCAACCATTCCTGATATCCGAATTGACAGAAAGAATTCGCTCAATGCTGCCAGCGGCCGTCGTGGCAGAAGGAGAATCCCGATGACTGCCGTTCTGACTGCGAAAGATTTCACCACGACCCAGGATGTTCGCTGGTGTCCGGGTTGTGGCGACTACGCGATTCTGAAAGTCGTCACCAAAATACTCGCAGATGCCGGTGCCGAGCGGGAATCGACTGCGTTTATTTCCGGCATCGGCTGCTCGTCACGATTCCCCTACTACGTGGATACCTACGGGTTCCATACGATTCATGGCCGGGCTCCCGCCGTGGCGACCGGACTAAAGCTGGCCAACCCTGATATCGATGTCTGGGTGATTACCGGGGACGGGGACGGCTTGTCGATCGGCGGCAATCATCTGTTGCATGCATTGCGCCGCAACGTCGGCCTGAAAATTCTGCTCTTTAATAATGAAATCTATGGACTGACAAAAGGCCAGTATTCACCCACATCAAGACCGGGAACGAGGTCCCCATCCAGCCCCGGCGGTTCTGTCGATTCGCCGTTATCGCCCGGACAGTTTGCACTTGGCGCCGGCGCCCGATTTTTCGCACGAGCAATCGATACCGACAAAGCCGGTTTGAGTGAAGTGCTCAGGGAAGCGCAAACCTTTGAGGGTACCGCCCTCACCGAGATCTTCCAGAATTGCATTGTTTACAACGAAGATGTCTTTGCAGATTTCACGGAGCGCAAGAGTGCCGCTGAAACCCAGCTGCGTTTGCGGCACGGCGAACCCATGCTGTTCGGTAACAACAATTCCAGGGGCATTCGATTTAACCCGGAAACGCTCTCGCTCGAAGTTATCGATGCCATATCGAAACCGGAGCAAGTGTTGCGGCACGATGTGACCAGCAAAGTGATCGCACAATTGCTGCTCGAACTCACGGTACCGGTAGCACTGGGCGTGATTTACAGGAATCCGGCGGTTAGTTTTGAGAAAGCCTGGTATGCCGGGCGCAAAAACGGTTTGCAAAGAAGCAGGCGTGTTGCCGATGCACTGCGCAGCACAAATACGTGGTTGGTAAGCTGACATGTGCTCACGAAACAATGGCAAGAAAAATGGAGCCGGGATTCCGGAGGGAATGACCGCCGCCGTACTGGAGATTAATGAGGAACCGTATCCGGTTGTCTTTCCGAGCCATCACACCTTGCTCGAAGTCTTGCGTGAGGAGTGCAAGCTCACCGGCACCAAACACGGCTGCGAGCTGGGTGAGTGCGGTGCCTGTGCTGTGCTGGTCAATGGAGAGCCGGTGTTCTCCTGCCTGCAGATTACGACGGACGTTATCGGTAAATCGATTCGGACAATAGAAGGACTGCAGAGAGGCAATAACCTGCATCCATTGCAGGAGGCTTTTGCCGATCTGGGTGCGACGCAATGCGGCTATTGCACGCCCGGAATCCTGATGGTCGCCGAGGCACTGCTGGAGAAGGAGCCGAACCCGGGTGATGAGCAGATCGCGGAGGCACTGTCCGGAAATATCTGCCGTTGCACCGGTTACAACCGCATCATCGAAGCGGTGAAATGGGCGGCAGCGAAGCAAAGAGGTGACGACTGGAAACCGGACGAGACACTTTTCACAGGCAGCGATATCACATTGAAGGAGAGTCCAGGGGATGGCTAAACCACTCCCGGTACCGCCCGCTGAATCGGCGCAGGCCACGGAACCCGAGCTAAAGATAATCGGCAAGCCGTTTCGGCGTGTCGATGGTCGTGCGAAAGTCACCGGTCAGACCCGATTTGCGGATGACATCCAGTTCCCGCGCACGGCCTATGTCAAGCTGGTACGCAGTTCTGTGCCGCACGCCAGGATCCGGAGTATTGACCTGTCGGCCGCGCTCGCAATGGACGGTGTCCTGGGCACTCTGGTCGGCGAGGAAGTACCGGACAAGTTTGGCATCCTGCCGGTATCGGAAGATGAACGAGCGCTGGCGCTGGGCACGGTGAGATTCGTTGGTGACCCGGTGGCCGCGATCGCGGCAGTGTCCGAGGATATCGCGCATGCCGCAGCATTGGCAGTCAATGTCGACTACGAACTCCTGCCAACGATTTCCAGTGTCGAGGAAGCGCTGCGGACACCGGAGCCACAGATACATGCTTATGCCGATGAGGGCAACATACACAAGAAAGTATCGCTTAAGTTCGGTGATGTCGAAGCGGGCATGCAAGCAGCACACCTGACCCTCGAGGACAATTTCTTCTATGAGGGCAACACTCACCTGGCGCTGGAGCAGCATTCATCAATCGCGTTCACGGAGGATGACGATCGCATCACTTTGTATTCATCAACCCAGTGTCCGCACTACGTACACCGTGCACTGACCAAGACGCTCAACATCCCACCATCGCGCATCAGGGTGATTGCCTGCTCGAACGGGGGTGGTTTCGGTGGCAAAACCGATCCGTTCAACCATGAAATCGTCGTTGCAAAAATGGCGCTTAAACTGGGTCGTCCCGTCAAAATCACATTGACCCGCGAGGAAGTATTTTACAGCCATCGTGGCCGCCATCCGGTACAGATGAACCTGAAGACCGGCTTCCGGCAAGACGGCACGATGACCGCGCAGCATCTGCGAACGACGCTCGATGGTGGCGCGTTCGGCAGTTACGGTGTCGCCAGCACCTTCTATACAGGTGCTCTGCAAACGACGACCTACAAACTCCCTGCTTACTGGTTTGAGGGAGCGCGCGCGTTTACCAACAAGCCACCCTGCGGACCCAAGAGAGGACACGGCACGCCACAGCCCCGCTTCGGCTTCGAGATTCAACTCGACAAGGCAGCACATGCGCTGGGCATTGATCCGGCGGAACTGCGCCTGCGAAACCTCGTCGAGCCCGGCTCAATTACAGCAAACTGGCTGCAAATCGGCACCATCGGGCTGCAACAGTGCATTGAGGCTGTCGTCAAGGGCAGCGACTGGAAGAAGCGTTATGCCAGGTTGCCGGAGGGACGCGGGCTCGGGCTGGCCTGTGGTGCATACATGACGGGTGCCGGTTTACCGATCTACTGGAATCACATGCCACAGTCCGGCGTGCAAATAAAACTGGATCGCAGCGGCAACGTTGCTGTCTTTTGTGGCGAGAGTGAAGTCGGACAAGGCTCGGACAGCGTACTTGCCGCCATCGTCGCGGAAGTTCTGGGAATCGATCTGAAGGATATCCGCCTGTGCGTTGCTGACACCGATCTGACACCGGTAGATCTCGGCAGCTACTCTTCACGCGTGACGCTTATGGTCGGCCACGCGGCCAGGCAGGCCGCTGAGCGTGCACGTGACAAGATTGCCGAGGCCGTCGCCGACCATCTGGAAGTGCCGGCGGATTCCCTGGTATTCGCGGAGCGGAGTGTATTTCCGGCCCACGATCCCGGGAAATCAATCGAATTCAGTGAGGCGGTCGTGATTGCCGAGTCGCGCTTCGGCACGCTTGGTACCACCGGTTCGTACATCCCGCCACGAGCACCCGGTCGATATCGAGGCGCCGGCGTAGGACCATCACCCACGTATTCCTATTCGGCGAGCGTCATTGAAGTTGAGGTCGATACGGAAACCGGCATGTACGACGTCGTCAAAATCTGGATGGCTCACGATATCGGACGTGCACTCAACCCTGTTCTGGCACTCGGGCAAATCGAGGGCAGCATTTACATGGGCCTGGGTGAGGCGATGATGGAAGAACAGGCATTCCGGCGACTGCCGGAACGACTGTCTCCGGCGCTCGTACACAAAGCGCCATCGATGCTTGAGTACAAGAGCCCCGGTTTTCACGACATGCCGGAAATCACAAGCTACATGATTGAGACCGATGATGAGCGTGGTCCTTACGGAGCCAAGGAAGTTGGCCAGGGCCCCTTGCTGCCGATTATGCCAGCGCTGGCTAACGCGATTTTCGATGCCGTCGGTGTGCGCGTGGATCAGGTGCCGATTCATCCGGATCTCGTGCTGAAGGGCCTGCTGGCGAAAAAGAAAGGACGTGAGCCCCGTGTTGGCCCGACAAAATTTCCACACATAGACTACGGCGAACCCGTCATGGTGCATACGCCGGACCAGGGCGGCGATGGTCGCGCCGCCGATGACCCCAAAGCGAACAGGAAAGGCCTGCGCTCGGCAGCCGGCACTATGAAAGACCGCGACGAGGCTCTGGAGGAACATAGCAGTGCTACGCTTACCACCGATTAGAATCGAAGTGCCGGCAAGCGTCGCCGATGCGGCGAGGGCAATGGCCGGTGACAACGCGAGGCTCGTGGCGGGTGGCACTGACCTGTGGCCCAACATGAAACGGCGTCATCAAAAAGCCGGAACTGTCATTAGCCTGATGTCGATACCGGGACTCGATATAATCGATTCCACCCATGCGGACATCCGACTCGGCGCCACCGCTACGCTTTCGAATATTATCCGCGACAACGAGGTGCGGAGGCGCTTCCCCGCGTTTGCTACCGCGCTCGCCTCGATCTCTTCTCCGCCGTTGCGCAACATGGCCACGATCTTGACCAGGGTGGTCCCGCGAATGATTGAAT
>CAYUOY010000035.1:0-28121 GCA_964446495.1 uncultured Woeseiaceae bacterium | reverse complement strand
TATAAGGGTCAACGCTACCCAGTCGGGGCGGAACGTTACGGCCCAGTCGGGCATCGGCGTAATGGCCAGCATCAGCGCGGCCACGATGGAAAGCAGGATCGGCAATCGTCGTGAGGCTCTCTCGTTACTCATCGCTAACATCGCTTTGCGGCGCTGTGAACCAGATCAGCATAATTTCACGAATCTGATTCAGTGCGGCGGCAGGTCGGGCCGATACTTCGGCAAATGACTTCGAGGGTACGAGTGTGATGTTGCTGACCACGGCAACCGGATAACCCGCCGGAAAGGCGCCGCCCAGTCCGGAAGTCACCAGCAGGTCGCCTTCCTTGATATCGGCATTGTTGGGGAGAAAGGGTAAATCCAGCCGATCATACTCGCCGGTGCCCACGGCAATGGTTCTGAGACCGCTGCGATTTACCTCCACCGGCAGTGCGTGATCCGGGTCGCTGATCAGTAATCCCTGTGCGGACAGCAGGCCGGTGTTCATAATCTGGCCGACGACACCATCGGCGTTGACGATTGCCTGCCCATCGTAGACATCGTCGCGCGTACCTTTATCAATGACAATTGAGTGTCGAAACGGATTGGGACTGACCGACATGATTTCGGCCACCCTGACCCGGTCGCGCATTCGACTGGTGGCTTCCAACATCGCGCGCAGACGGGCGTTTTCCGCCTCCAATGCCGCATAACGCTGCAGTCTGGCCTGAGTCAGCAGGCGTTCGGTTTTGAGACGATTGTTTTCCAGCAGCAGTTCGCTGCGCTTTTCCGTGGTTTCATCGGCCCAGTGCCAGAAGGCGACTGGCGCATCAACGATGGCGCGCAGCGGATATACGGTGGCACTGATGGCGCGACGGACGGAATCGAGGTGGTTTTCGCGCTGGTCAACGATCAGCAGAGCAATGCTCAAGCCGCACAGCAGCAGGAAGCGCACCCCGAGCGATGCAAGCCTTGACGAGTGGTGCTGACTTTCTGTTCCGGCGGCCATCAGCGTAGTCCCTGGTTTACCTGAACGGTGAGCGCCTGCAGTTCACGTGTCGCATCAGTCGGCGAGAGGTTCTCAAACTACTCAAGACCAAAAACGGCCGGTCCGTGCTCATCAATCAATTCAATGACACGGCCACCACCGCGTGCGACGCAGGTGAGTGGATCGTCGGCGATGACGACTGGCAGCCCGGTCTCTTCCATGAGCAGCTTGTCGATATCACGCAACATGGCGCCGCCGCCGGTCAGGACGATACCGCGTTCCGCGACATCGGCACCCAGTTCCGGTGGGGTTTGCTCCAGCGCTTCTTTAACCGCGCCGACAATACCCTGCAGCGGTTCCTGCAATGCTTCCAGAATCTCATTGCTGTTCAGAGTGAAACTTCTGGGCACGCCTTCGGACAAATTGCGACCTTTCACGGAGATCTCTTTGACCTCCTGGCCAGGAAAAGCCGAGCCAATTTCGTGTTTGATCCGCTCCGCGGTGGCTTCGCCGATCAGGATGCCGTAGTTGCGGCGAACGTAGTTGGTAATCGCCTCATCGAATCGATCACCGCCAATTCGAACGGACGCAGCATAAACGATGCCGTTGAGAGAGATAACGGCAACCTCGGAGGTACCGCCACCGATATCGAGCACCATCGAGCCGCGTGCTTCGTGCACGGGCAGGCCAGCCCCGATAGCGGCAGCCATTGGCTCGGGTATCAGATGGACTTTGCGCGCGCCAGCCCCTTCGGCTGATTCGCGAATCGCCCTGCGCTCGACCTGTGTGGATCCGTATGGGACACAAATGAGAACCCGCGGGCTGGGGCGAAAATATCGCGAGCCATGTGCTTTGCGGATGAAATGCTGCAGCATTTTCTCCGTGACCGTGAAGTCCGCGATGACGCCATCCTTGAGAGGTCGGATGGCTGTGATGTTCCCCGGCGTGCGGCCCAGCATGTTCTTGGCCTCCATACCGACCGCTTCGACGGTGCGGCCACCACGTCCCGCGTCCTCACGAATGGCGACAACGGACGGCTCGTCCAGCACGATGCCATGGCCGCGGGAGTATATAAGAGTGTTAGCCGTGCCGAGGTCAATCGATAAATCCTCGGAAAAAAAGCCTAAGATATTCTTGAACATGTTGGAGTTTGGGTCCGGCGAATCGAATCAACAGCGTAATCTAACAATGCGCACGACTTTGAGCAAGGCGCTGTGTATCATTCGGCGCGTTGAATCTCCCTAATATTCAACCGGTTTTCATCCAAAATTTTCGAGGTTGGTTTTGTGTCCCTAAATAAGAATCAGGTACAGGACATTGCGATGCTCGCACGGTTAACGATTGGCGAGGAAGAAATGGACGATGTGGTGGACAAATTGTCCCGAATCGTCGATTTCGTGGACCAGTTACAGGCCGCGCCAACCGACGCGGTCGTGCCGATGGCGCATCCGCTGAATACAGCGCAGCGATTGCGGGCGGATGAGGTGACTGAAAGCGTCGAGCGGGATCGAATTCAGGCCAATGCGACGGCCGTCCAGGATGGTTTGTACCTGGTGCCGAAAGTCATCGAATAACCATGAGTCAGGATAGTAACGAACTGCATTTGCGCACGCTGACGGAACTTCGCCAGGGTCTGGTCGACAATGAGTTTTCAGCGACAGAGCTGACATCAGCACTGCTGACGCGCATTGAGAATGTCGGCGCGTCACTAAATGCATTTATCACGTTGACCGGGGAGCAGGCGCTCGCCGCGGCCGCGGTAGCAGACCAGGTCATTGCCTCGGGCAATATGGGACCGCTGACCGGCCTTCCCATCGTCCACAAGGATTTGTTTTGTACCCGCGATGTGCTGACCACTTGTGGTTCGCATATTCTGGACACGTTTGTTTCCCCTTATGACGCCGCGGTGGTGGAACGCCTTGGCGCGGCCGGCGCCGTCATGCTGGGGAAAACGAATATGGACGAGTTTGCGATGGGGTCGTCCACTGAGACCAGCTATTTTGGCGTGACGAAAAACCCGTGGGATCTGACCTTGTCGCCCGGTGGGTCATCGGGCGGGTCGGCGGCCGCGGTCGCGGCCAGGTTGGTGCCAGCCGGGACCGGTACTGATACTGGCGGTTCCATACGCCAGCCCGCGGCGTTAACCGGTACCACGGGAGTCAAACCGACTTACGGTCGTGTTTCGCGCTACGGCATGGTGGCATTCGCCTCCAGTTTGGATCAGGCCGGCGTCATTACTCGCTCTGCTGAGGATGCGGCCCTGTTGCTGGGTGTTATGGCGGGTTTCGACCCGCGTGATTCCACATCCTCCGAAGAACCTGTGCCAGACTATCTTGCCGCACTGCAACGGCCACTAAAGGGTTTGCGAATCGGCATCGTCCGGGAACATTTTGACGAAGGCCTGGATGCCGAAAATGAAAAACGCGTCAAAGATGCCATTGCCGTGCTTGAAGAGCAGGGCGCGACCACCGTCGAGGTTAGTTTGCCCAACCTCGATTTGTCGGTACCCACCTATTATGTCGTTGCTCCCGCGGAGTGTTCATCGAACATGTCACGATTTGATGGCGTGCGTTTTGGCCACCGTGCCGAAAACCCGGTCGATCTGCTTGACCTATATTGCCGGTCGCGCAGCGAAGGGTTTGGCACCGAGGTGAAGCGGCGCATCATGACGGGGACCTATGTCTTGTCCGCCGGCTATTACGATGCGTACTACCTCCAGGCACAAAAAGTACGGCAGTTGATCAGTCAGGATTTCAAAGCCGCTTTCGAGCAAGTGGATCTCATCGTCGGACCGACGACGCCGACCCCGGCGTTTGCGTTGGGCGACAAAACGGACGACCCGATCACGATGTACCTGAATGACATCTACACAATCGGCGCCAATCTCGCCGGGCTGCCGGGAATGTCAGTTCCCTGCGGACTGGTCAATGACCTGCCCGTCGGCCTGCAAATGGTCGGCCCGCATTTCGCGGAGGAAGCGCTGCTGTCGTGTGCTCATCAATATCAGCAGGTGACCGACTGGCACAGGCTGGTACCCGGAGAGTTCGCGTGAACGCTGCATGGGAAGTGGTGATCGGTCTTGAAATACACGCCCAGCTTGCGACCGACAGCAAGATTTTTTCCGGCGCCTCGACCACCTATGGTGCAGAGCCCAACGCGCAGGCGTGCCTGGTGGATTTAGGTTACCCCGGGGTATTGCCGGTATTGAACAGTGAGGTGGTGCGCATGGCCTGCAAGTTCGGGTTGGCGGTGAATGCCGTCATTGCGCCGCGCTCGGTTTTTGCACGTAAGAATTATTTCTATCCCGACCTGCCGAAAGGCTATCAGATCAGTCAGTACGAGCTGCCGATTGTCGTCGGTGGCGAACTGATGATTACTGGCGATGACGGTGAAGAGAAGCGGATTCAAATCACCCGTGCTCACCTGGAGGAAGATGCCGGCAAGTCGATTCATGAAGGTCTGGATCAATACTCCGGCATCGATTTGAATCGCGCCGGAACTCCATTGCTGGAGATTGTATCGGAACCGGAGCTTAGCTCGGCGAAAGAGGCCGTTGCGTACATGCGCAAGATTCACTCTATTGTTCGCTACCTCGAGATTTGTGATGGCAACATGCAGGAAGGTTCGTTTCGTTGTGATGCCAACGTCAGCGTGCGACCTCGAGGCCAGGAAGAACTTGGCACTCGCGCGGAATTGAAAAATCTGAATTCGTTTCGTTTTGTTGAGAAAGCGATCAACATTGAAGTTGAGCGGCAGATCGAAATCATCGAAGACGGTGGTGAGGTTGTCCAGGAAACGCGTTTGTACGATTCGGATCGTAATGAGACCCGTTCGATGCGATCGAAGGAAGAGGCGAACGACTATCGCTATTTTCCGGACCCCGACTTGTTACCCGTGGAACTGGATGAGTCGTTCATTGCCGCGGTCCGTGACACCTTGCCGGAGTTGCCGGACGCGAAGCAACAACGTTTCGTTGCCGAATTCGGCCTTAAGGAAGATGATGCCGTCATTCTGACGGGAAGTCGTTCGCTGGCCGATTTTTTTGAGGCAACTGCCAGTGCCACTGCTGCGCCAGCGCAGACAGCTGCAAACTGGATGATTGGTGATTTGTCTGCCGCACTGCATCGTGACGGACTGGATATTTCGAACAGTGTCTTGTCGGCTGGCCAGCTGGCAGGCTTGCTGGATCGAATCGCTGATAAAACCATTTCAGGCAAGATTGCGAAAGAGGTCTTCGAGGCCGTGTGGTCGGGCGAGGGCAGTGCCGATGACGTTATCGAGGCGCGTGGGCTACGCCAGATCACCGATAGCAGTGCTATCGACAATATCGTTGACGCAGTCATTGCCGCGAATCCGGGCCAGGCAGCCGATTACCGGGCGGGCAAGGAAAAACTGCTGGGCTTCTTTGTCGGTCAGGTTATGAAGGAGACGGGCGGTAAGGCGAATCCCGGGCAGGTCAACGAGACGCTAAAGCGGAAGCTGGCCGAATCGTAGTCATCCAGGGAAGCCCTCGACCACCTCGATGTTGGCGGCCGCAAATGCTTCCCAGCTGCCCTCGACATAGCCTTGAACAATCCCTTCTACGTCTTCCAGCGGCATCTTTTCAGTCAGCGACACGCCGTACTTGTAGAGTAGCGGCCGCAGCCTTGCTTTGGTTTCTGTCTCCAACTGCAGCAAGGTCGCGAACTGGAAGCGGTCGCGGTCGGTTTTTGCAACCTCGAGCAGGGCCAGAGATACCGCCTCGCCGAAGATCTCGCTTTCGATCAGGTCGCGCAGACAGTTGGGATAGTCGACTGTGGTCATTTTCGGTTTCCTTTGGCCAGCGAACTGGTTAGTTGCGGATGTCGGTATCTATCGTGACGCCGATCAGATGCTGCGTTTCCTCAAGTCCTCAATCAGTTTCTTTTGTTCGATTTCAGCACTGTCACCACCGCCATAAATAAACATCCCGGACGAGAAGGAGGTGCCAAACGATACGACGACGTTTACGGTTTGACCGAGCCCGACGAGAAATTCTTCGGCCGTCAGGGAGCCGAGGGGATGGATGAAGGTCCCCCACAAAAGTCCCTGTCCAATCGCATACCGAGCGTCCAGCGCCGAGTCAAAATTCGCCTGCATAATACGCAGCAAGTCCTCCGGCTCCAGTTCGTCGGCGCGTTTGATCGGGATGATGATTCGCATACGATCTGCGGCGATGTCGAACACCACCATCGTATCGATGTCAGCCACCTTGAACTGCCAGCTCGCGCCGTCAAGTTTTGCCTCTTCGTCGACCCGGAGAATCAGCTCCGCAAGATACTCAGCCGTCATGGGACCTTCGGGCAATGGCGCGTATTCGTCCGGGCCTGGTTGCGCCTCGTCCTGGGCAAATGACAGGCCACCAATCAGGAAAAAGACTGGCAGCAAGGACCGGGCAATTGATCGACAGATTGTAGGCAGATGCATGGTCTAATTCCCTTCTCGGAGTACACCCTCACGCTATCACACTTTGTGCGGGTTAATCGCTGGCCGGCGACGGTACTATTTTGCGGCCGGAAATCGGCAACGAGTCGCATCGTTACGCATTGGACTGCATGGCGTATGTTAACGTGTGGTGTGCGGCGAATTTCCACATTGAGTCGCGAATATAGCGGGATTATCTTGCCGCTGTGCCGCCGTAGTCGCGGGCAGTCACCTTGTATTTCTTGTTACATATTACGCCGGATTACCTGTTCCGCTTACCCGGTTGGTGTGGATAGTTTTGCTGCGCGAGGCAGATAACGGCACAATCAAGCGGCCACAATCCAAGGGTAATAACAATGATAAAAAGACTGCTTCTCGCATTTTCGCTGATCATAACTATTGGGGACGTCTGCGCCGGCGCGACTATCCTGCCGATGCAGGAGCGTGCTGCAGTCATTGATCGATGGCTGACTACGCGAGTACAAACGGTTTTGCCCGAGTTGATGGAACGTGCTGATATCGACATGTGGGTCATCATTTCCCGTGAATATAATGAAGACCCTGTTATTCGTACGATGATTCCCGCTACCTGGCACTCGGCGCGACGCCGCACCATTCTTGTCATCTATAACCCCGGCGATGGTCAGCCACTGGAGACTTTGGCGGTGGCACGCTACGCGGTGGGCGATATGTTCGAGAAAGCCTGGGACAGGGAGCTTCACGGTGAGCAGTGGGCGCGGCTGGCGGAAATCATCAAAGAGAGAAACCCGCGTCGAATTGGTCTGAATTTTTCGGAAACGTTCGCTCTTGCAGACGGCATTTCACAAACCGAGTACCGGCTATTCCATGAAGCATTAGATCCGATATTGCATAACCGTGTGGTTTCGGCGGAAAAACTGGCCATTGGCTGGCTTGAGATGCGCACGGATGAGGAGATGGTGACGTATCAGAACATAGTGCGTATTGCTCATGAGATTCTGGCTGAAGGATTGTCGGAAAAAGTCATTCAACCTGGCATCACTACGACCGGCGATGTCATATGGTGGTATCGCAATCGAATCCGTGAACTGAAGCTCACCACATGGTTTCATCCTTCGGTTTCTGTTGATCGTGCCACGCAGCCAGAGATCGACATGAAGGCGGCTATTTCTGCCCGACATGACGATGACCTGATCATGCCGGGCGATTTGCTGCATGCGGATTTCGGCATTAGCTATCTACGACTCAATACGGATACGCAACAACATGCCTACGTTCTGAAACCAGGAGAAACAGAAGCGCCGGAAGACTTACGTGCAGCGCTTGTGACGGGTAACCGGTTGCAGGACATACTGACCGATCAATTCATAACGGGTCGAACCGGCAACGAGATCCTGGCCAGCGCGCTCGCGGTTGCAAAGGACGAGGGCATCACCGCATCAATTTACACACATCCGATTGGTTATCACGGTCACGCGGCCGGACCGACGATTGGATTGTGGGACCAGCAGGGCGGGGTGCCGGGCCGAGGCGATTACCCGTTGTATCCCAACACGGCTCATTCCATCGAGCTCTATGCTGAGACTGATGTCGCAAGCTGGGGCAAAGCGGTACGTATCAGCCTCGAGGAAGACGCATTTTTCGACGGCGAGAAGACTTACTACATTGACGGACGGCAAAAAGAATTCCTGCTGATTCCTCGTGTTGCGCCAGTGCAGTAAAGTACAAGTTTGGGGTCAGAGTAAAATCACGTTATCGACGATTCACTGGTCGAACAAAGGTTTTGGGGTCAGAGTAATTTCATCTTATCGACGATTCACCAGATCGAACACACGGCCCATCATTCATCGAGCCTCACCTCTGCTACTATTGCCGACAACGAAAATAGTCCACAAGACCATAAACGTGATACCACCTAACCAGTTGAAGCAGACGAACGTCAAACCCGCTGCGCGGCTTTGGCGCCGCTGTTCAAGTCGTTAGGCAGCAATCTTGAAGAAACACCTATGAGTCACGGTCATATTCTGGACGGCATCAGGTATGTTTTTCGCAGGCCGTCAAATAGAGCAATCGCGTCCTGGCCTGAAGATACCAATATCCTTGACACAGACGCTGGCAAGATCAGGGTTAAAGATACCGGTGGCAATAAACCAGCTTTAGTCATGGTTCCTGATGGGCCCTGTGTCATCGAGCATTTCGAGTGTTTGGTTGCTGAATTGTCACCGCATTTCAGGGTCATATGTTTCGATATGCCCGGCCTCGGTTTTTCTTACCCTAAACCAGATTACGATTTTGGACTTGAGCACGGTACAGAAACTCTAATGTCTGTGATCGATGCTCTTCATATCGAAAGGGCAACCCTGTCTTTTTCTTGTTCGAATGGTTATATCGCGATGTCTATGGCCAAAAACTATCCGGAGCGGGTTTCCAGGCTAGTACTCGCTCAGACACCTTCAGTGCTTGAAATGAAAAGTCAGTGGGTAGATCGCAATGTTCCAAAAATAATACGCATTCCGTATATTGGCCAGGCTATTAATGCGGGTATGTCCAGCCGGCTTGCCACCAAATGGTTCGACATGTCACTTCCGAAAAACGCTCCTGAAAAAGAAGTGTTTGTGGAGCATGCATTGTCGGCCCTTCATTCAGGAGGTTGCTTTTGCCTGGCGAGCATCGTGCAGGGAATGCAGAACCTTGGTGACAATGAGTTAAGTGACATAGAGGTTCCAACTACGATGGTATGGGGCAATAAGGACTGGACTCACAGGGACACGAAATTCGAGAGCTTGCGTGAGCATGTGCCACACTGCGAAATACATGAGTTTGCCGATTGCGGCCACTTTCCGAATCTGGAGCAACCCAAGGCATTTGCGGCGCTCATTAGGGAAACTCAATAATTGCCGGCAAGTTGATGCGGACGGGCGAGCGTGCGCTGGCCGCCGATCAAGACGCCTTACGTGCAATTTGGCAGCCAGCCTCCGGACACCGAAGGAGAAGTCATGAGAAAGCTTTCTGTCCTAATGTTCCAGACCCTTGATGGTGTAATACAAGCGCCAGGCGACTCTGAAGAGGACCTTTCCGGTGGTTTCTCGCGGGGAGGTTGGGCGAAAGAGTGTTGGGTTGAGGTAATGGAGCAAGTCGGGCGTGAGGCAATGGCTGAGCCGTATGATCTTTTGTTGGGAAAGAATACATATGATACATTTGCGTCCAGCTTTGCCAATGCAGCTAGTAACAATCCCACCGCCGAAAAACTCAACCACGCAAAAAAATACGTAGTGACTTCTACATCAAAACCACTTCAGTGGAAAAATTCGGAGCAAGTTACCGGTGATATTGCCGCAGAAATATTTCGGCTAAAAAAGCAAAACGGTCCGCTATTGCAAGTTCTTGGTAGTTGGCAACTAATCCAGACTCTTCTCTCTAACGAGCTAATTGATGAGTTCAGGCTTTGGACGTTTCCGATAGTTGTCGGTGCTGGTAAGCGCCTGTTCTCAGAAGGTGCAGTGCCATCTCACTTGAAACTTACAAAACTTGAAACTTGTCCTTCCGGGGCGTTTATGAGTTTTTATCAATCCGCATAAAGTGCTGGTGATTTAGCAGTTGTTTGCCGCCGACCATTTTTTCGCTACGCCGCCGGTTCCGCTCCAAAAAGATGGCGGCTGAACAAAGGCATCTGGCAGGCTTGAGCGCGGCAAAAGGGACAAGTGAGTGCGTAAAGCGTTAAGTAAAGAGCATTTGAAAAATCTCTATGGTCGTTGTGCAAAACGATACGATATTCAACATGCAGTTATTACCGCGAGTGCCGATCAAAAAGGCAGAAAAATTCTTGTCGAGAACTCTGTGGATGAAGGTAACGAAGTTTTGGATTGTGGTTCCGGTACCGGAACGACAGGCATAATGGCAGCGAAGAAGGTCGGTCCGAGTGGCAAGGTAACCTTGTTTGATCTCAGTGAAGACATGCTCTCAGTAGCACGTAAGAAGGTCATGCAAGAAGGTCTTCAAAATAGAGTTAAATTTCAAACGGGTGACATGGCTCATCTACCCTTCAGCAGCGACAGCTTTGATACTGTTCTTTCAACCTATAGCCTGTGTCCATTGTATGACCCGGAAAAAGGAGCGCTGGAACTATACCGGGTGACCAGACCTGGTGGAAAGATCGCTATTGCACATTCGACAGAACCCGAGAACAGCCTCTTAAAATGGTTGGCTGAACGAGTTGAAGATGTAGCCTGGCGGTGCCCGTGGCTTTCGCTGGGATGCAGATCTGTCAGTGTTGTTTTAGCACTGGAGAAGGCAGGGGGCACAGTCGTTTTATCAAAAAACATTGGTATTCCATTGTGGCCGTTTTTCGTTTTTGTTGTCGAGAAGCCAGCAGCCTGACAAGGGTCATTGTCAGGCAACAAATTGATCTTCTATTTGTGCGCCTGCGACCATCTTTCAAAGCCAAAGTCGTCGAGATCATCAACGAATTAGACACAGAGCAAAGTGATTGGTATGTGCTCAATGGCCAGAGTTCGGTCGGTGTCCTTGTCCAGAGAAGCGATTGTCGTGTACACTATTTGCTTCTATATATAAAGATATGCTTATATATTTATATTATGCAAAGTAACACGATACAATGGCTGCAACAGTTAAAGGCACTGGGCGATTCGCATCGCTTGCGGCTGATGGCGCTTTGTCGCCAGGGAGAGTGCAGCGTCTCGGAGTTGACTCATGCTCTTGGCCAGAGCCAGCCGCGCGTGTCGCAGCACGTAAAGCAACTTTGCGATGCCGGGCTGCTGGAAAGATTTCGTGACGGTAAGCGCGTCTATTGCCGTTTGCCGGGCACACGAGCCGGTAATAACAATCGTTTACTGGCATTGATGCCGCAGGATGATCCCCAGTTTGCAGAAGATGCCGCTCGATTGCGTCAGCAGCGCGGTGAGGGTCTGGCGGAAGCTGCCGAAGCGCCGGCGACGACCGATCCGCAATACCGTGCGATTCAACATGCCATTCTGGATCAGACGGTGACCGCACCGGTCGGCGATTTGCTGGACATCGGCTGTGGGCGAGGCCGGATTCTCAAACTCCTGGCCAGTCGCGCCAATCGGGCGGTTGGTGTGGATATCGATTCGGATGCTCGCGAGCTTGCGCGGGCTGAACTGTTGCTCGCGGGTTTGCCAAATTGCAGTTTGCGCAAGGGTGACATGTATCACCTGCCTTTTACGGAGGCAGAATTCGATACGGTGGTCGTCGATGAAATACTGGTGGACGCCAAGTTTCCGGTTCGTGTACTGCAAGAGGCCAGCCGAGTGTTGAAGCCGAACGGGCGGCTGTTCGCATTGCTCGATATCGCCGCTCTGCCCCCCGCTGAAATCCAGCAGCAACTGGCTCAATGGTGTGCGGCGGCCGGACTCAGGTTGGCCCCGTCACGGCTCATACCGAAGATCGAGCCCCGCTGGCTGATGTCGGTTGCCACGCTAGCGGATAGCGGCACGGTTGCCGCCTAGGAAACAGAATGGGATCGACAATGAAAATGGAAACAACCGCAAACTCGCCGACAGTAACGTTCGAGTTTTTCCCGCCGCATACGCCCGCGATGGAAGAAACACTGTGGGAGTCCGTCAAACAACTCTCCGTACTTGAACCCCGATTTGTTTCAGTGACTTATGGTGCAGATGGCTCAACTCGTGCGCGTACCCATGATGCCGTCGAACGCATCACTCGTGAAACCAGCCTGACGGCTGCGCCACATCTGACCTGCGTCGGTGCGAGCAAAGAAGAGATCGATACGATTGCAAGGAAATACTGGGAAATGGGTATCCGCCACCTCGTGGCACTCAGAGGCGACCCTCCGAAAGGTTGCGACACCTACGCGCCGCAAGCGGATGGCTATGCCTACGCGGCCGATCTGGTGGCAGGCCTGAAGAAAATTGCGGACTTTGACATATCGGTTGCGGCCTATCCGGAAGTGCATCCGGAAGCGACCAGCGCAGAGGCTGACCTGGACAATTTGAAGCGGAAGCTGGATGCCGGTGCATCCCGTGCGATCACACAATTTTTCTTCGACACAGATGCGTATCTTCGCTTCCGGGATCGTTGCGCAAGTGCCGGCATCAACTCCGAACTCGTGCCCGGCATCTTACCGATCACACGCTTTCCGCAACTGACGCGATTCGCTGAAATGTGCGGTGCCACCGTGCCGAAGTGGTTGCATGAACGATTCGAGGGACTGGAGGACGATCCGCAAACGCGGCAGATGATTGCGGCTAGTGTCGCTATCGAGCAGGTGCAGACGCTGTGCGCCGAGGGCATAGACGAGTTTCATTTTTATACCCTGAATCGTTCGGAGCTCACCTTCGCTATCTGCCACGCCATCGGCGTGCGTCCAAAAAACATTGCTGGTTGAGGTGGTCATGACCCGGGAAAAACGTATTGCCGAATTGCACGACGCGTTAACGAAACGAATCCTGTTGCTCGACGGCGCCATGGGCACGATGATCCAGGGCGAGGGTCTGGGCGAGGATGATTTTCGTGGCGAGCGCTTTGCCGACTGGCCGAGCGACCTGAAAGGCAACAATGATCTGTTGTCACTCACTCGACCGCAGGTTATTCGTGACATTCACCGCCAGTTTCTTGAGGCCGGTGCCGACATACTCGAAACCAACACCTTCAACGCAAATGCTCCGTCGATGGGTGACTACGGATTGGAGGCACTGGTCGGCGAGCTCAATCTCGCGGCGGCACGCATAGCACGGGAGTCAGCCGATAAATTCGCCGCCAGCAATGGCCAGACAAAATTCGTGGCCGGTGTCCTTGGTCCGACCAATCGCACGGCGTCGATCTCTCCCGATGTGAACGACCCCGGTTTTCGCAATATTCGTTTCGAGGAATTGGCGGCCACCTATGACGTGGCGGCCAGAGCGCTTATCGAGGGTGGTGTTGACTTCCTGATGGTAGAAACCATCTTCGATACACTGAATGCGAAAGCGGCCATTTTCGCAATTCGGCGGGTGTTCGCCGATTTGGGTCAGCGCTTACCCGTCATGATATCCGGCACTATCACGGATGCTTCCGGCCGAACCCTGTCCGGCCAGACAACCGAAGCATTCTGGAATTCGATACGTCATGTCGATCCATTCATGGTCGGCCTGAATTGCGCGCTGGGCGCATCTGATCTGCGGCCTTACGTCGCGGAGTTATCGCGCATTTCTGACGTTCAAGTGAGCGCACACCCGAATGCGGGGCTGCCGAACGAATTCGGTGAATACGATGAAACACCGGCGGCAATGGCTGCCGTGGTGGGCGAGTTCGCCGCAAGCGGCCTGGTAAACCTGGTCGGTGGATGCTGCGGTACGACCCCCGATCACATTCGCGCTCTCAGCGACGCTATTCAGGGCATGGTGCCGCGTGTCGTGCCTACGTTGCCAGTACGTTGCCGGCTGGCGGGTCTGGAACCGTTCAATATCGGTCCGGACAATCTGTTCGTTAATGTGGGTGAACGCAGCAATGTGACTGGGTCGGCAATATTTCGCCGCCTGATCGAGGCCGACGACTACGCTGAGGCAGTGCAGGTTGCCCGACAACAAGTGGAAACCGGTGCACAGATTGTCGACGTCAATATGGACGAGGGCATGCTCGATTCGGAACAGGCGATGGTGACCTACCTGAACCTGATCGCCTCTGAACCGGACGTCGCCAGAGTTCCGGTCATGATCGACTCATCGAAATGGTCTGTTATCGAGGCGGGACTGCGCTGTGTTCAGGGCAAGGCGGTCGTTAACTCAATCAGTCTCAAGGAAGGCGAAGCCAAATTCATCGAGCAGGCGCGGCTGGTGCGTGACTACGGCGCGGCGGTCATTGTCATGGCATTCGATGAGGACGGACAGGCGGACAGTGTCGATCGCAAGGTAGCGATTTGTGCCCGCTCGTACAAGATCCTGACTGAAGAGCTGAACTTCGATGCGGCCGACATCATCTTTGACCCGAACATCTTTGCGGTTGCCACGGGCATCGAAGAGCACAACAGCTATGGGCTCGATTTCATTGAAGCGACAAGACGCATCAAAGAGGCGATGCCGGATGTATTGGTGAGCGGCGGCGTCAGCAATGTTTCATTTTCGTTTCGCGGCAACAATATCGTGCGCGAGGCGATCCATTCCGTATTTCTGTACCACGCTATCAAAGCCGGTATGGACATGGGTATTGTCAATGCCGGCCAGCTCGCAATCTATGCGGACCTGCCGACGAAGCTTCGCAAAGCGGTGGAAGATGTCGTGTTGAACCGCAACCCGGAGGGGACGGAGCATTTACTCGAGGTTGCCGAGGACTACAAAGGTCAGGCGTCCGGCGCGAAGCGCGATGCGACGGACCTGACCTGGCGTGATTCTTCGGTCGAGAAGCGCCTTGAACACGCACTGGTCAAAGGTATCGATCAATTCGTTGTCGAGGATACCGAGGAAGCGCGCCTCGCGGCTGAACGTCCTTTGCATGTAATCGAAGGGCCGCTGATGTCGGGCATGAATGTAGTGGGTGACCTGTTTGGTGAAGGAAAAATGTTCCTGCCACAGGTCGTCAAATCTGCGCGCGTGATGAAAAAAGCGGTCGCTCACCTGTTGCCGTTCATAGAAGAGGAAAAGGGCGGCGTCATCGAAACCAATGGCAAAATCGTCATGGCGACCGTCAAAGGCGACGTACACGACATTGGCAAGAACATTGTTGGCGTAGTCCTGCAATGCAATAATTTCGAGGTCATCGACCTGGGTGTCATGGTCTCTTGCGAAAAAATCCTCGAAACTGCCAAACGCGAAGGCGCGGATATCGTTGGCTTGTCCGGACTGATCACGCCGTCGCTTGAAGAGATGGTCAATGTGGCTGGCGAGATGCAGCGGCTAAATTTCGACCTGCCGTTGTTGATCGGTGGTGCGACCACCTCACCGGCGCACACCGCCGTGAAGATCGAGCCAAATTATGAGGGTCCGGTCATTTATGTGAAAGATGCATCTCGTTCCGTCGGCGTCGCACAGGCCCTGGTTGGAGAGAAAAGTCGTGCCGATCTGATACAGAAGACCCGTGCGGAGAACGCAAAACGGCGTGAACGTCACGCGGGAAAATCGAGATTGGCACCGCAACTTTCCGTTTCACAGGCACGCCGGAACAAACACGCCATTGACTGGAAAAACTACACAGCACCGCTGCCTGCATTTACCGGTACGCGGATATTTGACGATATCGATCTCGGCGTTCTCCGGGACTACATCGACTGGATGCCATTCTTTAACGCCTGGGAGTTCCACGGCAAGTTCCCGGCGATACTGGATGACAAGGTTGTCGGGGAAGAGGCGAGCAATCTGTTCGCCGATGCGACGGCGATGCTTGATCAGATCGTTGCTGAAAAATGGTTGCAGGTCCGCGCTGTTATAGGGATTTTTCCCGCCAACAGCATTGATCACGACGATGTCCGGATCTTCGCTGATGATGAGCGGCTCAAAGAGCGGCTACGACTGACACACATGCGGCAGCAGCGGCACAAGCCGGAGGGGAAAGCACATGATTGCCTGGCCGATTTCGTGGCGCCCGGTGAAACCGGCGTGGCCGATCATATTGGCGCGTTTGCCGTGTCGGCCGGTATCGGCATTGATGAGCATGTGCAGCGGTTTGAAGCACAGCATGACGACTACAGCAGCATCATCCTGAAAGCGCTGGCGGACCGACTGGCTGAAGCGCTCGCCGAGTATATGCACGAGAGGGTGCGCAAAGAGTTCTGGGGTTACGACCAGGATGAAGCGCTATCCAATGACGACCGCATTGGCGAGCAATACCGTGGCATCCGGCCCGCCCCCGGATACCCGGCGTGCCCGGACCACACGGAAAAGGGCAAACTATGGGAGCTACTGGATGTGGAAAACGCCATTGGCCTGCAGTTGACGGAATCCTACGCTATGTTCCCGACGGCGGCGGTTAGTGGCTTTTATTTCGCCCATCCCGAAGCGCGTTATTTTTCAGTGGGCAATGTGGGCCGCGACCAGGTCCAGTCCCTGGCGGAACGCAAGGGGATGGAAGTCAGCAAGCTGGAAAAATGGCTGGCACCCAATCTTGGCTACGACCCGTCGGCGGCCGATGTAGCCTGACACCGAATCGATGCAATCCTGGGTCTTGCTGTTTCGTGGCATAAATGTAGGCGGCAATAATCTGTTGCCCATGAAATCTCTGGTGTCGATTTTGCAGAAGCTTGGTTTTGACGATGTGAGAACCTACATCCAGAGCGGCAATGTTGTGTTTAGGATGAGCGAAATGCCTGCTAAGGATACCGTGGCGAAAATTTCCGCCGCCATTGAGAAGGATTTTGGTTTCAGACCGCACATCCTGATGCTGAGTTCTGCCGATCTGCGCGACATCGTTGCAAAGAATCCGTTCGTTGCCGCCGCGGACGAGCCCAAGATGCTGCACTGCTTTTTCCTTTCAGAGACCCCCGGCAATCCTGACCTGAAGGGTCTCGATGCTGCCCGGCGTGAGGACGAAACGTATCTCCTGACGGACAAGGCGTTGTACCTGTTGGCGCCGCAAGGGATTGGCCGGTCGAAGTTCGCGCAGCGAGCGGAGAAGCTCGTCGGTGTTCCCGTGACGGCACGCAATTGGCGTACAGTGAGCAAGATTGCAGAATTGACCGCCTGAGTGAGGGTATAAGTATGTTGCAGGACTTCGAACGTTATCCATTGACCTTCGGACCAACGCCCATTGAGAAAATGGGCCGCCTTTCCGAGCATCTCGGTGGTGATGTTGAGCTTTACTGCAAACGTGAAGATTGCAACTCAGGCCTGGCCTTTGGTGGCAACAAAATTCGCAAGCTCGAATACATCATTCCCGACGCGATTGCGGCTGGCGCGGATACGTTAGTCACGGTCGGCGGCGTCCAGTCGAACCACACCCGTCAGGTGGCCGCCGTGGCCGCAAAAATTGGAATGAAATGTCGCCTGGTGCAGGAAAGCTGGGTTCCTTTTCAGGATGCGGTTTATGACCGCGTTGGCAACATATTGATGTCGCGCGTTCTGGGTGCAGAAATCGAACTTGTCGACGAAGGTTTTGATATTGGTATTCGTGCCAGCTGGGAGCGTGCGCTCGCCGACATCAGGGATAAGGGCGGAGTGCCCTATGCGATTCCGGCGGGAGCATCCGTGCACAAATTCGGCGGTCTGGGTTTTGTGGGCTTTGCCGAAGAGGTCCGGGTGCAGGAAGAAGACCTCGGTTTTCAGTTTGACTATGTCGTTGTCTGCACCGTGACTGGTTCAACCCATGCCGGCATGGTGGTCGGTTTTGCGCAAGACGGCAGAGCACGGAACGTGATTGGCATCGATGCGTCCTGTACGCCGGAACAAACTCATGCTCAGGTCCTCGATATTGCTCAGAAAACCGCCGCGCTAGTGGGGCTGGGGCAAGATATCGTCGCGGACGATGTCGTGCTCAGGACGGAATACGCTTATCCGGTTTACGGCGTGCCCTCGGAAGAAACCAACGATGCCATCCGCCTTTGTGCCCGCATGGAAGGCGTGATGACTGACCCTGTGTATGAGGGAAAGTCGATGCAGGGAATGATCGACCTGGTACGGCAGGGGTTTTTTCCGTCAGGGTCGAAAGTACTGTATGCGCATCTTGGCGGCGTACCGGCGATCAACGCGTATAGCTATATCTACCGCAACGGCTAGCAGCTTGTTGAAACACACTGTTTTTCGAATAGCGGTGTTGAAAATGCTATGGATGGTTGTTTCAACAGACTGCTAGTCACCGCACACGGGACAATCGGACCGCTTGCCGATCGTGAGCTGTTGCCAGTCGCCGGACAGGCCTTCGTAAAGCGTCAGTCGGCCCGGTGCGTTTACGATGCCGGCCAAGAATTTCAGGGCCTCGACGGCCATCATTGTGCCGACCACACCGGGTACGGGTGCCAGTACGCCATTGCCGGCACAGTTTTCCAGTGATTCATCGGCTTCTGTGTACAAGCATCGATAGCAGGGGGAAGTGTTGTAGTCGGGTCCGAAGGCGGCGAGCTGCGCTTCAAATCGAATCGCGGAACCTGATATCAGGCGTCGCCGCTGGCTGACGCAGGCATCATTGACGGCAAATCGGGTCGCAAAGTTATCGCATCCGTCCAGAACGATATCGGCCTTCGTGACGGCTTCCGCCAGCGTGTCGCCGCCCAATCGGTCAACAACGGCGGTGAGGCGAATATCGGGGTTAATCCTGGCAAGACGGGAGGCGGCACACCTTGCCTTGAGTTCACCAATGTCCTCCGGTCCATACAGGATTTGACGCCCAAGATTGGTTTCATCAACGGTGTCAAAGTCGGACAACAGCAAATGACCGACGCCGCTGCTGGCCAGGTAGCTGGCGGCGGAGCAACCTATTCCGCCCAGTCCGATCATCAGCACCGTTGCCGATGCTATCTTCTCCTGACCTTCGGCACCGATTTGCGGCAGCGCGAGATGACGCGCAGCCCTCGCAGCAGAAAGGTCAGTCTTTGCCATTGATCTTACTCGGTGATGCGAACTTCCTGAATGGTGATCGGATCCATCGGTACGTCCTGGTGCGCACCCTGCGAACCGGTTGCGACGGCGGCAATGCGGTCCACTACATCCATGCCTTCGCTGACTTTCGCAAAAACCGCGTAGCCAAAATCACGGCCGCTGTTATTCAGGAAGTCATTGTCGCTGAGATTGATGAAAAACTGCGACGTAGCACTGTCGACGACGCCGGTTCTGGCCATCGCGAGGGTGCCGCGCAGGTTCTTCTCCCCGTTTTCTGCTTCGTTCTTGATGGGGTCCCTGGTTTCCTTGTCCTGCATGTCTACCGTCATGCCGCCGCACTGGATCATGAAATTCGGGATGACACGGTGAAAAATTGTTTCCGTGAAATGTCCGTCTTCAACGTACTGCTTGAAATTGGCACACGAGATCGGTGCGGTCTCTTCGAAAAGCTCGACGACGATGTCGCCGTGGTCGGTCACAATGGTAATCATATAAAC
The DNA here is from genome assembly GCA_964446495.1 of uncultured Woeseiaceae bacterium. Lineage (GTDB taxonomy): Bacteria > Pseudomonadota > Gammaproteobacteria > Steroidobacterales > Woeseiaceae > JAADHU01. The sequence goes on along the minus strand of CAYUOY010000035.1, from coordinate 8,739 downwards.
TCGTATTCGCGTAAGTGGGTAGCCTATGTATCACAAATCGGGATGCGTTGTCCTCATCGACGCGCCGAACGCGCGGCACACTAAGGTCGGGCTGCCACGCTGACTCGCGGGCGCCCGCCAGTATCTCGCGAACATCGAATTCGCTGCCAATCGGCATTCGCAAGAATCTCTGCCACGGCATTTTCCTGACCGGCCCCGTGTTCGATCAATATCCAGCCTTCCTTGTTTAGATGTGCACTGGCGTTGTCAGCGATTGTGCGGATGGCGTCCAGGCCATCGTCCCCGGCGACCAATGCGTTGCGGGGTTCGTGCGGCAGCAGGTTCATCGCCGGGTCAGCGGCGGCGACATACGGTGGATTCGAAACGATAACATCGAAAGTCGCGCCGCCGACTGCATCGAACCAGTCTCCTTGCACGAAAGTGACATCGCGGCACTCGTGTCGCTTTGCGTTCTCAGCCGCGATTGCCAACGCGGGCTCACTAATGTCGCTCGCCATGATCTGACACTGAGGCCGCTCGCAGGCAATGGCGATGGCAATAGCACCGCAGCCGGTTCCAAGATCGAGGATATCGACCGCCGTGTCCTGTGGAATGAGCGCCAACGCCTCTTCGACCAGCCGTTCAGTTTCCGGGCGTGGCACGAGCGTGGCGGACGTTACTGTCAATGGCAATGACCAGAACTCCTTCTCTCCGGTCAGATAGGCCACCGGTTCATGGTCGAGGCGGCGCTTGACGAGTAACGCAAACCGTGCGGCTTCCTCGGCGCTCAATTCCTGTTCGGGATGTGCGAACAGGTAGCTGCGCTGCACACCCAGCACAATCATTAACAGCAGTTCGGCATCGAGGCGCGGAGAATCGCTCACATCTCGCAGTTCTGCTGTCGTGGTGGTCAGTACCAAATCGAGGTTCATTGTCATGCCGTATTTCTGGCCGTGTGCTGTTCCGTTGGCGTAGTATTGCAGCCCTGTCAAAAAGAAGCAGCTCCCTCAATGAACGTATATTCAAATATTCTCGACATGGTCGGGCGAACGCCGATGCTCGAAGTGACCCATATCGATACCGGTCCCTGTCGCCTGTTCCTCAAGCTGGAACTCCTTAATCCGGCGGGTTCCATCAAAGACCGTATCGGCGTGTCGATGATTGAGGAGGCCGAAAAACGCGGTGATATCAAACCGGGCGATACGATTGTTGAGGCGACGGCCGGAAATACCGGTTTGGGCCTGGCACTGGTAGCGGCGCAAAAGGGTTACCACCTCGTTCTTATCCTCCCCGACAAAATGAGCCAGGAAAAGATCTTTAACCTGCGAGCGATGGGTGCCGAGGTGGTTCTGACTCGATCCGATGTTGCCAAAGGACATCCCGAGTACTATCAGGACCTTGGACAGACCATAGCCGAGGAGAAAGGGGCCTACTTCATCAATCAATTCGGCAATCCGGACAATCCACTTGCCCACGAAACTACGACCGGACCGGAAATTCTGGAACAGATGGAGCATGATCTTGATGCCATCGTACTGGGAGTTGGTTCGAGCGGTACGGTGTCCGGACTGAGCAAATACCTGACTGAGAATGCGCCGGACGTCGATCTGATTCTGGCCGATCCGGTGGGATCGATTCTCGCCGACTACATCAACAAGGGCGAGCTGCACGAAAAGAATGCCGGCTGGCTGGTCGAGGGCATTGGCGAGGATTTCATTCCGTCAATTGCAGATTTCAGCAAGGTCACCAGGGCTTACAGCATCAGTGACGAGGAATCCTTCAGTACCGCGCGCGAACTGTTGAAAAAAGAAGGCCTGCTGGCGGGCTCTTCGAGTGGGACGCTGATTTGTGCGGCGCTCAAGTATTGCCGTGAGCAAACGGAAGCAAAGCGGGTGGTCAGCTTCGTTTGCGATACTGGCAACAAGTACCTCTCGAAGCTCTACAACGATTTCTGGCTCGAGGATCAGGGTTTTATCGAGCGCAAGCAGTATGGCGATCTGCGCGACCTGATTGGGCGCCTGCACGGGCAGCGCGCCACCATAACCGTCGGTCCGGACGATGTGTTGACCACGGCCCACAATCGATTGAGGAATGCGGGGTTTTCGCAATTGCCGGTAATGGAGGATGGCAAATTGGTCGGTGTGCTGACGGAAGATGCGATCATCAGTCACGTGTTTGGTAAGCCTGCGCTCATGAATTCCCCGGTTCGCGAGGGCATGCAAACGGCCTTCATCCAGTTGGACAAAGAAACCAGCGTGAACAACCTGGTGGCCATGCTGCATGTGCAGCCATATGCGGCGGTGACGGATGGCGAGCAGTTCCTGGGATTGATCACACGGTCCGACGTGCTCAACCACCTGCGCAAGCAGATCTAGGGAAGCTCTGATTTATTCTGAGCTGATGTCTTGTTTTCAACAGTTCTCTTATGCTCAGTGGAATTTGTTTTGGTGGGGCCGCGCGTCAGGTCGCGCTCCTACAAGGAACTCCTGTAGGAGCGCGACCTGACGCGCGACCCCGTAAATTCAATCTCCCGCACCCATATTTACTTCTTCTGAATAAATCAGAGCTTCCCTGGAATTTCTGGCCGGTCATCGACAACAATGAGATGACCCTCCGTCGCCGACGAACCAGCAGGACGCCGCGAAATTCGGGTCGCGGTTAGTCGCCTAATGCCGCCAGTTGATCCGCCTGATACTCATTGAACAGGGGTTCGATGACCTGATCCAGATCGCCTTCAAGGATTTCCGCGAGTTTGTAGAGCGTCAGGTTAATCCGGTGGTCAGTGACCCGGCCTTGAGGAAAGTTGTAGGTCCGTATGCGCTCGGAACGATCGCCCGTACCCACCTGGAGCTTGCGGCGTTCCGCCTGTTCGCTGGCCTGGGCCGATATCTCGGCGTCGAGCAGTCTCGCTTGCAAAAGAGACAGGGCGCGGGCCTTGTTCTTGTGTTGCGAGCGCTCGTCCTGGCACTCCACCACGATACCGGTGGGCAAGTGCGTGAGGCGGACGGCGGAATCGGTCTTGTTAACGTGCTGGCCACCGGCGCCTGAGGCACGATAGGTATCCACGCGTAGATCAGCATTATTGATCTCCGTTTCCTCAACCGCATCCGGTTCGGGCAGCACGGCAACGGTACAGGCCGAAGTGTGGATGCGCCCCTGGGATTCCGTTGCTGGCACGCGTTGAACCCGGTGTGCTCCCGATTCGAACTTGAGTCGGGCAAATATTCCGTCACCGGAAATTCGACAAATGACTTCTTTGAAGCCACCGTGATCGCCCTCACGCGCACTGATAATTTCCAGCGACCACCTCTGTGACTCCGCATATTTGGCATACATGCGAAAAAGGTTGCCGGCAAAAATAGCGGCCTCGTCACCACCAGTGCCAGCGCGGATTTCCAGGAAAATATTACTGTCGTCACGGGGATCGGGCGGAATCAATGCTTTCTGCAATTGAATCAGGAGCGCATCGCGTTTCTTCCCCAGTGAAGCCAGTTCCTCTTCGCCCATCTGGCGGATTTCCGCATCCGCATCGACGGCCATTTCCTGCGCGGCAACGAGGTCTTCGCTGAGTGACTCGAATTGACTGAACTGGGCCACAATCGGGTCCAGGCGAGCGTATTCCCGCGATAAATCGCGAAATTGGTTCTGGTCGCCTATGACATTCGGGTCAGCCATCAAGCCGGCAACTTCCTCATGTCGGTCGCGCGTGTTCTCCAGTTTGTAGCGGATGGAATCTTTCACGCGATTACTCTTCGTCTTTCAGGTTAAACAGTTCTCTCGCCATGGCGATGAATTCCTTGTCCGCGTTCTCGCCCGCCTCGCGGAGGCGAACGCTGGGTTGATGCAGCAGTTTTTTCAACAATGCGGCAGTGACGAAGTCCAGTACCTCTTCGCTATCGGATCCCTTGCGCAATCGTCGCAGCCCTTTTTGCAGGACTTCATGCCGCAGCGCATCACCGTAATCACGAATGGCCGTAATGACGGGCGCAACATCCTTGCTTCGTTCTATTTCGAGATAGCGCTCAGTCTCGTCGTCCAAAATACGCTTTGCATCTACAACGGCAGCCTCACGGTTGCCCTGTCCTTTAACGATAACCTTGTCGAGGTCGTCGATGGAGTAAAGGTATACGTCATCAAGTTCACTTATTTTCGGGTCCAGGTCCCGTGGCACGGCAATGTCCACGGCGAACACAGGTTTGCGTTTGCGGGCCTTGATGGCCTTTATCATCTGTTCCTGTGTGACGATAATATTTGGGCTTGCGGTGGAGCTGATGAGAATATCCGCGTCTTCCAAAGTGCCCTCGAGTTCAGACAGCGGCAGGGCGTAGCCGCCGAATTCGTTCGCGAGCGCCTGTGCCCGGTCGAAATCGCGATTGGCGACGAACAGCCGGCCTATTCCTTTCCCTACAAGATGTCTGGCTACCAGCCGCATGGTCGTGCCGGCGCCGATCAGCAGAGCGGTATGCTGGCCAAACCCGGCAAAGAACTGGTTGGCCAGGTTGACGGCCGCGTAGGCGACCGAGACCGGGCTGCTGCCAATCTCGGTGTCCGTCCGAACTTTTTTGGCCACTGAAAAGGTATGGTGAAACAGGCGTGTCAGCGCCGGGCCGATGCTATGCTGTTGTTCCGCATGGCGGAATGCATCTTTTAGTTGGCCGAGGATCTGTGGTTCGCCAAGCACCATGGACTCCAGTCCGCAAGCGACGCGAAACAAATGCTTAATCGCGTCGTCGCCATCAAGTGCGAACAACGCCTTTTCGGCCTCCGGTCCCAGACCCTGATCCGTCTTGAGCCAGTGCTCCAGTTCCGCGGTGCCACTGTCCCCCGCAGCAATGTAGAACTCGGTGCGGTTGCAGGTTGAGAGCACAACGGCTTCATGCACGTCATCAAGCGCCGTCAGCGCATCGAGTGCGCGTGGAATGTCTGCGCCCGCATAGATAACCTGTTCACGTATTTCGACAGGTGCCGTGCTATGGTTCAGGCCTAAAATTTTGAGTGACATCAGGTTTTTCGGGTGTGCGGATCAAAAACAGTGCGTATCATAAGCGAACTGATGGTCCAGTTCCCTGTCTGTGTACACCACGATCAAGAAAATCTCATATTAGTATGACTCAATACTCACTCTCCAGACACCGTACCGGACAGGTATACGGCTCCTCTTTGCTGCCTGCGTTACTGCTGGCTGGCGTACTGTGCGGGTCCGCAGCGGCCCAGGAAACGGAAGGCGAGCGGGCCAGCGCGCACCTGCAGGCGGCCGAAGTTGCACTTGAGCAACATGAGTTCAAGCAAGCTGCCAGCGAATATCGTCTGGCGGCCAAATACAGCAACGATGTTGGGGTGGCGAAGCAGGCGACGCGGATCGCCTATAGCTACGGCTTCACCGAGGATGCGCTGGCGTCCGCCAGGCGCTGGGCAAAACTGGATGGTGACAGCAATGAGGCGCTCTTGTATGTCGCCCAACTCGAACTTCGGCTCGGTCAGGTTCGTGATGCCAGGCGCAGCTTCCGCTCGCTACTGGAGCGCGGCGAGGGAACAGAGGATCAGATGCTGCTGTCATTCATTCCGTTCCTGTTACAGGAAGACGCGGACGATGCTTTTAAGCTGATGCGTGAGCTGGCCAAACCGTACCGGGACTCTGCGCCAGCCCATTATGCGGTCGGCGTGCTGGCATTGCAGGCTGAGGATGCGGAAGCAGCCGGTAAAGCGGCGAAAAAGGCGATTGAGCTGCAGCCTGAATGGCTGAAACCGCGCCTGTTGTTTGCGAGATCGTTGTTATTGGTCGGTGACGTCGAGGCAGCCATCGACTATGTCGCGAGAGTGGTGGGCGATAGTGTGCGCCCGGACCCGGAGGCTCGCCTCGAACTTGCGATCATGTACCTGTCAGCCGGCCGTGATGACGACGCGTTAAGTCAGGTTAACCAAATTCTTCTTGAGCAACCGACGCGTTCGGACGCGCTGCGGCTGATGGCGATTATCAATTTCAGGCTCGGCTACCTGGATGTGGCCAAGGATGATTTTCAGGATCTGCTGAGCAGTGGCCGCTATACGATGGATGCGCTCTATTACCTGGCACGCATTGCGGATCGACGTCAGGAGACGGAGCGGGCCATTGCGCTTTATTCGCAGGTGTCTGGCGGCCAGAATGCCGTGCCATCGCAGCGCCGGGCCAGCGGTTTAATCGCCGCAGGCGGAGACCAGGATGCGGCGATGGAGCACTTGCAAAAGTTTGGAGAGACTCACCCGAACCACATGGTTGAGATGATCCGGGCGCAGGCACAGTTGCTGGCGTCGTTGCGGCGCTACCCGGAAGCGCTGGAAATTTACGATCGGGTGATCTCGTATCGACCGGATGATGAATCGATGCTGCTTGGTCGCGCGGAGTTGTTGGTTCGCATGGATCGGATTGACGAGGCGGTCGCCAGCTACCGGAAGATTCTGCGCAAAAACCCGAAGAGCGCGACTGTACAGAATGCGCTGGGCTATACGCTGGCCGACAAGACAACGAAATATTCAGAGGCTTCACGGCTCATTCAAAAGGCACTCAAGGCCGAGCCCAACAGCCCGGCCGTTATCGATAGTTATGGCTGGGTGTTGTACAAACAGGGAAAATACGATCTTGCGCTCATTCAGTTACGACGTGCTTATGACTTCTTGCGCGACGGGGAAGTGGCGGCGCATATCGTCGAAACCCTGCTGAAACTGGAGCGGCGAGACGAGGCGCTTGAGGTGCTCGAGGAAGCCGAGACCTTGAGCCCCGAAAACCCTCTTCTGAAGAAACTTCGTGAACGAGAATTTCCGGCGAAATCCGATTGAAGCGACCGGCCGGGCGATGTTGATACGCCGCCTGCCAGTTATCCTGATGAGCCTGGTATTGCTGGCATCCTGTGCTGTGCAGCAAGGCCGGGAACTGCCCCCGCTGACGGACTGGGAAACACGCCAGCAGGTGCTGGTAGCGATCCCGGATTGGGCGTTCACAGGTCGCATAGGTGTGAGTGCGGGGACCGAGGGATTCAACGGCAAACTACGCTGGCAGCAGGTACGCAATGGCTTTTCAGCGACGCTAAGCGGTCCATTCGGTGCCGGGGCGGTGAGGATCAACGGCGATGATCGGCAGGTGACCGTCATTGGCGAGGATGACGAAGTCATCAAACTCGACCACCCGGAGGCTGATCTGCGCGCCCGCTACGGCTGGACGATTCCGGTGACCAGCCTGCGATATTGGGCATTGGGCATTCCCGATCCGGCCAGTCCCGCGATTACCGAATTCGGTGACGATGGCTACCTTGCCTTCATTGAGCAAAAAAACTGGCGGGTCAGCATCAATCAATATCGTGAGGGTGGCGGCCAGCTCATGCCACGGCGCATCACCGCCGTAAGTGACGATGCCAAAGTTCGCCTGGTGATCGATCGCTGGACGTTTTTTAAATAACACCAGGTCGCGGTCCCGGATTGACAGGTCCGCTGGTGGACCGCACAATTGCGCCCGACACGAGGGGCTCAATTTCTCGCTTGTGGCGATTTGGAGCTGATATTTGGGGTGTAGCCAAGTGGTAAGGCAGCGGGTTTTGATCCCGTCACGCGCAGGTTCGAATCCTGCCACCCCAGCCAGTTCCTGTTCGTATCGCCCGGCTCAGAGGCCCCGGAATGACGGTGACCAGGGGAGACACTGTAGTGGAATCGGCAGCGATGGCGCTTTTTTCGGGGAACGCGCATCCCCAACTCGCTCGGGCAATCGCACGGGTCTTGCACATTCCACTCTCGAAGGCACTGGTCGGTCGTTTCAGCGACGGCGAGATCAATGTCGAGATTCTCGAGAATATCCGCGGTCGCGAGACTTTCATTGTGCAGTCAACCTGTCCGCCGACCTCCGAGAACCTCATGGAGCTGCTGGTCATGGTGGATGCGTGCCGGCGGGCCTCGGCGTCGCGCATCACCGCGGTAATTCCGTATTTCGGCTTCGCTCGTCAGGATCGCCGGCCTCGGTCGTCGCGTGTGCCCATTACCGCGAAGCTGGTCGCCAAAATGATCGGAATTGCGGGTGTCGATCGGGTACTGACGGTCGACCTGCATGCTGACCAGATTCAGGGTTTTTTCGATATTGCGGTCGACAATGTGTACGCCTCTCCCGTATTGCTTGGCGATGCCTGGAAACAGAAATTCAACGACATGGTCGTCGTATCACCAGATGTCGGCGGCGTGGTGCGTGCGAGAGCACTGGCGAAACGTCTTGATGATGCCGATCTGGTCATTATTGACAAGCGGCGCTCGAAAGCCAATCAGTCCGAGGTGATGAATATCATTGGTGAGGTCGGGGGCAAGAACTGCGTCATGATCGATGACATGGTGGATACGGCTGGCACCATGTGTCACGCGGCTGGTGCATTGAAAAAAATGGGCGCGGCGACGGTACACGCCTACATCACACACCCGGTTCTGTCGGGTCCCGCTGTATCGCGGATCTCTGCCTCCGAGCTCGACGAGGTGGTGGTGACGGATACTATTCCGCTGAATGAAGAGGCCAGGGCCTGTAGCAAGATTCGTCAATTATCGATTGCCGAGTTGCTTGCCGAGACGATGCGGCGGATTGCGGACGAGGAATCGGTGAGTTCGCTGTACGTCGATTAACTGTCCGTTGACCACAACCTGACCGGTTTTTTCTTCGGAATGTTGATGGCGATAGGGTCCACCTGCAGACGTTGAGCGAATAAAATCGCAGCATCGCGACGAGCGGTGCGACGTGGAGATCCGCAACTGGGAATC
>CAYUOY010000034.1:19276-28575 GCA_964446495.1 uncultured Woeseiaceae bacterium | reverse complement strand
TGGTTTGTGGCTGGTAGCCGGTGAAGTGCGCGGTATAAAAACCGATGGTGACAAGGCACACGTCGTTACTGAGAATCATACCGCCACCGGCCAGAGCACGGCCAGCAATGCTCAACAGGGCAATGGCGAACATCGTTTGGCGCATTGTTCGATTCACAATCGTTCCGCCGACGCTCAGGAGGTTGCCAGAACCTCTTCCTCATCAAGTCGTTCGATGGTGAAGCCGGTGAATCCATAGATGATCGAAACGAGTGGATTGATCAGATTGAAAAAAGCGAATGGCAAATAGGCGAGCGTCCCGATACCCAACGTCGCCGCCATGTAGGCGCCACAGGTATTCCAGGGCACCAGCGGTGATGTCAATGTCCCAGAATCCTCGATGACACGTGACAGATTTTTTGGATCAAGATTCCGCCGCTTAAACTCCGCCTTGAACATTTTACCGGGAAGCACTATGGCGATGTATTGATCAGCGGCAATGATATTAACGCCGATAGAGGTCAGTACGACGGTCAGAATCAGGGATCCCGTCGAATGTGCTGCCTTCAGCGCTCCTTGTACCAGCCGATTGAGCATGCCCGTGTGCTCGAGCACCGCACCGAATGCCATGGCGGTCAGTATCAACCAGATGGTTATGAGCATGCTGCTCATGCCACCGCGCGACAACAGATCGTCAACATCGGCCACGCCGGTCGTCGACACATAGCCATCCGCCAGCGCCAGCCAGACACCTTTGGTCATCGCGAGGCCGCGTGATAACTCCGGTGCATTTGCAAAGGCCAGCACCACCTCGGGCTGTAAGACAATTGCGCTAAACCCACCCAACAAAGCGCCAAACAGTATGGTCGGCAACGGCGGTACCTTGCGAAACGCCATGACGAAGACCACGACCAGCGGAATAAGAGCCAGCGGGGTAATGTTGAACACACTCTCCAGAGTCATCGCCAGGGACTGAAGCGCATTGCTGCTGGAATCTGCATCGACACCCAGGCCGATCGCAGTGAAGAGAATCAGCGCCAGGGTGAATGATGGCGCCGTTGTCCATACCATATGCCGGATGTGTGTAAAAACGTCCGTGTCGACGACCGCCGGTGCGAGATTCGTGGTATCTGACAAAGGGGACATTTTGTCGCCAAAATAGGCACCGGAAATAATCGCTCCCGCCGTGATTTCGGGTGACAGGCTCAAACCGAGCGCAACACCAATCAGCGCGACTCCCAGAGTGCCTGCAACAGTCCAGGAACTGCCGGTTGCAAGCGCCCCAACGGCGCAGATCAGGCAGGTTGCTACGTAAAAAAAATGTGGGTTCAGAAGCTCAAGGCCGTAATAAATGAGTGTCGGGACGACGCCGGCCATCAACCAGGTACCTATCAGGGCGCCCACCGCCAACAAAATAAGTAACGCGCCCATTGCCGTACTGATACCGTGCACGATCGCTTCAAGAATATCGTGCCACTGGTGTCCATTCTGAATCGCGACAATGGCCGCAATGGCCGCGCCAAGGGTCAGCACGATCTGGTTCGGTCCGGACGAAGAGTCGGAGCCGAATAAATACACGGACAAGCCAAGCATCACCACCAGCGATACAACGGGAATCAGCGCGTCGAGCAGGGACGCGTCTTTGGGTTCAGTCATGAATTATTGCTCTCACAGGGTTCTGTCCTTGATAACTTACTCACCGAACGAACCAGTCGCTCCGGGGAAAACCACGGGCGACTCATAGCCATCCGTTGATACGCTGGCAACGCCGAAAAGGTAGTTGTCGATAACAACATTTTCCAGCGTGTATTCATCCACCTTGCCGACCTCCCGGCTGAAGCGCCACTGGGAGTCAGTCGTCAATCGCCAGTAGACTTTGTAACCGGCCAGGTCCTGTGCGGCAGGCCCTTTTGCCAAGTCCCAACTCAGAGTCGTACTTGGCTGCACTGCACCGGTGATTCCCACGTTGGCAGGAAACGGCGGCGCCGATGCCATTCCGGCCAGCGTCACGATGTTCAGCGACGTCAGTTTTCGCGCATAGTCGAAGTTGACCCCTTCGATGACATCACCATAGGCAATACCATCCTCCAGCCGAATATCCTGGTGCTGCCGCTGATACTGTTCATGGGTTTCCATGATGCGTACCCCCGGCATACCGACTTCGTTAAAGGGCCGGTGGTGGCCGCCTCGTCCGAATCGATCGAGACGGTAAATCATCATGATGTTGAGATTCGGAATGAATTCATCGGCCATTCGATCCACATAACGGGCAACATTGCGTGAGGGTGAATCAACCTCACCACCACTGTAGCGCCGAGTGCGCGCTTCTTCTTCCGTTTCGACATAGCGCGTGCCCTCCGAGAAAACCCGGGCCGTCGCGTTGTCGGTGACACCGTCGATGCCGGAGATATTGCCGATCATGTCATTGTTCAGGACCGCCTTGATGCGCCAGCCATTTTCCAGCGCGTAGGCGGCCAGAATCTTGCCACCGAACAGGCCTTGTTCCTCGCCGGACAAAGCAGCATAGACAATCGTCCCCGCAAAACGGTGTTTGGATAAAACCCGGGCAGCCTCGATCACTCCGGCCAATCCGCTCGCGTTGTCGTTGGCACCCGGCGAATCGGACTCGCTATCCATCGGATCGCTGACTCGCGAATCGATATCTCCGGCCATCATCACCATACGCTCGGCATCAAGTTCGCCACGCTGAATGGCAATCACATTTACCACCTCTGTTGGCTCCGGAATTCGCTGTTCGCCGGAAATAAAATCGCTAACCGTCAACACTTCCAGGCAACCGCCACATTCCGCTGAAATGCGATTGAATTCAGCCTCGACCCAACGCCGTGCGGCACCGATGCCGCGACGGTCAGACTTCGTTTCCGACAAAGTGTGCCGGGTGCCAAAACTCACCAGTTTCCGAATGTCTTTTTCGATTCGTTCTGCCGAGGCATCTGCTGCAAGTTGGTGCCGCATATCATCCGCAGCGTTCGCGGGCGGTACAGTGCTGACCACGAAAAAAATGATCGCGGCCAGAGTCATGTTTGTGATTGTCACTCGATTCCCCATCACCATTCTTTACCAGGGCAAGGAATATCCTTCAGCGTGCCAGAAGCCACCACTGGTATCGGGCGTAAGCTCGTCAATTCGATCTATGATACCGGCGGCGGCAATGGGCGGCTCGATACCCTGGCCACCCGTCATTTTCGTAGCCACCAGACCCGGATGCAGCAACGCAACGGCGACACCCCGCAGCTCAAGATCATGCCGGAGGTTCATTCCTGCCATATTTACGGCCGCCTTCGACATGCGATAGCCATAGTTATTGCCCGAACTGTTGTCAGCAATCGAGCCGACGCGGCTCGAAATAATGGCCACCTTGGCACCCTTGTGCAAATTATCGGCCAGCGCGTGCACGACACGTAACGGTCCCAAAGAGTTAACGCGAAACTGTTCCAGAATCGCCTCGAAATCCAGGCTGTCGAAATTGTCGCCACGCAGAATACCGGCGTTGTTTAACAGGACGTCGACAGGCTGATCACCCAGTGCGTCCCGCAATTTTCTGATGTCCTCGCTGTCCGCCACATCGATCCCGTCGATAACGCGAACATCCAGCGCATCAAGCTCGGGACTCGAGCTACGGCAAACCGCTGTGACCTGCTCACCTCGTTCCTTGTAAATTCGGCAAAGCTCCAGGCCAATACCGCGATTGCACCCTGTCACCAATACATTCATCAATACAACACCCTTGTGTACTTGTCTCTTCAGTCCCGTGGCGTGAGTTTCAGCAAACGACCGCCCTGCTCGTCTTCGAGTAACCAGATGGCCTCGCCCGGCCCTTGCCCGACTTCACGAATCCGCTTGCCCATCGCGAATCGTTCCGCCTCCCGAGCAGCATCGCCGTCAAATTCGATGCGCACCAGCGACTGTGATGAGAGGCCGGTAATAAAGCCATCACCGCGCCAATCCGAAAATAATCCACCAGAGTAAATAATGAATGAGGCCGGTGAGATAACTGGCGACCACCAGGCTTTGGGCTCCTCAAACTCCGGTCGCGTATCATGATTCGGAATTTTCTTCCCGTCATAATGATCGCCATTGGAAACGATCGGGTAACCGTAATTCTTGCCACGCAAGACACGATTGAGTTCATCACCGCCCTTCGGTCCCATTTCAATATTCCAAAGCTGCCCTTCGGCGTCGAAAGCAATACCGAGCGGGTTGCGGTGGCCCAACGACCAGATTTGCGCGGTGACGCCGCCCTGGCCGGCGAATGGGTTGTCCGCTGGAACCGAGCCATCGTCGTTTAGCCGCAGTATCTTTCCCAGGTTGGCTTGCATGTTCTGGGCAGGATCAAATTTTTGCCGATCACCAGATGATATATAGAGGTAACCGTCTGCAGAAAATGCCATTCGGTGACCAAAATGTCCGCGGCCGGTCACCTTCGGCACCTGCCGCCAGATGACCTCGACATTGTCCAGAGACCCACCATCGGCGGTCAGCGACAGCCTGGCTTTTATCACGGCGGCGCCGCGGAGATCGTCATCACCCGATTCCGCATAGCTCAGATAGATGATGTGATTCCGGGCGTAGTCGGGATGCAGAATCACATCACCCAACCCACCCTGGCCGCCATAATCAACGTCCGGTATACCAGCGATCGGCGCCGATTTGAGGCCCTCCTGGGTCACCACCAACAGGCGACCTTTTTTCTCGGTGATCAACAAGCGGCCGTCCGGCAGGAATGTCATCGCCCACGGTTCGTCGAAGCTGGCGATCTCGGTGGCCTCGAAAGGCCAGTCATTTTGGGCCGCAGCACAGGCCGTCAGGAAGAATCCTGTCAGGACAAGCATTACTCTTTGCATAAGTCTTCGCCAGTGCGTCATGTTGATCGGGCTCGCGCGTCAGGTCGCGCTCCTACAAATCGTCCATTGGCGTTTCCGTAGAAACGCGAAAATCGTGTGATGGCATTACCGCAGGAGTGCGCAAATTGTCTATTGGCACTACTGTAGGAGCGCGACCTGACGCGCGATCCCGACAAGACCATTACGCCGCTCTGATTTCAAAGAGAGACTCAACCTCGACGGCAGCATTGATCGGTAGTGAATTCGTCCCCAGCGCCGCACGAGCGGCCAGGCCAGCATCCCCAAATACCTCATGGAATAATTCCGAAACGCCATTAATGACGCTGGACTGTCCGGCGAAATCATCGGTGCAATTGACGAATCCACGAATCTGCAGACACTGAACCACCCGGTCCAGATCCCCATCGCAGGCCGCTTTCAATTGCGCCAGAATTCGCAGGCCCACGTGGCGAGCCGCGATATACCCGTCCTCGGTGGTCAGGTCCTTGCCCACCTTCCCAAACGTCGGAGTATCCAGATCCGCCGGTGGAATTTGCCCGGCGATAAAGACCTGGTTACCGCTCACCCGATACGGCACATAGACAGCGACCGGCCTGGCGGCTTCCGGGAGAGCCAATCCCATCGCCTTCAACTTATCCTCGACGGCATGTGACGTGGCCGAACTCGCCGTTTTAGTGAGTCCCAGCACGACTGACGCCGTTCCCAGTATTTCGAAGAAGGATCGTCTGTTCATCGGCTTCTCTTTGTTGTAATGGTGACGAGCCCATATTATAGGAGTCAGCGACTATTGCCATACGCGACCGAAGAGCTGTTACGGCAACTTGTACGGCTTCCGGTCGTCCGCGAGTCCTGCTGACAGAAAATGCCGGTTTACCGTCGTCGCCAGCCGCCCGATACACTCCGCTCAGCTCACATTTCAGGGAGAAAGCGATGCAGGCCCGTCAATTGAAAACTCATGGGCGTTCTCAGAAAGAGTAACAACTCATCCTGCAACAGCCCTGTGGCGTGCATGACCAGCACAAAACAGACTATGCCCCGGTTACAGCGACCATAACCTTATAAGTACCTGCCATCACATCCATTTCAAGATTGTATATGCGCCCATCGAAATCCGCCTTTGTCTGGGGCAATACAACACGCAAACGAGTCTTTGAGTCTGCCCGATTGCGGCACGCCTGATCCCCGGTTTCCCCGCACAGCAATGTAACGATTCTCCGTGCATCCTTTCCCTTCGGTGTATCCCCCCAAAGCGTATAGACCGCAGGCGGTCGGTACTTGTAGAAATATTCAATAAAATAAGGATGCGCAGCGATTGCTCCCGTCCGGTCTGCATGAAATCTTACGGAAACTGTGTGAGCAGCCCCGCCCGCGCCCTCTTCCTTCTTGATAAATTGTATTAAATAGGATTCTCTTGATTTCCTGTCACTACCCGGCACATATCCCTGCTTCTCAAGTTGCTGTTTGATCTCATTAATTGTCATTCCAAGATGGACGCCCTGAACATCCAGCGTTGCCACTTTTGAAATCACACTCTGACTGACAGGTTCTGCGGCGACAGCAACAGGGTACGCAATCGATAACAGGGCCACCCCTGCGAGGAAATAGAATATACGCATAACCATCCTTAACCCGACAATGTCGGTTTCTTTCGACGTGGAGCAACACCACAGGTGCACACTAAGAGGCGCTCTGCAGCCTATCCCGTTTCCAGTGCCCTTGCTACCAGGAAACCTCTGGCTTTAGGCATTCGCCAACACCGACCTGCGGATGTTGTCTATCTCGGAACCAAGGCGTCGCATCGTCTTTCCCAGACAGGGTTTTTCGCGCGGGCAGGTTGAGCTTCGCGGGCAAATGATCGTGGCGTCTTTTGCAGCGCCAGTCCCGATCCAGCCGATATTCAGAATCTTGCTGATGCTTTCAAGTTGGCGACGTGCTTCGACAGGAATGGGTGCGGAACCGCCGCCACGATTACAACTCTTTTCAATCAGCTCGATTGTCTCTCGTGCATTGATGTTCTGCGCGCTGAGTGCGGGCGCAAGGTCGACCCCGGCACAAAGAACGTGTGGGTTGCCTGCCGCGTCTTTGCTGCGAATCGATTCGCAGCAGTAGAGCCTCTTGTCGTCGCCGGCGCCGAGGATGGATATCTGTGCAGAGGGCTTTGTTGAGCGGGTATTGAGCATTCTGAATACGGCCCAGTGCTGGCACGGGTCGGACACCATGGTCATGTTTCCCCAGGGTAGCGGGATACCGTTGCCGCGGTAAACGGCACGCAGGTTTCCAGGGGGGTATGCATCGAAGTAGTGCCAGTGGGGATAGGGCGAGACGCTCGACATGCGACGCATTACCAGCGTCGTCGTCAGGTCGAGCTTGCGGCCCACGTCGATCGAGTAGGAATGTTTTGCGAGAAACTGGCGAAACGCTGTCTTCGGTCCCAGCAATGCGGCTGCGAAATAGCTGCATTCGAAATCTCGCCATGCAAACAGCACGTCCTTCGCATCCATGTTCGGAGACTCCGCGTCGTGCCGCCTGCCGGATACTCGCCCTCCTGATATCTGGGGTGCCCGCGCCCCGTCTCCATCGTGCAAGACTTTGTGTGCAATATGATTGGCCAGGTCGAACTTCAGGCGCGCCGGCGTGGTTTCAAGGTGTCGATTCAGATAGATGGTGTTCGGCGCGTCAAAGAACGATCGGACCAGTGTATCGAGTGGCTTGTCCGTGTCCCCTTTGTCCTTGAATGTTTCCCGGTCAAACCAGCGTACCTGCAGGTCCAGTGCTTTGGTGATGTCGAACAGGTCATCGATACTCAGAGGAAAACGTTTCTTTCCAATTGATTCCGCTGCTCGTTCGAGATCCGGAAAGCGGTTTTGATTGGATTCCTGATGAGCGCGGATAAGGAGGTGAGCAAATTGACGCCCGGTCGTTCCGGTCTGCGCCAGCAATTCAGGAATCGCCAGCTCGAGGACAGTGTTTGAAAACAAAAAGCCCGGCTCCAATGGCATGCCCGTGACGGCCGCCGTTTTGGGTGCCGGATCGATCGCAGCAACATCCAGCGTTTCATCGTAAAACCAGCTGATATCGCGCTGGAAAATATCGGCAATGATCTGGACCAGGTCCGCGGATGGCATGCGCTTGCCGTTTTCGATCATTGAGAGGTAGGAAATGGACGGACCGGCCTCCGCATCCACTTGCACACACCGTACCGACAAGTCCTCGAGCGTCAGGTGGTTACGCTTCCGCAGCGAACGAATCTTGGTACCCAGGAAGTGTGCTTTGCGAAGAAGCCCTTGTTGATTATTCATGCCTGCCTCTTTTGTGAAATTGACAGTGTGAAGTTTTTATTGTCAATTTTTCTGAATATTGATCGTACTATACCGGCTGACAACGACAATTTCACCGCATTCTGCTCAATGAGTCGTATCTCCAGGGAGAGTTTCATGACACGCAGGGACCAAATTACGAAACTTAAGTCTGACTGGGCTGACAGTCCCCGCTGGACCGGGAAAACTCGCGACTACACCGCTGAGGAAGTTGTGAAACTGCGTGGCTCGGTCATCGTCGAACATACGCTGGCGCGTCTTGGTGCCGAGAAGCTGTGGCGACTGGTAAACCAGGAAAAACCACTGTGCGGCCTTGGTGCGCTGACCGGCAACCAGGCCATTCAGGAGGTACAGGCTGGCTTGAAGGCGATTTACTGCTCTGGTTGGCAGGTCGCCGGGGACGGCAACAGTGCCGGCGAGATGTATCCGGACCAGAGCCTCTATCCGGTCGACTCAGTCCCCAAAATGGTAGAACGCATTAACAATTCACTGATGCGAACCGACGAAATTCACGCCTTAAACGGCGAATACGACATTGACTGGCTGGCACCCATTGTGGCGGATGCGGAAGCAGGATTTGGCGGCACGCTCAACGCCTTCGAATTGATGAAGAGCATGATTCGGGCCGGTGCGGCTGGTGTCCATTTTGAAGATCAACTCTCATCGGCGAAAAAGTGTGGCCACATGGGCGGTAAGGTTTTGGTCCCAACACAGGAGGCCATCGCCAAACTGACCGCCGCACGCCTGGCCGCAGATGTACTGAATGTTCCGACCGTGTTGGTCGCCAGGACGGACGCGGATGCCGCAAACCTGATCACCTCGGATGCGGATGAGCGCGATCGACCCTTTATCACGGGCGAACGAACGTTCGAAGGCTTTTACCGTACCAAGGCCGGCCTGGACCAGGCGATCGCGCGCGGCCTTGCTTACGCGCCCTATGCAGACATGCTCTGGTGCGAAACGTCAAAGCCGGACCTGGAGCAGGCGCAGCGATTTGCCGATGCAATCCACGCTGAGTACCCCAATCAACTACTCGCCTACAACTGCTCACCGTCATTCAACTGGAAATCCAATCTGGACGACCAAACGATGAAGCACTTTCGCGAGAAACTGGGCGAAATGGGCTACAAATTTCAAT
>CAYUOY010000034.1:2014-19176 GCA_964446495.1 uncultured Woeseiaceae bacterium | reverse complement strand
TCGCGGGGTGGCACGCACTGAATTCCAGCATGTTCCAGCTGAGTCGCGCCTACAACTGCTCACCGTCATTCAACTGGAAATCCAATCTGGACGAACAAACGATGAAGCACTTTCGCGAGAAACTGGGCGAAATGGGCTACAAATTTCAATTCATAACGCTCGCGGGGTGGCACGCACTGAATTCCAGCATGTTCCAGCTGAGTCGCGCCTACAAAGAGGAAGGCATGTACGCCTACTCGAAGTTGCAAGAGCGCGAGTTCGCGGACGAACAGCACGGTTTTCGAGCGGCCAAACATCAATCCTTCGTGGGCGCCGGTTATTTCGATGCAGTACAAAACACCATCATGTCCGGCGTCTCTTCAACAACGGCAATGCAAGGCAGCACCGAAGAAGAGCAATTCGTCGCATGAACACGCATTTCCGCAAACGACCGAGACTGGAGAAATTCGTCGCACGATCACACATATCTGTGAACGACTGAGAAAGGAGCAAGACGATGTCTGCATTTAACACTGAGAATCCCGTCGAAAAACTAAGCATTGAGCCCGCCTTTTTCAACTCTGCCGAAATGGAACTGATACCGGAAATGGTGGCGAACTCCGCCAGTCATTGGGACAGCCTGGAAGAGCTGGTGAAGCAGGGCGCGGTACGCAGAGCATCGGTCACAGCGTTTGCGACCGATTTTCTCGACCGAATCCTGCCGCTCAACGACGCCAGCCATTGTGACGTTGTCCGTTATACCGTCGACATTCCCACCCGATACGCCCGCTGTTTCGCAGAACTGGCCGACGGACGCAAGGTGTGTTTCAGGAAACTGCGCAAGTTCATCGGCTGGTCTGACCATGAAAGCGAAAGATCCTTTTTGTTCCTCGACAAGGGACTGCATATCGAAATCCAGACAGCTCACGGACAGCCGAATGGACGAAAAGCACCGGGCCGGATACGCGACGTTGTTCTTGAACCCGCTTCCACAAACAGGCAGGAAAACGATCGAAAGTTTATTGGCATTGATGGTAGCCAGGTTTTTCTTCCGGCTTGATATCGGTATTTGCCGTTTGCAGTTGATGTGGCAGACGTTAGAACGGCCCTGCCTGCTTCGCCGCGTACGGATGTGCGGAAACACACGCCAGGCCTCGGGGCTACATAGGTACTGGCGAATAACGACGCCGCCTGACACTGAGAGGTGCTCTGCGGCGGGCGCCCGCCGACTGAGTTAAGGCTCTCCGAAGGAGGTGGGTGCCCGCCGCTGAGCGCCTCGGAGCCCAACCAGCACCACAATCTGTGCCACAACAACCAACGTGACAATCCAGGCCGTCTGAAAATACCCTGCCAACAAGAACCCGACAAACGCGATGGCTCCATTGGTCAATGCATAGGGAAGCTGCGTGCTGAAATGCTGCAGTGGCGGAATGCCTGCGCCGGTTGAGGACAGAATGGTCGTTTCCGATACGGGTGATGAGTGATCACCGAAAAGGCCACCTGACAGGACCGAGCCAATGACGACGGGCATGGCGGCGTCGGTTGCCAGTGCAGAGGGAATGGCAAGTGGCATCATGATGATGATGGTGCCCCAGGAGGAACCGGTCGCGAAGGAAATGATCGCGGCGAGTACGAACATGACGGCGGGTAATGCACCACCAGCGATGCCTTCTCGAGCGAGTTCGGCAACGTAGGTGCCCGTGCCAAGCTGACCGCTGACTTCGCCGAGGGTCCAGGCGAGTACCAGCGTTGCTGCGATGGGCAACATGCCAGTCATTCCTTCGATGTAGGTGGTGAAGGTCGCGGAGAGTTTCTTGACACCCATCCAGGTCACGAGAATGACGAGGGTGACGGCGGCAAGGAAATAGGCGGCGGACAGGCCCGCGCGAAAGTCCGGCCCCGCGATTTGTTTGAAAGGGAATCCGAGCTGACCGAGGGTTGCAAACAGGGTAACGCCAAGCACGATGAGTGGTAACCAGACGACGATGGCATTTACGTTGTTATCGTCGTTGGCCGCTTCGACTTCGGGCTCGGCGAGATGCACGGCCTCTTCCGCTTTGCGCATGGCCCCATAGTCAAAGCGCAGCAATGCCAATGCCGGCACCATGCTAATCGCAAGCCACGCGTAGAGTTGATAAGGAATCGCGGCAATGAAAGCGTCCCACTCGTTGGTCGCGATGTCATTGGCCGCGAAAGCGTCCGCAATGACACTCATAATGAAGACGCCCCAGCCGATAAACGGAATCAGGATGGCGACCGGTGACGAAGTGGAATCCAGGATGAAGGCGAGCTTTTGTCTTGAAACCCGCAGGCGGTCTGTCAATGGCTGAAAAACCGGGCCGACGATGAGCGGTGTACCCAGATCGGAAAAGAAAATCATGATGCCGCCCAGCCAGGCGCCAATTTGTGCACGTGCTGTGCCGGCGACCCAGCGAGTCGCGATGCGCGCGAAAGCCGCACCGCCTCCGGAAGATTCAATGAGTTTGACGAAGCCACCGATAAAGGCGAGCAGTACGAGGACACTCGCGTTGTAACTATCGGCCACTTCAGGGACGAGGTAGTCTTTTACGACGGAGGGGAAAAAGCGCAAGGGCGATGCGTCACTCAGCATCAGGACACCGACGAACACACCGGAAAACAGGCCCACCAGAACATTGCGCGCCGTAAGCGCGACCGCCAATGTCACCAGAACAGGAATTAGTGAGGTGAGTCCTGGTTCTACCATGTCATTGGCGCCTGCTCATTCTGAACAGTATGGAATCTCTCGCCCTCAAACGCTTCCGTTTCTATTCGCAACCTGGCATCAGACCCCGGCATCCGCTCCGGCACGGCAAAACAGATGCGGGTATGCCATCGGTCTGGCGTGTATCGGACTGCATCGGCGAAAGCGTTGCTTGCCGGCAAGAACAACGAGATGCTCACCCAGTAAAGCCGATTCGTTTTCATTGGTCCCTCTGCCACCAGGCCCGGCGGCTGTTTCGCTACGCGACATCACTGTCGCGACACGTGGTACCGGTGCTGTAGAATGTTCGACCTTATCGAATCCACCCATGACCGGCAACGGAAATCACCGTGCCACCGTATCAGGAAGTCCCCATGCTCACGACCCGACTTAGAGTTTTCTTCGTAACCGCGTTTGGCGCGTTGCTTTTGTTTGGATCCATTGGCGCATCGGCCGTTGGTCGTGTTGCGGTACGTGGCAACAATGGAATTGTTGCTTCTTCATCGGCGATCGCTTCTGCCGTCGGTGTGCAGATATTGAAGGATGGCGGCAATGCGGTTGATGCAGCGGTCGCTACGGCGCTTGCCATGGCTGTCACCTGGCCGACAGCCGGCAATATAGGCGGCGGTGGATTTCTTGTCTATCACGGGGCCGACGGTGAAGCGACGACTTTTGACTTTCGGGAAAAGGCGCCTTTGGCCGCGACAAAAGATCTGTACCTCGATGACGAGGGAAATATTCGCGATAACTCCAATCACGTGGGCATTCTCGCGGTCGGCGTGCCGGGCACAGTTGCCGGACTTGAACTTGCTCACAAGCGCCTGGGCTCGTTGCCGTGGGCCGACCTCGTAGCGCCGGCCATTAGGCTGGCACGAGAAGGAATGCCGATTAGCTGGAAGCTACGCGACGACTTCGTGCGACATATGCCACGGTTCGAGCCGTATCCGAGCTCGAAAAAGAAGTTTCTCAAGGCCGACGGCTCGAACTACGACCCCGACGATCTCTGGATTCAGGCGGACCTCGCCGATACGCTGGAGCGAATCCAGAAAAATGGCCGTGATGGCTTTTACGCTGGTAGGACAGCGCAGTTGATCGCCGACTTTATGTCCGCAAACGGTGGCATCATAACGCTCGAAGACTTGCAGAAATACGAAGCGATCGAGCGCGAGCCCATTCGCGGCACCTACCGGGACTATGAAATCATCAGCATGCCACCACCGAGTTCAGGTGGAGTCATCCTGGTCGAGATGCTCAACATTCTGGAAGGATTCGACCTGGCAGAGATTGGCCTTAACTCGGCGCTCTATATGCACCTCCTCACAGAATCAATGCGACGGGCCTATGCGGATCGCGCCAACTATCTTGGCGATCCGGATTTCAATGAAAATATGCCGCTGGACCGGCTTACGTCGAAGGAACATGCCGCCGATTTGCGTGGCAGCATCGATCTGAGCCGTAAATCCGAGAGCGATCCGGCTTTGTTCGCGGAACGATATGAAAGCAAGGACACCACTCATTTCTCGGTGGTCGACAAAGACGGCAACATGGTGTCAATGACTTATACGCTGGAATGGGGCTACGGCTCACATATCGTGGTAGAGGGTGCCGGCTTTCTGCTCAACAATGAAATGGGTGATTTTAATGCCCAACCTGGCGTGACCGACATCAACGGACGAATTGGTACCGAGGCCAACCTGATTCGCCCCCAACAGCGCATGCTCTCCAGCATGACCCCAGCTATCGTCGCGAAAGACGGTGTGCCGTTGTTTGCGACGGGCAGTCCGGGTGGCAAGACCATCATCAACACCACGATGCAAACGATTTTGAACGTCGTCGATCACGGCATGACCATTGCCGAATCAATCGAAGCACCACGCATACATCATCAATGGCTGCCGGATCAAACTCGCATGGAGCGGCTTGGCATTTCAGCCGATTCCAGACGCATGTATGAGGAGTTCGGTCACACGGTGACCGAAACTCGAGGTATCGGAACGGCTATGGGTGTTTACCGCGATCCGGAGACGGGCGTGCTCTCGGGGGCTGCAGACTCACGCGCGGAAGATGGCGGGGTTGCGGCTTACTGAGTGAGTGGCGGTCGCGTTTCAGGCCACGCGACCGAGATTTTTTGTCGACGCTACAGCAGGATCGCGATCTCACACACAATCGGTTTCTCTGTCTAAAGAGCGGGCAAAGATTTGATATACGTCGCGATAGCCAGACGGTCCTCGCGCGTCAGGCGACTCGTACTGTCCTTGATCACGGCCCCCATTTCACCCCCGGCAAAATCACCGTCGGGCAACATGCCGATGTCCAGAAAATACTCGATATCACTCGCCGACCAGCGCCCGATTCCGTGCTCTTTGTCCGGTGTGATGTTCGGTACACTTGAGTCTTCGGAAAAGTCGGGATTGCCCGCCAGCTCCTCGTCCTCCAGCATGGCGCCTAACCGCCCTCTGGGCGTATGACACTCGCCGCAATGGCCAAGATGACGTACCAGATAAGCGCCACGATTCCAGGCGTCGCTTTGTTCGGGATCCGGTGAAAATCGGCCCGCGTTGAAATACATGAGCTTCCAGGAACCCGCTGCCAGACGTGTCGACATGTAAAACGGCAGGTCGTGTTCGAGCCTTGGTTTGCTGACCGGATCAATGCTGAACAAATAGGCCTTGATCGCCAGCAGATCGGAACGGGAGATGCCGGTATACGAGGTAAACGGGAACGCCGGAAAATAGTGCTCTCCCTCTGGACTCAATCCCTCCCAGAGTGCGGTAACAAAGTCGTCGTCGGACCAGTTACCTATGCCAGTTTCCGTATCCGACGTGATGTTGGGTGAATAGAACGTGCCGAATGGTGATGCCAGCGCCCGACCACCGGCAAGTGGAACTGCATTTTCTTCGTCTGCCGTGTGGCAGGTAATACAACCGCCGGCATGTGCCAGGTACTCGCCCCGTGTAACGGCGGATTCTTCTGCTGCAACTGAACCAGCAAGAAACAGGGTGGCCGCGAATACGACCACCCTGGAACTCATGCTAGTCATCATCTAAGCGAAAATCATCATGACACCCGCCACACGCCTTGCCCATCGTGCGAAAGGCTGCGCCAATGGCTTCACCATCACCGCCCGCAACCGCCTTCTGGAACGCAACTGTGGCTTCCTGGGAATTCTTGATCGCAGCCGAAAATTTCTCAGGCTCGTCCCAAATAGCGGGCAATGCCTCGGAGTCGTTTACCGCCGACCCTTCCTGAAAAATGTTGTGTAATTCTGATGTACCACTAACCAGCCCGGCAGCATGCCCGGCAAGCTGCCCATTGTCATCGACCAGCCCACGAACTGTCATAGACGCCGCACCGATATGGCCGCGCAAAGCGGTCATGATGGCCTGGCGATATTTCATCGCATCTTCCGCCGTTGTATCTGCCATAACTTGCGCTGACAAACCAAGCGTTACCACCAACGCAAAAACCGCCCCTGTTGTTTTTAACCGCATTACTTATCCCCACTCTCAAAATTTATGAATCAGAAAGGTGAGAGTACCCAAGCATGCTGTCCTGCACAAATCATTGTTACGCAGGACAGCACACGATACGGACCAAAATGGGACCGGAAGCAAAGATTAGTCACCGCAGGTCTATAATCAGAGTTATCCTGACCAGAAAACAGGCTCTTTCACTGAATGGAGCGGAACTCATGCCCTCACACGATATCAATGCAAACAATCAGGACTTCACCCGTTACGACCAGGTGACCAAGGCGCATACCTACAGACTTGCCGAGAGCGCGACCGACGAGTTCGATGACGACTTTGAGATATGCACATTTGATATAGGGCCGTACCTGCATGGCAACGAAAAGGACAAAGCACGGTTCGCGGAAGAATTCGGCGCCGCCGTCCAGGAAATCGGTTTTTCGATCATTACCGGGCATGGTGTCGATACCTCGATTTACGACCAAATGCACGAGCAAGTAGAGGAGTTGTTCACGACGACCGCCCTCACGGACAAAATGCGATTTCGCGCCAAACGCCATGGCTCGGTCAGCCAGGGCTATTTCCCCATCAAGGAAACCAGTGACATTCATCCCGACCTGGTTGAAGGCTGGGTCTGGTGCCGGCGGGCGTTTGATATACCGCAATCCCGCACGACACCATTTGTCCCTGCCGACTTCTGGCCGGACGCCAAATACGAACCCGTACTCAGGCGCCTGGCTCTCGCGCACGAAAAGTTATTCAAGCCGATCACGCAAGCCATGTTTCAGGGCCTGGGTTGCGATCCGCACTTATACGACCAGAAACTCGAACAGACGAATTTCGGCATGCGCCTGAATTATTACCCGCCAATGGATGCGCGCGAAGACGCCACCGGTGCTGGTCGTTTGCTCGGTCACGAGGACGTCGATCTTTTCACCATACTGCCGGCACCGAATGAGAGCGGCCTGCAGGTCTGGAATCAGCGCAGCGGCAAATGGGTCCGCCTGGATGCACCCAAGGGCTCCATCATTATCAATACCGGTGATTACATGCAGCGCATCAGCAATGATCGCCTGCCATCAACCTCGCATCGGGTTGGCAAGCCGCTTGACGGCTCGCAGACATCGGATGCGCGGATTTCTTTCCCGATGGCGGTGTACGTCTGGGAGGATGAGATACTCCAGACGTTGCCGGGACTCGGCAAGCCAAATTATGAACCGGTCAAAGCCATCACCTTCCACACGCGAAGTACCAGCAAATTCTATGGCGCCGACTATGCGGTGGAGCCGACCTAGCCCGGACTATGAATAAGACTTCACACGTGCAAAACAAGGTCATCATTACCTGCGCCGTCACAGGCTCCATCCACACACCGACCATGAGCGACCACCTGCCGATCACGCCAGAGGAGATCATCGAGCAATCTCTGGAAGCCGCCGCCGCTGGTGCCGCCATTTTGCATTTGCACGCTCGAAACCCGGTCACCGGCCAACCGACGGCAGATCCCGATGTCTTCATGCAATTCCTGCCGCGTATAAAAGAGCAATGCGACGCCGTGATCAATATCACCACCGGCGGCAGTTCTCTGATGACACTGGAGGAACGGCTGGCCGCCCCGGTTCTGGCGGAACCTGAAATGTGTTCACTGAACATGGGCTCGATGAACTTCGGCCTGTTCCCGTTGGCCCGACGCTACGACGACTGGAAACACGAATGGGAGCCTGCGCTCCTTGAAGCGACGCGTGACGTGGTTTTCAAGAATACGTTTGCGGATATCGAGCAGGTCTTTCACCAGCTTGGCGATCAGTTCGGCACGCGGTTCGAATTCGAATGTTACGACGTGGGTCATATCCAGACGCTGGCTTTCTACCTTCGCGAAGGTCTGGTCAAAAAACCGTTGTTCGTCCAGTTTGTTCTCGGAGTCCTCGGTGGCATCGACGCGGCACCGGAGCAACTCATGCATATGCGATCGACCGCCGATCGCCTGCTGGGCGACGAGTACCGATTTTCCGTTCTCGCGGCCGGACGCGCCCAAATATCGCTGGCGACGATGGGTGCCATTATGGGCGGCAACGTTCGCGTCGGACTTGAGGACAGCCTGCTAATCGGACCGAACAAGCTGGCAGCGAACAACGCCGAGCAGGTCAGCAAGATTCGTCGAATCCTCGAAGAATTGGGCCACGAAATTGCAACGCCCGACGAGGCACGCGATATGCTTGGGCTCAAAGGTGCCGATAAGGTCAATTTCTGAATGATGAACGATGCAAACACTTCCTTGCACAGAGCGGGTCCACCGGGTGTGGATAAGGTCGAGTTCTGAATGGCGGAGCGCACGAAAATTTCCTTGCGTATGGCTGGTCCACAGGATGTTAATGTCATTCATCAGATGATTGTGGCACTAGCCCGAGCTACGAATGCGGAGATGAGAGCCGTCAGCAATCCGTCTGACTTTCTGAAGTTCGGTTTTGGAGAGCGTAATTTTTTCGAAGCGCTGATTGCGGAGAAAAGTGATCAGGCGGTTGGACTTTGCCTTTACTTTTTTACATTTTCGACCTGGCTTGGCGAACCCGGAATTTATGTACAGGACCTCTATGTCAGTGAAGAACTCAGAGGGACAGGTCTTGGCCGACGACTTCTGCAAGCAACAGCGAAGCGTGGCCAAAAAAGACACGCGAGCCACCTTCGCTTGGCCGTTGATCATGACAACACCGCGGCCAGTCGGTTCTACGAACATATTGGCATGCACCACCGGGACGAGGAGGATACTTTTCATATCGGGGGCAAGGAGTTTCTTGATTTGGCGGTGGGATAGTCTGATCAGGCGCGTTTTTTGATTTTGGGGGGTCGCGCATCAGGTTGCGCTCCTACAGCAGGTCCAACAGAAAAGTTGTAGGAGCGCAACCTGATGCGCGATCCCAAATGCGAGGAGAACTACCAGTGAAAGTCATTTTCTCGCCAGCGCAAAAAAAACATGATCCGCAATCGTTCTTTGTAGCTGGCAACCTGCATCCGCACCCCGAAGTTCCGGAGCGAGCGGAGCGATTGTTTGCCGCTGCGCAGCGATCCGGACTCATCGCGGAAGAACCAGTCGACTACCAGCTCGAATACATCCAGGCAGTCCACACGCCACGCTACCTGCACTATTTCGAGAACATCTTCACCCGCTGGTCGCGGATCAAAGACGCGACACAAGAAGTCATTCCCGGCGTTCATCCGGACCGTCGCGATTGCGGTTATCCCGCCTCGGCCGAGGGCCAGGCCGGCTTCCATCATGCTGACTTATCGTGTCCTATCGGCGCCGACACCTGGAACGGTGCGTTATGGAGTGCACACACGGCGGCGCATGCCGCGCACCAGGTACTGGGCGGTGAAAGCGTCTGCTACGCTCTCTCCCGCCCGCCAGGACACCACGCTGCCAGGGACTACGCAGCGGGGTTTTGTTATCTGGGTAATACCGCCATAGCGGCAACCGTCTTGCGACAGTCATACCAGCGCGTCGCCATTCTCGATATCGACGTACATCATGGCAACGGGACGCAAGATATTTTTTACGACCGGGCCGATGTCCTGACGGTCTCCATCCACGCCGATCCCGTCAGGTTTTATCCATTCTTCTGGGGTCATGCCGACGAACGAGGCACAGGTGACGGGGGTGGCTTCAATCTTAATATTCCGCTTGCCCGCGGCACCAGCGACGATGTTTATCTGCAGACACTTGCCGCCGCCATCGACTCGATCGACCGCTTTTCTCCGGATGCCCTCGTGGTTGCGCTGGGGCTCGATGCCTATGAAGGCGACCCATTGCAAGGCCTGGCGATCAGTACTGTGGGCTTCGGCCGCATCGGCCATCAAATTGGGGAGATGTCTTTGCCTACGGTTATCGTGCAGGAAGGCGGCTATCTGGCCGATGAATTGGGAACCAACCTGTCCTCCTTCCTGGAGGGCTTCATGGACGGCCACAAGCGGTAGGCGCTGGGATTCGTCAGCCGCTCAATTTAACGCTATGGTGGCCTCTGTCACCGCAACAAGAAGAAGAAACATGAGTGATCCAAGCTGGCTGTCGATTTTGCCTCCGGTCATCGCCATTATTCTGGCCATCTGGAGCAAGC
This sequence comes from uncultured Woeseiaceae bacterium, assembly GCA_964446495.1. GTDB lineage: Bacteria > Pseudomonadota > Gammaproteobacteria > Steroidobacterales > Woeseiaceae > JAADHU01. Next base: position 8,896 of record CAYUOY010000034.1, on the reverse strand, counting down.
AGGTCATGCTGTCTCTGTTTGCCGGAATCTGGATGGGGTTTACGCTGCTGAGCGGGTTCAATCCGATTGCAGGGGCCGCCGCGAGCCTGGATGGGATCATCGACGTTATGGGTGACCCTGGTGACGCACGCGTCCTGATTTTTACGTTGCTCATTGGGTCCCTCATCGCGACGATCGAGCATTCCGGTGGCGTACGAGGCTTTGTCCACTTCCTCGAAACGAGACGCTGGGTCCACACCGGTGTGCGGGCACAGGTACTTGCCTGGCTTGTCGGCATTGTTATTTTTGTCGAATCCAACATTACCTTACTCGTCGCAGGCTCGGTCAGCCGGCCGCTATTCGATCGATATAAAGTGTCCCGCGAGAAGCTTGCCTATCTGATCGACGCTACCTCCGCGCCAGTCTGCGCCATGATTCCGCTCAATGCATGGGGCGCCGTCATTATTGGGCTGGTCGCGTCAACCGGAGTAGAAAATCCGCTCGAAACCTTCATCGCCTCCATTCCCTACAACCTTTATGCGTTTGCCGCCATCATTCTTGCTGGCATCGTTATCTGGAAGGATTTCAATATCGGTCCGATGAAAGCGGCCGAAGAACGGACCCGGGGTGGTCAACTATTGTGGCCCGGTGCGACGCCCCTGATGGACACCTCGGATGAACGGGCCCCGGAAGGTGAGCGCCCTGAAGATATTCCATCGGCCGTCTATATGGTTTTGCCCATTCTGACCATGATATTGACCATGCCCGTCGGGCTTTACATCACAGGCGACGGCGACCTGATTCAGGGTTCGGGTTCGACCGCTATTTTGTGGTCCGTCAGTATCGCCATCGTGGTTGCCTGGGCCATGATGCTTGGCAATGGCAAGAGCTCGATCAATGAGTTGATGCAGATGTTCATGAAAGGCGCCGGTGATTTATTGCCGATTGCGGTCATCTTGTTGCTTGCACTGGCGTTGGGTGATGTTGCTCGCCTGCTTGGAACCGGCCCTTATATCGCCGGCGTAGCGGGTGCGACCGTACCGGCATTCCTGCTTGCTCCGCTGCTGTTCCTGGTCTCCGCATTCATCGCGTTCTCGGTCGGTTCGAGTTGGGGAACGTTTGCAATCATGATTCCGATTGCCATTCCGATCGCGGTATCGCTGGGCTTGTCGGTTCCGTTGTTGTTGGGAGCGGCCATCTCGGGTGCGATTTTTGGTGATCATGCATCCCCCATCAGCGATACGACAGTCGTCGCGTCGATGGCTTCGGCTACCGATCACATCGATCATGTGCGTACGCAGTTGCCGTATGCGTTGCTGGCGGCGGCCGTTGCAACAGTGGGATTTCTCGCGCTCGGTTTGCTCGGCTGAGGTCCTCGTTCAGTGGTCGTCGGATGTCAGGCGCTGTTTCGTGCTCGCAACTTCGCAGGGGTGCGACCTGATGCGTGACTGCGCTAAGGCAAGTACAGATCCGCTATCTTCTCCGCAAGAGACGTCACATCCGGCTCAGCCCGATTGGTAAGCAGTATTATAGTTAGCTCCAGATCAGGAAACCGCATCATGAAATTGCGAAATCCGCTGGTGCTACCGGAGTGGTGATAGCGCCGATACCCCTTGTATTCATCGATGCGCAGACCGAAACCGTAGCTCTCCAATGCCGGCGTTTGCATCAATGCCTTGCTCTCGGCAGATAACAATTCATTCGTGTATTGCGACTGATCCCATAGATAGAGATCATTGAGCGAGGTATAAACTCCACCATCGCCAAGAACCGCACTGTATGGACTCTGATCGGTGAATTCGACTGCATCTGCCTTCACTGTATATCCATACGCCCGCGTCGGAACGCTGGAAATTCCTTCCTCGAACGCGACTGTATTGTTCATGCCAATAGGTACGAATATTCTCTCCTTCAAAAATGAGGCGAAGGATTCTCCCGACAGTTTCGCCACGATCATCGCCAGCACGGCGTACCCCGAATTGCTGTAACGATATTCGGAGCCCGGTGTAAAATAGGTATGATCGGCATCGATCATCATTTGCAGCACATCATCGTCGTGTACCTGCTCGGTCACGTCCTCCGGCATGATCGATTCGTAATCGAGCAGACCAGAACGATGTTGCAAGACCAGTCTTACGGTGATGTTGTCAGCGTAAGCGGGAAAGTCATCGAAGATTTGCGGCAATGTAGTATCAAGCTCAAGCAAACCATCCTCCACCAGCAGTAGAATCGCGGTCGCCGTGAACTGCTTGGTAACGGAGGCAAGGCGAAAATTTGTGGCGGCAGTGACGGGCACCTCTCCGTCCACCTCTGCCGCGCCAAAGCTACGAGTCAGAACAGGTTCGCCATTCTTAATGATTCGCAATGCAGCACCTGGAACGGAAGCCCCCTGATAGGCCGCAAGCAACACGTCAATATCGTCTCCATGGTCAGTTGAACAAGCGGTCAGCATGCCGATAAGACCGATAACTGCCGTCGATAGAAGTTTACGCATTTCCGATATCCCCTTTTGTTTTGCTCGTCCGGCGCCGTCATGCTCCGAACGTTCGCCACGAAAAATAAAATCGACCGGATCCGCCAGGGCCGCTATTTTGCCGCCTCAGCATCGACCCGTTACCGGCAGAAATCCCGAAAAGCAGAATTCCGCCGGGCCTGTCATAACCGCTGTTTCGTCCGGACGTATTTCAATATTCACCCTGCCGGCTGGCATCAGGACGTTCATTCTTCGTACCTTGGTCAAGCCCCGGGCGATGGCCGCGAAAACCGCCACGCAGGCACCACTGCCACAGGCCGTTGTCAGGCCCGCACCTCTTTCATAGACCACCAGGCGCATATTCTCTGCATCGATCATCTGCGCCAATCCGACATTTACTTCGTTCGGAAAAAGCGGGTTTTTCTGAATGGGGGGCGCCAGCCGTTCCAGGTCAACACTATCGAGATCGTCGACGAAAAAAACGACGTGCGGATTGCCGATGCTTAACGCAACCGGATCTTTCAGCACCCCGGATTCCAGTTCGAGGTGCAATGTATCCTGCTCTGAAGACAGCGGGATTTTCCGCCAATCCATATTGACCGCGCCCATAACGCAGCTAACCTGCCGGTCACCATCACGCCGACACTCGAGTATGCCGGCTCGCGTTTCTATCGTGATCTCATCAACACCGGATTCCTCCATCAAGAGTCTCGCCACACAGCGCGTTGCATTCCCACAGGCCTCCACCTCTCGTCCATCGACGTTCAGGAGTCGCATGAAAGCATAGGCACCAGACACTGCACCATCGGCTGAAGGTGATTCGATAATCACCAGTTGGTCACCCCCCACGCCAGCCTGCGGATCACAGATATTGACTATGTCGTCGTGCTCAGGTTGGTACGCCTGATCGCGACCATCAACAATCACGAAATGATTTCGTAAGCCCTGCATCTTGACGAATCGTCGCCCGTGCGGATGAATTTTTTGCCAAGCCATTCGTGAATTCGTCATAGCGGTTCGTTAGTACCGGAATTAATGGCGAGCCAACATTGCTGCCAGTACGGGAATAATGGCAGGATCGACGCACACTGTCAGCCAGATATTTCCCTCAACCTGACAGGAGATGTACATTGCGGGAACAAATTATTGACCGCCGTAACAAACAGCAGAAGGATGGGCAGCGATGACCGAGATATTATTCAGAGACGATTCCTATTTGCGTGAATGTGATGCCACTGTGACGGCCACCAAAGACGGTGCCGTCGTTCTCGACCGCACCATCTTCTATCCAATGGGCGGCGGCCAGCCGGGCGATACCGGCCGCATCAGCTGGGAGGGTGGCAGCGCTACCATCATTGATACCCGCTATGGCGACGATGGAGAGATATTGCACCTGGTGGCTGATGGCGATCCGTTCCCCGGCGCTGGAACGGCCGTGAATATTGCGTTGGACTGGGAACGTCGGTATCAGCACATGCGCATGCATACTGCGCTACATCTGCTCGGTTCAGTGCTGCAGTACGGGGTTACCGGCGGCAGCATCGGAGCGGCGAAGAGCCGGCTGGATTTCGATATGGTTGAGCCGGTCGACAAGGAATTGGTTAATGCCGCCTTGAAGACGCTGGTTGCTGATAGCCACCCTATCACCTGTCGCTGGATTACAGATGAAGAGCTGGCCGCAAAACCGGAACTGGTCAGGACTATGTCGGTGCAACCGCCAAAAGGCGCGGGAAAGGTAAGATTACTGGAGATCGAAGGTGTGGATCTTCAGCCCTGCGGCGGGACTCATTTAAAATCTACAGCCGAAGTGGGTGCCGTGCGACTCGGCAAGGTCGAGAAAAAAGGCAAGCACAATCGTCGGGTGTCTATCGTTCTTGATGATTAACGTTGCGGGTAACGTCGTTGTAAGACCACAATTTGCGCTTAGCCGCGTACCGGAGAGAATTCGATGACCCCAACGCCCGATGAACCGAAAGTGGGCGCAGCGCAACCCGTTGCGGCCGCCGAGAGAATCACCGCGATTGACACGCTCCGCGGCGTCGCTGTGCTCGGCATTCTGGCCATGAACGTTTACGGGTTCGCAATGCCGTTTATCGCCTACAACGACCCCTTGGCGCTCGGTGGCGGCGAATGGTACAACCTTGGCACCTGGTTTTTTACCCACATATTTTTTGACATGAAATTCATGACAGTTTTTTCGCTGCTCTTTGGTGGCGGAATGATTCTCATGTGGCAGCGTGCCGAAGTCGCACACGCGAAGTTCGGCCGCATCTACTACCGACGACAACTCTGGTTGATGTTAATCGGCATCCTGCACGGCTACCTGCTCTGGTTCGGCGACATTCTTTTCCATTACGCACTAATGGGCATGTTCATCTATTTGTTCAGAAAGCTGAAAGCAAGGACGCTCATTATCATCGGCGTCTGTATGTTGCCGGTCGCGTTGCTTTTCAGTTTCGGCGGCTCACTTTTCATTGACGAGATGAAACTCCAGATGGTTGAGATTCGGGAGCTCGTTGCAGCAGATGAGGCACTCACGGAAAAACAGGCAGAAATAAAGGAACAATGGGACGCCATGCGGCCACTCATGGCACCAACCGATCAGGATCTGGCCGATGATCTGGATGCCTACCGCGGTGACTATGTGAGTATTGTGAAACACCGGGCACCGCTGGTCCTGGCCTTCCAGATTCAAAATACATTCGCTTTTATTATCTGGCGCGTGGGTGGACTGATGCTGGTCGGAATGGCGATGATGAAGCTCGGCATTCTATCGGCTGAACGTAGCGTCTCATTCTATAAGAAAATGATGTTGCTGGGTTATGGTCTGGGGCTGCCGCTCGCCGTCTACAGTGCATTCAACCTGTATGCGCATGAGTTCGACAGCCTGCATTTATTCCGCGTCGGAATGATCCCGAACTACATCGGCAGTGTCATCGTCGCCATGGGGCACATTGGGGCAGTCATGTTGCTCGTCAAATCCGACATTTGTGTGAAGCTACAGCATCGTTTTTCCGCCGTAGGCCGAATGGCCCTGAGCAATTATCTGCTGCATTCCCTGATACTGACGACGGTTTTCTATGGTTACGGCCTTGGCCTGTACGGCGAAATTCCGCGCCTGGGCCAAATGGTCTTTGTTGTGGCCGTCATTGGACTGCAGCTCTACATCAGTCCGATCTGGCTCGAGCGTTATCGGTTTGGACCGTTGGAGTGGCTGTGGCGCTCACTCACCTACTGGGAACGCCAACCGATGCGCCGGGACAACAGGCCTGTTGGCCAGGGAACCCGTGATTCATTCTGAAGACGTAATTGTGGTGCGGGAGTTCGAATTCGCGGGGTCGGGCGTCAGGTCGCCTGGTTTTGAAGTTTTACCGAGGCGAGTCTTTTTCTGTTTTCGATTTTCATTCGGTAGCCACCAAAATTGGCTTTCCTTACTTCTACGGTCCAGCCCTTTTTCGGAATAGTGATCCGGCTGCCGGCTGTTTCTCGCCAGGTCTGGCCGTTGTCCAGCTTGACCGCAAATCGATCGTCGGCGGTACGCCATACATCCACAATAGTCGCCTCAAACGACTCGAATTTCGGTGCTTTCCGGGTCATTGTTGATTCGGTGTCATCTTTTGTGGCGTTTGCAGCTTCTGCAACCACCGTTTCCGCAGCAGGTCGTGGCTCGACTGTACTGCGGCTAACCGCCGCAGGTACCGATGAGGCGGCCGCGGTCTCTGACGGACTAATAGCAGGAGTCGACGAGGCAGTCGCTGCGACAGACTCCGTGGCAACAACGACTGGTACGATAACGGCGGCCGGACTAACGGCCGGTTCGGCTTGTACCGCCACGGTTGATTCAGTCTCCGTCGCTTCTTCCGCCGCGCTCTCGTCCAGGGAGTCGACGATGGCGTCATAGCACGCCAGCTCTTCCAATCGGTCCGTGATGCCATTGCAATCGAGCAGCCGGTCTTTCAAGGTCCTGACATTTTCATCTTGCGCCGCTACCGAAACCGCCGCGCCGGCAAGTATAAAAAGCAACGCTATCGACATTTTCCTAAAGATCGCGAACATTCTCGGCCCCTATTGTGTATCTGGAATTCTGAGTATTTTATCAGGCAACCCGTGCCTCGGGCACTCCATTTCTTTCACCCGAAAAAAAACCGGGGCCCAAAGGCCCCGGTTTGTGTTGCTTTCACTTGAAGGATCTAAAATCAGAAGCTCCAGTTGAAGTTGGCGAAGTAAGAACGCCCGATCAGGTCATAGCGTCCCGAAGCAACTGCGTTGTTACGGTTAGGACCTGCGCCCTGTCCAATCAACGGTGGTTCTTCGTCAAGCAGATTGTTGACTCCGACTGTAAGCGAACCTCGCTCGAAGTTATACGTAAGACCCAGATCATGCTGCCACTGGCCAGCGGCTTCCGTGATCGTACGCGTCGGACCTACGCT
>CAYUOY010000034.1:0-1914 GCA_964446495.1 uncultured Woeseiaceae bacterium | reverse complement strand
GACGTATTCCAGTTGAGATCCCAGGAATCGAAATCGATCGCGAATCGCGTCGATAAATCAACGCCCTTGGCGGTTTCCTGCCCCGTGTTAACGAAACCGGCACGTACAAAGCTGATGAAGTTATTCAACGGCGTTGTATTCGGTCGGTCGCGGGAAACTCGCTCACAGAATGGGCTGGCCAGATTCGCCTCATCATTGAAGCAACGAGAAACGATGGTGGCAGGATCCAAAGCGCGAACGGTATCCTCAATCTCAATGCTGAAATACGTTGCAGCGATATCAAAATCGAACCGGTCAGTGAAGGGCTGGTTCAAAGTCAACGTCGTTGTCCATGAGTCAGACGTTTCCGGGTTCAGACCTGCTGCACCACCCGTAGAGGTCGGAATGGCGACCGTAAACGCGGAACCCAGCAGATTGACGTCTGCGCCACTGAGTGCACAGTTGGCCAGTAAGCGATCCAGATTAGGACCCGGTGTTGCAAACTCAATGTTATTCGAGTGACAAGGGTCTGAGTTGCCCGGCAAAGCGCCAGCCTGGTCTGCAAGGAATTGCTCCCTGAGGTTGGGGGCGCGGAATGAAGTATTGAACGCGGACGAAATCGCTATGTTCTCGTTAATTCTCCACAAACCGCCAATCTTGTAGACCGTCTTATTACCGAAGTTTTGATCATCGGTAAAACGTATAGCAGCATCAAGTTGCACCACTTCCGCCCATGATCGATCAACGATGATCGGCGCGGAGATTTCCGCATAGGCATCGAACGTGTCACGAGAACCGCGAGTCTCGCCTTCCTGCAGCGGATTCTCCGCCGCGTTCAGGCCTAGAACACCAGCGGCGCTGTTCTGCGACTGGATTTTGTCTTCGCGGTATTCGATACCGATTGCCGTAGCGACAGTGTCGCCTCCCCGAATATCAAACAGATCACCCGTCACGAACGCCTGGAATACGACCTGTTCGGTGACCGTACGGTTGGTTCTGTTGGCGATGAGGTAATCCCGCTCTGCATCACTGCCAAACACGCCAGAAGTCGTAACGCCGTCACCGGCAATGCTGGGTGAGAAGAAGTTAACCGGCGTACAAGGCTGAGGTGTGATGAGTCCACCCTGTCCAGAGAGGAAGCGTGGATCGCAAACTACGTCTTGTGAACCGGCGCCGCTGTAAACCATTGCGCCGGAAGCGATATCCTGCCCGAATGTCGGCGAATCCATGTCCGTATCTTCTTCAAGAAGAAAACGCAGATCTCCGTCAACCTGATCAGCTCCACAGGTTACGCCTGTGCAAGTATCTTGCGCTCCGACCACACCGATGTTCTGTGTTGCAAAGAACAAATGGTTTTCCAGCAATATCGGCTGAGTCACCTGACCCGTACTGCGGTCATAAGTTGCAGACACATCATAAGACCAGCTTTCTGCAAAGGGCAGATCACCCGTGATGCCGCCAACAAATCGAACCTGTTGCAACTCCGTATCAAAGGTCTGCGGAATATCATCAAGTGTAATGACTGGCGCAACGTCAGTTGAGAACGGGTTCATCGGGTTCTGTACAAATAGCTGTTGTCCGCCATTCGCCAGCGTTGACGCCGCACCGCCAGCTGTTGCGCTGGTGCCCGTAATCGGATCGATCAGGACGAAGTTGTTGGTCGAGTCCACTAACGGAGCCTGTCCCAGTTGTGCCGGGAAAATCTGCTCGCGTGCAGCAATGACATCGTTGGTTCGGTTGAAATAGTAACCTTCGAAGTAGAACTCTTCGTTATTTCCCCAACCCAGTTCCTGGTGACCGTTCATGACCAGTGAGAAACGTTCGTACGGGCGCCACAAATCGGCTTGCGCACGAGCGAGTTGGTCATTGGTTAACGGGTTATAACGGAATCGATCCAGTGCGAATGGACGACTATCGGTGTCGTTGACGCCGTCA
>CAYUOY010000033.1:0-28765 GCA_964446495.1 uncultured Woeseiaceae bacterium | reverse complement strand
CGAGAGCGGTACCTACCGCTACTGCAACTGCTTTTGCTACTTGCTTATCAGACATTTCTATCTCCTACCTCTGGTTTGCATGCCCATGCCGGGCATCTATATTTGCCTGTTGCCAGGCGTGAAATTCAAAGCTTCGATCAGGTGCTCCACCTTACCGAATCAATGACCTGTTGTTGATAATTTTCCAGCATTTCATCGCGATCGCCGATGATCGCAATGCTGCCATGACCGACGGGTACTATGACGCCCTTTATACCCTCGCCCTGCAACGATACCGTCCCATCGATTTCCTCATCCGGCATCAGCAGCAGTGTAATCGGTCCTTTCGCTCCCTGGATGACCAGGTGTGGGACCTGCTTGCCGTTTATGAGACAAGTACGGGCATAGGTTATCAGACCAACACCGCCGAGGTCAGCCACATTGGAACTGACGATATTATTCAATGTTCGGCTGGATACCGGTGTCGCCAGCACGCGCAAGGCTTGTGGCTCATGATCAAGGTGTGCGACAACCTCCTCCGCCAGTGACGTGTACTCAGCGCCGCCGCCAAGAATTCGCGCCGCGAAGACCGCCGCGATAGCGAAACTTGCCGCGAGACCGACCCACGACGGCATCGTCATACGAGCCTTGCGGCCAAGCGACAAGCTCACCACATTGGAATCGGTTTCGATCGGCGGCAACTCTGGCAGCTTGAGATCCGGCACATCAATCGACAGCGCCAGGGCGATCTTTTGGTTCAGCGCGCGCATTTCCTCACCATACGAACGGCAGGACTCGCAGTCAGAGGCGTGCGCAACACCGTCGTCGAAAACCTCCGACGGGTCTGCTGCTATTGCTTCTTTGTAGTCATTGCAGTTCATATTCATTCTCGCGGAGATTCTCCCTCCGCCTCGTTAACCACATCTTTTAGCTTGTGGCGTGCCCGGTGTAGTCGTGTCAGCACGGCTCCCGGCCTGATTCCCATCAATTCTGCGATCTCTTTGGTGCTGTGTCCCATCAAAACCTGCAGCACCAGCGGCTCGCGATAATCATCTTCCAGTCGGTAGATCGCCTCTCGAAGCTCATTGAGCTGCGAGTCGTCTCCTTCGACCAGCATGGCCGCTTGTGCCGGCGTCAAACTGTCGATGTCCACTGTTTCGAGTCGCTTTCTCTCGAAATATCGCGCATTCTCGCGACGGACTATCGTCATCAGCCATTGCTTGGCGGCTTCGTCCTCACGTAATGCGTCCAGTGACTTCCAGGCTCGCATCAACGCTTCCTGTACAACCTCTTCCGCGATACTCGGGTCCCGGCTCAGCCAGGCCGCATAGCGGTACATGTCCTTGTGCAGTACGCCAACCAGCCTGTTAAAGCGCCCGGTCCGCGCATCCTGCGCATAGCTGTTGTTCATACGAGAAGACCTACCCTCTGGGAGAATTATTACCTGATATTCGACTTTTTGTGATTCAGGCGTGGAAACCCTACCGAAATACAGCGAAAATCCAAGCTTTGCTGCCCACATTGAACACTATGAACGATTTCAGTACACAACAGTTCCCTGCCATTCGCATGCGTCGAACGCGCAAGAGCGAGTCTCTGCGCCGTTTGGTCGCCGAAACGACATTGCGGCCGGACGATCTGATCTACCCCGTTTTCGTCCTCGAGGGTGAGGACCGCGCGGAAAGCATCGAGTCGATGCCCGGAATTCAGCGCCACAGCATCGACGGCATCCTAAAAGAGGCCGGTGAGGCGGTCGGACTCGGGATTCCGGCCATGGCCCTGTTTCCGGTGGTTAGTGCCGATCGCAAGAGCCTCGACGCCGCAGAGTGCTACAACCCGGACGGACTCGTGCAGCGCACGATCAAGGCATTGAAAAGCGAATACCCTGAGCTGACGGTGATCACCGACGTCGCCCTGGACCCGTATACGATCCACGGTCAGGACGGCATCATTGATGACGCGGGCTATGTGCTCAACGATGTCACCGTGACGATGCTGGTTCGTCAGGCGCTGTCACATGCGGCCGCCGGCGCCGACATCGTCGCACCCTCGGATATGATGGACGGACGCATTGGCGCCATACGCACCGCACTGGAAGCCGAGAAGGCGCACAACACCCTGATCCTCGCGTATGCCGCAAAGTATGCCTCTTCCTTTTACGGCCCCTTTCGCGAGGCGGTAGGCTCGGCCGACAACCTGGCCGGCGGTGACAAACACAGTTACCAGATGAACCCGGCCAACACTGATGAAGCACTGCGGGAAATTGCGCTCGACCTGGCAGAAGGCGCCGACATCGTCATGGTAAAACCGGCCCTGCCCTATCTCGATATCATTCGCCGGGTTCGTGAACAGTTTGCCGTACCGACGTTTGCCTACCAGGTTAGTGGTGAGTATGCCATGCTGCGAGCGGCCGGAAGCAAGGGCTGGCTCGATGAGAAAGCCGTGGTGCTGGAATCACTGCTGGCCATCAAGCGAGCCGGCGCCAACGCAATACTGAGTTATTTTGCGCTGCAGGCGGCGCGCTGGATGCAGGAGTAGTCAAAGGATGGTGAGCAGCGTGGATCGCTACGGCGTGATGGGTTACCCCGTGTCACACAGTCGCTCGCCCGTGATTCATCGCCTGTTCGCGTTGCAGACCCGGCAGAACATGCAATACGAACTGTTGCAGGTGCCACCTGAAAAACTCGAGAGCGCGGTCATGCAATTTCAGCGCACGGGTGGCAAAGGCCTCAATGTCACCGTGCCGCACAAAAGCGAAGCCGCCAAACTGGCGGATACGCTCAGCGATCGTGCACGCAGTGCCGGCGCCGTGAACACGCTGGTCTTTGACAACGACACAATATTTGGTGACAACACCGATGGTGTCGGCCTGATGCGAGACCTGCAACAAAACCTCGGTCTTGAGCTTGAGGGTGCCAACATTTTGATTCTCGGCGCGGGTGGTGCGACACGCGGCATTGTTCAGCCTTTGCTCGGTGCCAAACCAGCCTCCCTGACCATCGCCAATCGCACCCTCTCGAGGGCCCAGGGGCTCGCCGAGCATTTCGGTTCCTACGGCCCGGTCTCCGCCTGTCGTTTCGAGGACGACCTCGGCCACACGCAATTCCAACTGGTGATCAACGCGACCTCGGCGGGCCTCAAAGGCGATACGCCACCCTATCCTGCGGCGGCGGTAAGCGGTGCGACACAATGCTACGACTTGTCTTACGGTCTGAATCCAACCCCGTTTAGCCGTTGGGCCGCAGACCGCGGCGCGGCGCGATCGGTGATGGGATGGGGCATGCTGGTTGAGCAGGCCGCTGAGTCATTCAATATATGGCGGGGAATGCGGCCTGACACGGAACCTGTTCTGAAGCAGTTATCGATTACCGCATAGTGACCAGTTCTTCCGCACCCGTCGGATGAATCGCCACCGTATCATCAAACTCTTGCTTGGTAGCACCCATGCGAATCGCTACCGCAAAGCCCTGCAGCATTTCATCGGCACCATCCCCGATGATATGACAGCCGACCACTTTTTCCTCGGTGCCAACCGTGACCAGCTTCATGGCGGCCGGAACTTTGTGCGTGCCGAGCGCGTACACCATCGGCGTGAAGCGTGACGAGTAAACCTTCACTTCGTCCCCGTATTTCTCCCGCGCCGCTGCTTCCGTTAAGCCGACCGTTCCTATTGGAGGATGACTGAAAACCACGGAAGCGATCGTATGATATTCCAGGTGCCGCCCGGTCATTCCGCCGTACAGCCGATCTGCCAGTCGACGACCGGCCGCGATGGCCACAGGGGTTAACGCCTCTTTACCGGTCACATCGCCCAGTGCGAAGATATTCTCCACATTGGTTTGCTGGTACTTGTCCACCGGAATAAACCCGTAACCATCCAGTTCCAGCAGTGCCGCCTCGGCGTTCAGGTCTTCGGTATTCGGTGCCCGGCCCACTGCCCAGACAATGCTGTCAAAAGGACCGAATTCGCGGCCATCTTCAGACTGAAGAAAAAGCTCGCCTCCTGATTTTTTCAGCGCATGCGGAACGACACCGGTCTGCAGCGTAATATTTTCCTGTACAAAAGACTGCTGCAATTCCTCCCGAACCATCGCGTCGAAATTACGCAACACTCCGTCCTTACGCACCAGGATCGTCGTGTCGGAGCCCAGCGCGGCAAACATGCCCGCAAATTCAACCGCAATATATCCACTGCCTACAAGCGCAACACGTTGCGGACGATGCTCCAACTCAAAAAATCCATCCGAAGTAATGCCGAGTTCGGCGCCGTGGATGCGCGGCACGATAGGCCGGCCGCCGGTCGCGATGACCAGACGATCGGCTGTGTAATCCTGATTATCGACTCGCACCGTATGGCGATCGACCAGGTGGCCACTGCCTCGAATCAGTGTCACGCCCCGTTTGTCGAGGTTTCGCTCATAAATGCCGTTCAGCCGCACGACATAAGCATCCCGGCGCTGTTTCAATGCCGCCCAGTCATGCCCTTTGAGCGAATACTCGAAACCATAATCTTCGGCCAGTCTGGCCTGGTGCATATGACCTGCCGCATGCCACATAATCTTTTTTGGCACGCAACCGACGTTTACACAGGTACCGCCCAGTGGCTTGTTTTCGATAACAGCAGCGTTCGCACCGTATTCGGCCGCACGCTGAGCATGGGCCAGGCCACCACTTCCACCACCTATCACGATCAGGTCAAAATTCTGAGCCAAAAACATATCCTCTGGGTTTTTGCTTGCCGAATCTGGTCCGAAAGACCTGTATTTTGTGATACCATCCCGCGGCGCAAGGAGGGCAGCCAACGCAATGACCAACCCACTATTGGACACATCCGCGTTACCTCGCTTCGCCGATTTCGCTCCCGAGCATGCGGAACCGGCGCTGCGGAAGCTTATCGCAACACACCAGCAAAAGCTCGCCAAACTCCTCGACGATCCCGATACCAGCGAATTCAATTCGCTGGTGGCACCCCTTGAGGAGATGGACCATGAACTCGGTAGAGTCTGGTCGCCGGTCGGTCATTTGCAAAGCGTGCTCGACGATTCTGGCTGGCGCGATGCCTACAATACCTGCCTGCCTCTATTGACCGAGCACGGCACCCAATTGTCACAGAACCAGAAATTGCAGCGGGCGTTCGAACGTGTTTCGGCCGCGTTACCGGCGGACGCACCGTCGGCGAAAAGAGCCGTCGTCGACAATGCCTTGCGCGACTTTCGCCTGGCCGGTGTAGACCTGCCGGCGGAAAAGAAGGCCGAGTTTCGTGATGCAAAACAAAAGCTGGCCATGGCACAGGCCTTGTTTGACCAGAATGTGCAGGACTCAACCGACGCCTGGCACCTGTCGGTAGACGATGAGCAGATGCTGGCGGGTCTACCGGCTTCGGTCGTCGCACGTGCGAAACAGGATGCGACCAAAAACAAATACGACGGTTGGTGGCTCGACCTCGATTTTCCGACCTACCATGCCGTAGTAACCCATGCAGACGATCGCGAGTTGCGGCGCGTGTTTTACAAAGCCTGGACGACGCGGGCATCGAAACATGCCGACAAAGCGGATTGGGACAACAGCGAGAATATTGAAAACATACTGGCACTGCGCCACAAGCTGGCGTTGCTGGTTGGCTTCGAAAACTACGCCGACTATTCGCTGGCCACCAAGATGGCGACCACAACGGATGAGGTGCTGGAGTTCCTGGGTGACCTGGTTGAAAAAACTCGTTCTGGCGCAGAAGCGGAGCTGGACGCGCTGCGCAACCTGGCCGAAGAACCGCTCAAGCCCTGGGATACCAGCTATTATCTGGAAATATTGAAGCGAGAACGATTCTCGGTGTCTGACGAGATGTTACGTCAGTATTTTCCATCCGGGCGAGTGCAGGAAGGGTTGTTCGAATTGGCGAATCAGCTCTATGGTGTCACCCTGGAAAAGGTCAGTACCGTCCATGGCTGGCATGAGACGGTCGAGTATTATCAAGTGCACAATGGCGACGGTGTGACGATTGGCGGTTTCTACATTGACCTGTTCACTCGCAGTGGAAAACGCGGCGGCGCCTGGATTGACGAATGCATTGGCCGCAAGCATCTTGCGGGTGACATCGTTGACCCGGTGGGCTACCTGGTCTGCAATTTCCAACCGCCCGACAAAAACGGCATCTCGCTGCTGACACACGTTGACGTAATTACTCTGTTCCATGAGTTTGGGCACATGCTGCATCATCTGTTGACGCGAGTGGATTACCCGAGTGTTGCCGGCATCAACGGCGTGCCCTGGGATGCCGTCGAGTTGCCGAGCCAGTTCATGGAGAATTTCGCGTGGAGCTACGAGGTGCTCAGAAAAACCTCCGGACACATCGACACCGGAGAGCCGCTGCCAGAAGACATATTTGAACGACTTCTGGCGAGCCGACAATGTGGTGCCGCTCTGGCCATGTTTCGGCAGTTGGAATTCGCCTTATTCGATTTTCGGATTCACGCGGGATATTGCCCGAAACAAGGGGCGCGGACGCTTGAGGTTTTGAAGTTGGTGCGAGAGGACGTCACCTTGATTCAACACCCGGACTACAACCGCTTTCCCATGAGTTTTTCTCACATATTTGCCGGCGGCTATGCGGCGGGTTACTACAGTTACAAATGGGCCGAAGTTCTTGCGGCAGATGCCTTCTCTGCTTTCGAGGAAAGTGGTTTGTTCGATACGAAAACCGCCGCGCGCTTTCGTAAAGAAATTCTCGAGATTGGTGGCAGCCGCGACATCATGGAAGCCTTCGTCGCGTTTCGGGGGCGTAAACCGCAACTCGACGCTCTGCTTCGCCACAGTGGTATCGGCAAGGCCGCGTGAAGGTAGCAACCTGGAACGTTAACTCGCTCAATGTGAGACTGGCACACGTGCTCGAGTGGCTTGGCAGCGCGGCACCGGACGTCCTGGTTCTGCAGGAAATCAAGCAGGTCACGGATGCCTTCGATACGGAGGCTTTCGCCGCGAGTGGCTACCAGTCGCTGGCAAGCGGACAGAAAACCTATAACGGTGTCGCGGTGGCTTGTCGGGAATCCCCCACAGATCCGGTCACCGACTTCCCGGGCTTTGATGACCCACAGCGACGGATCCTGGCGACCACCATTGGGGGGGTGCGCGTCATCAATCTTTATGTGCCGAACGGCCAGAGCGTTGACTCCGACAAGTATGTCTACAAACTCGGCTGGCTCTCCGCACTGCGCGATTTTCTGCAGGCAGAACTCGGCACGCACGAGCACCTGGTGGTGCTGGGTGACTTCAACATCGCTCCCGATGACCGTGATGTGCATGATCCGGAGAAGTGGGGAGATGGCATTCTTTGCAGCCCGGCAGAGCGAGGCGCTCTGGAAGAAATTATGAATCTGGGCCTGGTCGACGTCTTTCGTCAGTTCGAACAGGAAGAGAAGAAATTCAGTTGGTGGGACTACCGTGCCGCTGGTTTTCGCCGCAATGCCGGCCTGCGTATCGACCTTATTCTTGCCAGCACCGCGCTGGCGAAGAAGTGTACGGCGTGCTACATCGACCGTGAGCCGCGGACCTGGGAACGCCCGTCTGATCACACACCCGTCGTCGCTGAGTTTGATCTTTAGCGGCCACTGTTCGCGTATTCGGGCGGACACCGATCACACTATTACGCGCGAACCTTGTTCCAAATAGGGTTTTTCTCCGGACTTATTGTTGAATTGGTATAAGGCTGGGAATGTTGTGCGGTGTATGATGTCTAACCGATATACCGATAAAACGGGTGGATCGGCTAATATGCAGGCTCGATGTGATTAACGACAGCTGGCGCCAGGCTGCTCAAGCGAGCGGTGGCACATCGACGTTCGAGAATAATAATAAGAAGCGCATTATGACGCAGGACCGACGCAACGATTTCGACGTTACCAATACTGTTCAGGTTAGCAGCCCGGTCGCCGTGCGCGATGCCGTGCGCAAGTTGTTCGACCACGCCTTTCCGGGCGCTTCATTTGATGCGTTGTGGCTGGCTTTCTATGACTTCGAACGTTTGTTCACCGGTCGATATCCCGGCTACCTTGGCTGCGACACGACCTATCATGACATGCAGCATACGCTGGACATGACGCTGGCTCTGGCCCGCTTAATCGCGGGTTACGAAAAGACCGTGGAAACGGACGATCAGCTCGGAGCACAGCGCGCACAGATGACCATCATCACCTCGCTATTTCATGATTCCGGTTACATCCGCCATGCAATACGCGACAAAGACTTTCAGAACGGTGCCGTTTTCACGCTGCAGCATGTATCCCGAAGTGCGGATTTCCTGCGCAGCTACCTTCCGGACATTGGCCTGACCAGGGATGTCGCGGTCAGCAGCATGATCGTGCATTTCACTGGCTACGAAGTTGATCTCGACAGCATTGAGCTCGATGATCCTCGCGATGCCAATTGCGGTCACTTTTTGGGAACGGCCGACCTGATCGCACAACTCGCGGACCGCTGCTATCTCGAAAAATGTCGGGACCGTCTTTATAAAGAATTCGTACTGGGTGGCATAGCCATTGAAGAGGCCCGGCCCGGACAATACACGGTGCGATACGAATCCGGGATCGATCTTCTGAAAAAGACGCCGTCTTTTTACGAGCAGGTGTCACGAGACCGACTGCAGAAGAAATTCAACCGCGCCTATCGCTACATCGAAACGCTTTTTGACGGGCAGAATCCCTATGTCGACGCTATTCGCAATAACCTCACCCACCTTATGCGGGTACTGAAGTCTGAAGACTGGGGCCTGTTGCGACGCAATCCGCCGCTGTTCGTCAGCAACAGCGAAACCTTGCATGAGGTTGACGACCTGGTTGCCTCACAGCTTGCCACTATTCCTGCCGCCCGTGCCACCGCACAACCGGCGTCGATCGCCTGAGAAGCGGGCCGCGAACACGGAATCGCTGACAGTCAGCGCGGGCCGGTGTGACTGTTGTTGACGTGATGCCGCACCCATCTCGTCAACGGAAAAGTCACGTCACAGCTGTTGGTGGTTCTTTTTTTCGGCCTTGCCTAACCGCAATTTACGCCCCTGCAATTCTGCCTGGCTGAGCCCGGCAATCGCTGCCACGGCATCCTGATCGGCCATCTCTACAAAGCCGAACCCGCGTGATCGCCCTGTATCATGATCGTAAACAATACGAGCTGATTGCACGGTCCCGAACGCGACGAAGACCGCTCGCAAATCAGCCTCGGCAACACTGTAGGCCAGATTGGCAACATAGATGTTCATTCGGCGGGAGGCGCCTGCATCGCTACATGTCCTGGTGTGCACGAAGCAATTGAATTTGGTAGCTGTTGCCGGACTTTGAGTCACTGTAGATTTGAATTTTTCTAATCATGTTGCCGGGCGTCCCTGAATTTTTGCAACGCTACTTCTTCATATTGATCCAGGCGCCGTTTGGCAAAAAATGCCGCCAGCAACGCGGCTGTTACCGCGTAAATCAAGCCGACCACACCAAAGTCCCGAGTGAGAAACGTCGTAATGGTATGCCACGATATTTCCGGAATCAGCGATAGCGCACCGACGCTGAACTCGCGGGCCGTCAGGTTCAATGAGGCGATGAAACTGCCGCTGAAAGCACCCAACAGTGCAAAGGCGGCGGCGACCAGCGAGAATCGCCCGTTAATTCCACGACCGAAGTGGCGCACAGCCCGGCCCACCAGAAATCCCTGAACGATCGAGCCCCAGGGGTAAAACCGATCGAAAAGCAAAGATGAGTAGGCCCACATTGCGTTGAGAATAAGCAGCGCAAGCAGTGCGCCGTACACTGCTCTTCGCAGTGATTGCTGTTCAAACATTGCCGGCACGTCGACACTCTTGACCGAACGCTGTGGGTCAGGGGCATGTTTTTTTCTTAGCCGTAAAATGGACTGTGGTTGATTCACTTTTATCCGTGGCGCCAACGCCAGTTAGAGAAGCTCCGATTAATTCTGAACTCGATTCTTCCCTGTTTGAGATTGCAGGTCCGGTGCTTCCGACCACCCCTGTTGGGGCAGCCGGGATGCCCGGTGGCCGTGTCGTCATCCAGTGTGGAGTCTGTATACTGCAGGTTGCCGGTATCCTCGAATAAGAACAAGGACAACAGTGATGATATGGCTAATTAGCGGGATTGTTGTTTGGTCCGCGATACATTTCGTGCCATCCGCCTTGCCGGGAGTTCGCGGCAAGACGATCGCGGCGATAGGAGAAAAACCTTACAGCGGTCTGTTTGCGCTGGTAGTCCTGGCCGCGTTGGTCATGATAATTGGCGGCTGGCGCACAACGCCACCTGTGGCGATTTACGCGCCTCCGGGCTGGGGGCCTGGTTTTGCATTTCTGCTGATGTTTGCCGCCGTGGTCTTGTTCAGTGCCGCGCACTCCAAAACCAATATCAAGCGTATTATCCGCCATCCTCAATTGACCGGTATGTTGTTCTGGTCAATCGCCCATGTGCTTTCCAACGGTGATTTGCGATCACTGATTCTTTTTGGCGGCCTGGGAGTCTGGGCAATGGCTGAAATGGCGCTTATCAATCATCGTGAGGGCATGTGGGTCAAACCCGACAGAGCGTCTCTGAAGAGCGAGGCTATCGGTGCGACCATAGGCACCGTTGTCTTTTTAGTGCTAGTAGCATTGCATCCGTACTTTGCCGGTGTATCGCCGCTGCCCGCATAAATGGCGCGTCTTATTGACGCATGATTTCCTAAGGCACTGAATTCTGTGACGGTACAAAGAAAGCTGGGGCTGTTTACCGTTCTTGCGATTGTGATGGGCGACATGATCGGCTCCGGCATCTTTTTCACGCCCGGTGAGCTGGCTGTGGTGGCTACCGCCGAATGGCAAGTGTATTTCTTCTGGGCGCTGTGCGGTGTCATCACGCTGTGCGGCGCGCTTACGCTGGCTGAACTGGCCTCTCTGCTGCCCCGTTCCGGCGTCGCGTATCACGCGTTGACCGAAGCCTATGGTCCTTTTGCTGGTTTCATGCAAGCGTGGATGATGGTGCTGGTCAGCGGGCCGGGCGCCATCGCCGGTGTGGCCATCCTGTTCGGCAGCCTGGCCAACCAGGTGTTCGGCAGCGGTTCGCCGGGCATGCAAATCGTCTGGGCTGTCATTGCGATTGTGTTTTTCGCGGCGATCAATCTGCGTGGTGTGGAGTGGGGTGGGCGTCTGCAGATTGGCCTGACGGCAATCAAGATTGTGGGTCTGTTTGCATTGATCGCCGGTGCCTTGTTGTTGGCGACACCGGCTGATAAGACGCTGGTAGCCACTGCTGCGGACGGCGACAGCGGCTTTCCTGGCCTTGCACGCTTCGTGGGTCTGGGGGTTGCGATCGTACTCTTTACCTACGACGGCTGGATTGACGCATCGAATGTGGCCGGCGAAGTTCGCAACCCGTCGCGCAATTTTCCACTGGCGATGGGACTTGGCGTTATTTGTATCACGCTGATCTATGTACTGGTGAATTACGCCTTTCTGCGGGTGATTCCGCTCGAATCGATGCGCGCAAACCCGTCGCTGGTGGCCAGCACCGTGGCAGAGGCCGCGTTTGGACGATTCGGGGGCGGTACTCTCAACCTGTTGATGTGGATATCAATTTTTGGCGCGCTTGGCGGCCTGATCATGACTTTACCGAGGCTGTTTTATGCGGCCGCATCTGAGTATGTGGGGCGTGCCGCGACCACGCGGATGGCGCCATTTTTTAATTTGCTGGGTTCGTTGTCAGCGCGGACAGCGGTGCCGTCTGGAGCGATAATATTCGCTTGTGTGTTCGCAATTGCAACGCTGTTTCTGTTTGGTTCGTTTTCGCGAATTGTGAGTTTCTTTGTGGTGCCCTTCCAGTTCATGAATATCCTCATGGTTTCATCCATCTTCCGCCTGCGGCCCAGGTTGTCGGGACCGGACTCGTGGCGCATGCCCTTGTTTCCTCTGCTGCCGATTATTTTCATTGCTGTCATGGTGCTGTTTCTCGTTGCCGCCATTGTCTACAACCCGCTCGATAGCCTGATGGGCGTCGGCCTGACGTTACTGGGAATTCCCGTTTATCGCGTATTGATGAAAAATGCTCCGGACGCCATCCATTGAGTCGTTTTCGTCGCCTTTTCCCCCGGGAGAAGATCATCATCGGGCTCACCCATTTGCCACCGCTGCCCGACTATCCCGAGTCGCCGGGCATCGATGCCATCCGGGAACATGCGCTGGCTGATCTGCGGGTGCTGCGTCAATGCGGTGTCGATGGCATCCTGATCGAGAATGAATACGACCGTCCGCACCGGATTCTGGCCGCGGCCGCGACCCTGGACGCTATGACGGCGGTCACGGAGGCCATTGTTGCGGCGGCTGGGGATTTCGTGGTCGGGTGTGAAATTTTGCTCAACGACCCGAGGGCCTCGCTTGATGTCGCCAGTTCCTGTAATGCGAAATTTATTCGCACGGACTATTTCGTTGATCGAATGAGTCGGTCGGAATACGGTGAGTTCGACATCGATCCGCAGGGGCTTATGGACCACCGCGAAAGAACCGGGGCCAGCGAGATATTGGTTCTTGCCGACATCCAGGTGAAGTATGCAACGATGCTGGAGGAAAGGTCGCTGGCGGAATCCGCTGAACTCGCCTGCCGTATGCGGGCGGACGCCGTTATTGTGACCGGGGACGAAACCGGCGATGCGCCTTCGATCGCTCAGTTACGTGCCGCCAGGACTGGTGTTGTGGCCGACGGTCAGAACATTCCGGTTCTGATCGGCAGCGGGCTTACGGCAGGGAACGCCGGCGAGCTTCTTGCCGAGTGTGATGGTGCAATTGTTGGAACGGCGCTCATGCGTGACCGGCGAGTCGACGTGTCGGCTACAAGAAGCCTGATGCAGGCGGTGCAAGGGGCAAGAGCATGAATGTCGTCTGCGTCGGAGACTGCGGAATAGACCACTATGTCGACTCGAACCAGCGGCGAGTCGGTGGCATCTCCGCCAACTTCGCGCTACGGGCACGACAATGTTTTTCGCCGGACGATCGAATCCAGCTTATTGCGCCACTCGGCGACGATGCTGACGCCGGCATTGTTCGGCAGCGATTTACAGACAGCAATATCGAAGATCGTTTTACGGTTATACCCGGCGCTACGCCGATACAGTCGATTGAGATCGACAGCGATGGCGAGCGGCGTTTTGTGGGCTACGCCGAGGGGGTGCTGGCGCAGTTTCGAGTTGCCGGGGAAGATGCCGCCTATATCCACTGCGCGGACCTCGTCGTCGCTCCGGTCTTCACACAGAACCGGGAAATGTTTGCGTCACTGATGAACGTGAAACGCCAGGGAATGACCGTGGTTGATTTCGCGGATTTTGCCCAGCATCCGGATTTCGACTATCTCAATCAATACGTCGATCAATTTGGCCTCGGGTTTTTTGGACTCAGCGCAGCGCAGAAAAGCACGATCGAGTCATTGCGATTGATGTCTGCCAAGCATCGCGCGCTGCTGATCGTCACGCTCGGCGCAGATGGCAGCCTCGCCTTGCGTGACGGAGATGTCCTGAAATGTGCAGCACAACCGGTACCACAAGTGGTGGACACCACCGGGGCGGGCGACGCCTTCGCCGCCGGTTTCCTCGGCCACTATTGCCGCACCTCCGATGTTAGTGCCTCACTAGAAGCCGCTGCAGGAATTGCCGCCCAGGTCGTCCAGCAACATGGTGCCGTTTAGAACCGAATAAATGACGCTAATCACCATGATTTGGGGCGTGATTTGGGTCGTGATTTGGGGACACCCATTATTCAACGTGCGGTTTCCGTACGGTTATGAGTGCATAATTGATGGGTGTCCCCAATTGGACCTATTGATGGGTGTCCCCAATTGGACCCCCATTGGTTATCACAATTTGTCACAATGCATGCGCGTCGATAGCGGCGTTCAGGGAGCGTTCAGCCCACGACGCTATATTTCGTGCACAGCTGGCAACCGCCGGCAGACATTCATGGTTACCAGGAAGAAAATGATGAAAAGAGTACTTCTTGCCAGCGCTTTGCTTGGTATCGGCGCATTGCCCGCGATGGCAGAAACGCCGACATTCGACTTCGTTCAGGTGGGGTATATCACCGACCTTAGTGGATCGTCCGACTATGACGGCTTTGATGTTAAAGGGAATCTGGAAATAACCGATGCCTTCTACATGAACGCCGGCTTCACCCGAACCAATGGCAGGTCATCGATTTTTGACGTGGATCTTGACGTCCTTACACTGGGCCTGGGATACAAGTCGAATATTTCGGATGTTTCAACGATTTTTGCAGAATTGGACTACTTGAATCTCGACAGTAACTTCAATGGTTTTGATTCTGACAATGGCTACCAGGTGGGGTTCGGGATTCGGAGCAAGGCGATTGGTAGTGTCGAGCTGAAGGCAGTGGGCTACTACCGCGATGCCCAAAGCAGCGATACATTCGTGCAAGTCGGCGCTGTATATGATTTCGCAGAAGTAGCAGGAGTTTATCTGGACATCGAAACCGACTTCGACGACACAGGCCTCAACCTTGGCCTGCGTTTTTCCTTTTAGCCGCTTACGGCCGTGTGTTTGCCGCGACCCTGGGTATCATCGAATAGATTGCGTAAGTTTCCTACTGGTCTTCAGGCTCGCTCGAATTCTTCGGCACCGGGGTGATTTCCTCCACTTCAGCGGGCGCAGGCGGCGTGATCGCTATGGGTTTGTTCTGTTCGCCGTATAACGCCGCGATGTCTTCTTCAGCAACCCGATAAAACGAACCTAGCCGGCAAGACCTGCCGTGCATGCCGTAGTCGTCCATAATCCGGATGGTGTCAAAGTTGCACAAGCTTCCTGATAGTGTTGTATAGGAGAATCGGCCGCTTCGAGCGAGGCCGTTGCATTGCCGCGGCAATATGTTGCGGTAGATTTTCTTGCCGGTGGTGTAAAAAAGGATATTCAGGTCATCCACAACCGTCGTCCTTCTAAAAGAGCGCGTTGTTAAGCAAGATCGAGCGTCCTCGATTGTTTCCCCAATCGCTTCCTCTTCCGCCATAGACGGAACGGTTGTCGCAAACGCGAGCAAGCTGCCCAGTAATACTGATTCGTACGTTCTTTCGGTCATGGCTATCACCCAGAATATATCCGGTTTTGTGCAAACTGCGACGCTGGTCTCCTCTCAGTATACTAAGAAATTTGCTCTAAACTGTGAAATAGTACGTTAGCCAGCGATATGAAGGTGGCATCAGTCAGGGATACAAATTCCCGGCTCGAAACGACCATCACGAGGGCGACGCCGCGACACAGCGGGCCGGGCCACTTGGCGCGCCACACTTGCCGCTCTGCACTTGAGCCCAGGGCATGTGAGGACGGCCTCTACTGATCTCTACCGAAACACTCCGATCACGGCTGGCCCGTTAGAATCAAATGATATATCGCCTGCTGCAGCGATCTACTCAACCGTCACGGACTTGGCCAGATTTCGTGGTTGATCTACATCGGTACCCTTGAGTACGGCCACATGGTAGGCGAGCAACTGCAGCGGAATCGTGTACAGAATTGGCGCCTGAAAATCCTGAATGAGCGCCGGCATTCGCATGGTGTGAATGCCAACGCGATCGCCGAACTGAACGCGAGGATCTGCGAAGACATAGAGCTCACCGCCACGTGCGCGGACCTCTTGCAAGTTACTCTTGAGTTTCTCCAACAGCTCGTCATCGGGGGCCACCGCCACGACCGGCATGTCTTCATCGACCAGCGCGAGTGGCCCGTGTTTTAGCTCGCCGGCGGCATAGGCCTCGGCGTGGATATAGGAAATTTCCTTGAGCTTCAGCGCGCCTTCCATCGCCACCGGGTTTTGTACACCACGTCCGAGAAACAGTGCGTGGTGCTTGTCGACGAAATGCTCGGCCAATGTCTCGATGGCATTGTCCAGCGTCAAAACTTGCTCGATCAGTCCGGGTAGCTCGGAGAGTTGTGCGACCAGGGCCCGCTCCTGCTTCTCTTCGAGGCCATTGCGGCGTGCCAGCAAGATGGTCAGTAATGCCAGTGCCGCCAACTGGGTCGTGAATGCTTTGGTTGACGCCACACCAATTTCGGGCCCGGCGCGTGTCATCATGACCAGGTCTGATTCGCGCACCATGGAGCTTTCCGCTACGTTACAAATCGTCAGCGTTGATACATAGCCCGCTTCTTTTGCGGCGCGCAGAGCTGCCAGTGTATCGGCCGTTTCGCCAGACTGACTGATGGTGACAAACAAGGTATCCGGAGGCACAACCGGGGAGCGATAACGATACTCACTCGCGATCTCAACCGTGCACGGTATTCGGCAAAGCTGCTCTATCCAGTAGCGTGCCACCAGGCCTGCGTGGTAACTCGTGCCGCAGGCGACGATGTGGACACCTTTGGTCTGATCGAGCACCACGACCGCCTCAGGGCCGAATGCGGCATCGAGCACTTTGCCGCCGGCGATTCGTTCCTCCAGCGTGCGCGCCACTGCGCTCGCCTGCTCGTGAATTTCTTTCTGCATGTAGTGGCGAAACTGGCCACGCTCTGCGGCGTCCGCTGTTAGCTCGCTTTCTTTTACGGGGCGCGTTACTTCTTCGCCATGTTCGTCATAAATTGTAATCCGGGTTCGCTCGATGACCGCGATGTCCCCTTCGTCGAGAAACATGAACTTGCGTGTGACCGGCAAGAGCGCCGCAACATCGGAGGCGACGAAATTCTCGCCAATTCCAAGGCCGACCACCACGGGGCAGCCCGCTCTCGCCAATACAATTTTGTCGGGCTCTGCCGCACTCAGCACCGCCAATGCATAGGCGCCCTCGATCTCTGCAGCCGTCGCCCTGACGGCGGCCAGCAGGTCACCCGCACTCTTCAGGTGATGGTGGATTCGGTGGACGATAACCTCAGTGTCCGTTTCCGAGTCAAACTCGTAGCCCTGCTGTTTCAGATCATCGCGTAACTCTTCATAATTTTCGATAATGCCGTTGTGCACGATCGCGATGGAATTCTGTGAGGTATGCGGATGGGCGTTCGCTTCGCTTGGCGCGCCATGGGTTGCCCATCGGGTGTGCGATATTCCAATTGTGCCCACCACCGGATCGGCATCCAGGGCATTCTGCAGTTCCTGCACCTTGCCCATTCGGCGAACTCTGACCATTGCATCCTTGCTCATGACAGCGACGCCGGCCGAGTCGTAGCCGCGATACTCAAGGCGGCGTAAACCCTCCATCAGGATAGGGATAACATTTCTTTCGGCTACAGCGCCGACGATTCCACACATCTACTGCGTCTCCATTACAACTTGCCTGGAGTTTTCCAGGCAGCCGTGGATTGTCTCAGGAACGGCCTGTTGCTGGCTTGTGCCAGGTCTCAAACAGGAACCACGAACCGGTCACTCCAGGCCAACCGCCTCATTTTCTCTTCTTTTGCGGCGCCTTCCAATTCGTGATGCTCGTCTGCCGCGATCTTTCAACCGTCAATTCATTCGCCGGCGCGGATTTCGAAATCGTCGAACCGGCGCCAATCGTCGCGCCCGCGCCTATCTCAATCGGGGCAACGAGCTCCACGCCTGAGCCGATAAACGCGCCGTCGCCAATCGTTGTGCGATGCTTGTTAGCACCGTCATAGTTACACGTAATCGTGCCAGCCCCGATGTTCACTTTCTTACCGATGTCCGCATCGCCAATGTAGGTCAGGTGATTGACCTTGCTGCCACTCGCGACCGTGCTCTTTTTGATTTCCACAAAATTGCCGATTTTGACCGTGTCCGCAAGCTCGGCACCGGGTCGCATGCGTGCAAACGGCCCGATCTCGCAATTGGGCCCGGTGGTTGCACCCTCAATATGGCAATTTGAATGCACCACTGTTCCCGTACCGATCTTGCTGTCCCGAATCAGATTGTTCGATTCGATGCGTACGTTATCGCCAAGGGTAACGTCGCCTTCAAAAATCGCGTTGACATCAATGTAGACGTCTTTGCCACAGGTCAGCGTACCGCGAATATCCAGGCGTGACGGATCGGCGAGCCCCACTCCCTGACCCATCAACTCTTCGGCACGTCGCAGCTGCAATGCGCGCTCGGCTTCAGCCAGCTGCAGTTTGTCATTGATTCCCATTATTTCTTCCTGGCTGTCAGCCTGTATGCCATGCACCGTTACACCGTCAGCGACAGCAATGCCGATGACGTCGGTCAGGTAATACTCACCCTGCTTATTGTTGTTGTCGAGTTGCTTAAGCCAACTCCTGATCTTTCCGGCAGGACAACAGAACACCCCGGTATTGATTTCTTTTATCTGCCGCTCAGTTTCTGTCGCGTCTTTTTCTTCAATACTGCAAACCACTTTTCCGTTGTCACGAACGATGCGTCCATAGCCGAACGGGTCGTCCATATGTACGGTCAGGACAGCCGCATCGCCGCTGTCACAAACGTCGACCAGGCCCTTGAGGGTCGTCGGCCGCAACAAGGGTACATCCCCGTACAATACCAGGACCCTATTCTCATCAGGCGTTTCGGGAGCGGCCTGCATAACCGCATGCCCGGTGCCCAGTTGCTCAGCCTGCAACGCCCAACGCAGTGACTCCCCGGCAAATTCTGTTTTGACCCGCTCACCGCCATGGCCATAAACGACACATATATCGACTGCCCCCAGTTCTTTGGAGCAGGCAATAACATGCTGTAACAATGGCTGGCCGGCTAGCGGTTGCAACACTTTGGGCAATTCCGAGCCCATGCGTTTGCCCTGGCCAGCCGCCAGTATGATGATACTCAGGTTCAAGCGGTCACCCTCCTTTTGAGAACGGGAATGATACCGCAATGAAGGCCCGAATTTGTGCGTGGCAAGCGGCATTTCATGAACTGTGATGCCCTTCAGCGGCAATTAAGCTGTGCTTGCGTATGCTCGCAGAGACGCTCGAGCGGGGGTAAGCATTGCCTAAGTGGTCTCTTTTTTTGATTGCCGTGCTTGGCAGCATTTACGGTTGCAGCAGCCATGTCTATTTGCGCGAGGGCGTCACCGACGGCGACACGTTTTACTTATCGCAACGAGCCCTGGTGGACACCGATCCCGTACTGCAAAGCTGGGTGAGCTACAGCCTCACGAAAAGCACCTGCCAATTGCAACTCGGCGGCGAGAATCCTGCCCGCAACAGTTCCTACGCCTGTGAACTGACGGCTCGCCGGCACCTGGTCGAATCCTGGAACGCCTTAAAGGCAACGGGCGATACATCCGGGGACCGGTACCTGGATGAGCTCTCAAGAACCACGATGGCCGGCTATCTCGAGGAGTACGTCCTGCACTACTTCAATCGAAACGGCTGGATACCACCGGAAAGCCTGGAGAAGGGGGCATTTGATCGATGGCGCCACAAGAACCTGCGCGGCCACAAAGCCGAGACCAGGCTGATCGGTTCCTGGAATTATGCCAACGACGTCGGCTTGGGGAAACGTTCATTCCTGGTAGCCCATTAAGGGCCCGCTTCCTATTTAACCACGGGCAATACAATCCTTGAGAGATATTGCCTGGAATGGTGCAGCGTGTTGCGGGCAACCACCCCCTCCGTTTCATCGTAATTGTTGCCGCCGGTGTTGAGGTTGCGCATGTACTGTGGGAACTTGCTGGACGACACCTCTACGCGAATGCTGTGGCCTTTCTTGAACTGGTAACTGGTCGACATCGGCGTTGGGTTGAGTTCGTAGACTTCCCCGTCTTCCATAAAGACCTGCTTGTCATAGCCGTCCCGATAACGCGCACGAAGAATCGTGTCGTCAATGTTATAGGCAGTGCCGTCCGGGTACACATCGACCAGTTTGACCGTGAAATCCGTATCTTTTGCATCCGATGACACATAAAGCGTCGCACGAATACTGCCGGTAATCTCCAGGTCCTCTGCAACCGGTTCGGACGTATAAACAAGCACGTCGGCTCGTGCCTCGATGCCGCGCTGATCATAGCTTCCGCCGAGCGCCGCCTTGGCGTTACAACACACTCCGCCGCCGAGCGCGGGCACAGGATTCATCGGGTCGTAGGTAAAGCTATCGGATTCCAGGCCCTCCGGCTTCTGTCGCGACAGAACACCGTCACCGAAAACGCTGTTGGCATAGGTCGAGCTTTGCAGATAGAAGGTAACCGGCTTGGCTGCCTCGGGTGGCCAACTATCCGCCGTGGCCCACTCATTCTTCCCCATTGTGTAGTACTGAACCCGCGGCATGTCTTTCTTGAAATTGCCCTTTTTGTTTTTCAGGTAATAGTCGAAGAACGAAAACATTTGGTCATAGATCGGAAACGTCGGATTACCCACGTTCAGTTCACCGGCAATGAGGTCCTCGTGTTCCGGAATACGGTAAAAGCCACAATGCAGGGTTGGCGCAATCAATACGTACTGGCCATCCCGGACGGTGCGGGTTGTGCCTTTTTTGCGGACATGATTAAACATCGCGAGATTGGGTCCCTGGCTGACATCGAACCAGCTGTTGAACCAGAACGCCGGGACGGCAAAGTCTTCACTATCGTTGTAGAGACCGCCCTTGTCCCAATCCGGACTATTCGGTGTCCTCGCCATCAATTCCTTTAGCGGGCCGGCATTGGCGCCAGCATCTTCGAGCCAGTCGATGGACGGCAGTTTTCGCAACTGTTTTTTCCACTCGACCTCGGGCATGTCCGGGGCAAGGTCATACAGTTTCCGCAATCGCTGCAGATCCGCCTGCTCCATCCCCGCCGGGAACCGCGGGTAGATCTGCTGCTGGACGCCATACAGCCAGACAGAGAACAGGGTTTGATGCACGCCGCCCTTGTACCAGTTGCCCTGCTCGTAAAACTCGCCGACGCGGCCGATTCCTGCGCCCGCCGCCATCGGAACCATTGCTTTGTGTGCGGGGTGGCCTTGCGCCGCCAATGCCAGCTGCCACTCAGCCGACGACGAGCAGCCGAGCGTGCCGACCGCACCATTTGACCAGCTCTGGTCTGCAAACCAGGTTAGTGCGTCGTAGCCATCTGTTCGCGGGTTACCCAGAATTTCCCACTCACCTTCAGAATAGTATCGACCGCGTTCATTTTGAATCGCTACCGCATAGCCATGGCTTACCGCTCGGTAGGCCCATTGCAAACTCGCGCCGCCGATCTCGTTAAAGTCATAAGGTGTCCTGATAAAAATGAGCGGAACCTTGCCCGTCGCGTCTTTGGGTCGGTAAATATCGGTCGCAAGTCGCACGCCATCGCGCATGGGTACCATGACGAAAGTGTCTGCATCCGAGATACGTTCCAGGTCGGCCAGTTCGGCGGGAGCTTCCTTCGCGAGAGATGATTGCGTCAGGAAGAAGATCGTGGCGACGGCCACGATTACAGAGCTCAGTTTCACTTTGGCGGTTCGCAAACGCATGGAATGATTCCCCGGTGGGTATGTGTTTAATGTGTTGATAGTAGCTGAAATCACGGCGGTAGCGGACAGGCCGTAACGCAGAGCGTCACCGCGTGGATGCCGGTATGTTGCTATCGGTTGCAGCACGGGAAAGCTCTGATTGGTTGGTGGCAATCGCGCGTCAGGTCGCGCTCCTACAGCCAGTAGCAACCTTGTAGGAGCGCGACCTGACGCGCGACCCCACCGATCCTGACCCCTGTTCGCCAGCTTGCCGGAAAAAACCAGAACCCCTAAACAGCGTCTCGAACCACGTCGCGGCAGGTTTCCGCCAACGGCTGCCACGCCTCCGGTACCGGGTTCTCGAAGCACAACATTTGTATTGTCTTCTCCCGCTCAGCATCCAGATGTTTCATGATTTCGTTTTGAGCCGCTTTGATTCTTGCGTCGCTTCGTATGTCATCAAAGACCGGCAGCGCGAGAAACATCGGGTCACTTATGCCACGCGTGATGCCGACCTGCAAGGCAACAGCCGCCGACTCGACGTCATTATCGAACGCGGCGCTCATGGCTTCGGCCCGATAACGGTCGATATCGTCCCAGCCCTCATCGAGAAACAGATCAATTTCATGGCGGGCGATCTCGATACTTGCCTCGGCTTCAATCTGGTCGCCTGTTTCTCGCAGCGACGAGGCATAGGCGATCGCCGATTCGATATTATCGCCAACAGGCCGTCCTTCGGGACGGAAATCCCGGAGCTTGTTGTAAAGTTCCCTGGCTTCCGGGAAACTTCGTGCCCGATACAGGGTATCTGCCGCATAAATCAATGCGTCGAAATTCTTCGGATCGAGTTCCAGCCGCCGTTGAACCGCGATTATCGCCGCCGCAGGCTTGCCCTCGTACAGGTCGATAAGAAACAGGAAAGTATCCGAAACACGGCGCGCTTCCTCAAACTCACCGATCGCAACAAGGCTTGATACGAGAAAAAGATTGGATAGCGCATCCCCGGGATCCTCGGAATACGCCCGCAGGCACCAGCTCAATGCATCGCTTATGCGGCCCTCGGATCGAGCAATCCGCGAGTAATTCAGATAGCCGGCCCACAAATTGTATTCCAGGAGTTTTTCCGCATTCAGTCGCGCCGCGGCGACGTTACGCTCAAACAGAAAAAGTCCACCGAGATTAATTCTTCCTATTGATGAGAGAGGATCAATCTCCACAATTTGCCGGTTTATCTCGCTCGCCTGACGGAATTTACCAAGCTGGCCATACCCGAGTTGCAACCAGTTCATCGCATCGATGTAACTTGGATTTAGTTCCACCGCGTGAGCCGTATGCTCTATCGTCAACGACGGATCGGACCCGTTCATCGCATACAAACCCATCGCAGCATGGGCGGCTGGCAATTCCGGTGCCAGCTCCATCGCACGCTCAATGTGCGGCATGGACCGCCGCTGGACCTCTTCCAGGCTTAGCGTCCCATACGTAGAAACAGAGTCCAGCAACAAGAGCGTCGCTATTGCCAACTGCGCATGCGCCGGCGCGTAATCGGCGTCGAGACGCAACGATTGCTCAAGATATCGCACCGCATCCTCAAGCGATTCCCGGCCCCGTTTATGAATCAGCTGCCGGCCGCGCAAGAACGCTTCATACGCCTGCGTATTAGCGGCCGCCACGACGGTCGGTTGCGCGGTTGCCGCGCTGCTCCCATCCAGGTTGAGTTTGACTTGAAGGGCCGCACTGATCGCTTTGGCGATTTCATCCTGGATCGCGAACACATCATCCAACTCACGATCGTAGGTCTCGGACCAAAGATGAAAGCCGTCATCGGCCTTGATGAGCTGTGCGGTAATTCTCAAGCGGGTGCCTGACTTGCGAACACTGCCTTCCAGTACATGGGCAACATGCAGCGTGGCGGCAATCTTGCCGATGTCCTGGTTCTGTCCCTTGAACTGGAAGGAGGAGGTGCGGGCGGCGACCCGAAGTCCTGGCAATTGCGCCAGCACATTCAGCAATTCCTCGGAAATGCCGTCGGAGAAAAACTCCTGCTCAGGATCGGAGCTCATGTTGACGAAGGGCAGGACCGCGATCGACAGCACGGGTACGCCTGCGTCGACCTGCGTCGATGACACACCGGGCCTCGTCACTGAATCCATGTCCGCTGTCGCGACGGGCTCAACGTCGTCGTCCGTGTCCTCAATGACAAATTTGTCGACCGCGAAGTAGCCGACGGCGACGATCAAAACGGCGATGACGGTGTAATCCAGTTTCCGACCGGTCGTATGCGTTGTGGATTGACTACGGTCAACGTCTTTCTCTTTCTTAAGACCGTCTGGCGTCATCTCAAACGCCCAGGCGAAGATGATGGCTATCGGCAGTCCAAGCGCGACCAAAAGCAGAATGGCCTGAAACACCCAGGGCGGTGCTTCGATATTATCCAGCACCACGTCAGCAACCTGAATGAGCAGCCAGACGGCGACAATATAGGCCAGAGCGACGCGAAAGACGTTGCGACGCTTCAACTCTTCAAAAAGTGACATACACTGCCGCTCATTTCCCCCAATCAGCCAAGGTTACTTGTTCGACGCAGATCATTCCACCCGACAACGCCCCGGCCTTTGGGATTATGACTACCGGCTCATTCGCCCGTCGACAAAGCCTGGCTCAAGGCCTCGTCCAGTTGCCCGCGGGTAAGGACACGGCCCTTGCTGATCACGGTCGCGATGCGGCGCGTGTTCGAGATATTTTCCAACGGGTCCGCGTCGAGTAAGACCAGGTCCGCTCGCTTACCGACATCAATCGTACCCATGTCGTCCTGCAGCGAGAAAAATTCCGCCGGTCTGACCGTTGCAGATTTCAGGGCCTCTATGGGCGACAGACCGGCTTCGACCAACCGCTCGAGCTCGGTGTGCAGGCTGAACCCCGGCAAGGCCCGGGCGATCGGCGTATCGGTTCCGGCACCAATGGGAACGCCCTGCGCATGCATGCGACCGACGAGAGACAGGCTCCACGCGGCGAACGTCGTGTCCTGGGACTCCGTATTCGCGAGCCACTCATCAGTAGCGGTCTGCCAGTCCTCCTTGAGCGACGCCGGTACTTGCGTCAGCGCGATATTCCAGTCCGGGTGATCGTAGGCGGACCGCAGCGGATACGATATGAGGCGCAGTGTCGGGACCTGTATGGTCGCCTTCAGGCTGGCGATGGTACGATTGCAGCGTTCCTCGTCGTAGTGCTCGATCGCCGGTACGCGTTGGGCGGAATGCATGCCCGCGCGCAAGGCATAACCCGAGATGTTGTCCTCATTATTCAGCCGTGACAGGCGCTCTTCATACAGTTCTGCCGAGTTGGTCGCGCAATCGAGTTCGACATTGCGCAGATGTTCCATCGAGTCGACCGACGGACCCGCCTGGCTCGCCAGCATCGATAGTGGGACGTGCGCGGCGATTGGAAAACCATTCTCCTGACCGGCCTTTACCAGTGCTGCGAAAACATCCGGGGAAACCATTTCATATATTTTAATGAAATCCACGCCGGCTTCTTTTAGTGCCTGGACTTTTTCCACCGCCATTTCTGTGGTGGCGTTTTGGGTGCCGATCTCCGGGCGGGACTTGCCGTCGTAGACGACGAAAGTGCCATCGAGCAACGGTCCACTAAAAAACACCCGTGGCGCGACGGCTCCCGGTGCTCGCATTTTCTCAATGACCGGTTGTAATTTTCGGATCAGGCCGCCGGTATCACGCACGCTCGTGATGCCGTAGGCCAGAAACATCGCCGGCATCGGGTCGGTGAATGCATCAATGTACGTTAAGTGCACATGCATATCCCAAAGACCCGGTATCAGGTATTTGCCATTGCCGTTTATAGTGTGCGCGGGCGGTGGAACGATGGCATCCGCCGTGGTTACGGCGATTATCCGATCGCCATCGAACACGACGGTTTGATGTTCCCGAACACCATTGACGGCATCGATCACCGTTACGTCCGTAATCGCCGTGCCGCGTGTGGCGGGTTTTTGCGAGCAGGCGGCCAGCGTCAGCGCGATGGTCACCGCCATAATCAGAATCCTGTAGGTCGGCATCACTCTTTCCTCAACTTACGGCTGCAGATCGACTCGATAGTCCAGAACGAACGTCAGGAATTTGCTGGCCTCCGTCATGTCTTCTGCGATGAAGCGTATTGTGTGGGAATTGACCTGCTCCACGTTCGGCAAGTAGGTGAGAAGCTCGACCGGCTGATAATGCTTCAGGGACAGCTCAACCTCGATAGGGGTTTCCAGAACATACGGCTCGAATTCATCAATGCGGCTCACGGCTGAGGCGGCTCGAGTACGAATGACTTCACGGGCGGCTTGCGGGGTGAGTGTCTTCGCCGAGTGAAATCCGCGCGCCCATTTAACCACGGCGCCCTCCATGTCCCCAACGATCACCTGGGTTTCTGCAACCGCGACATCATCGCCCGAGATCATGATGACCGGCACGCCGAACTGCCCGGCAATAGCGGCATTCAAACTGCCCTCGGACATCGATGTGCCATTCAGGCGCAGGTCCGTGACATTGGCGCTGGACATCGTATGCGCCCTGACACCACGAGTGTTCGAGGTGCTGGCATGGTAGCCGATGAAAATAACACCATCGAAAGTTTCATCGATGCCGTCCATCATGCTGAGTTCACGCGGCCACGAGCGCACGATCATGACGTCATCGGGCATCTGGTCGATGAGCAGGTTTTGACCGTTGCCGTGCGAGTCGCTGACGAGAATTTCGGTGGCGCCAGCAGCACGGGCTGCATCAATAGCTGCATTCACTTCGGCCGTCATGAATTCACGAAAGCGCTCGTATTCGAACTCGCCCGGGGCAAGCTGCGCCGCTGTTACCACGCCAGCCAGGCCCTCCATATCGGCAGAGATATAGATTTTCAGCGATTCGCGTTCGTCCTGGGCCTGGGAAAACCCGGTCGCGACAAGCAGGAAGGTCAGAACAAACAGACGTTTTAAACTCATGATGGAACTCCACCCCAATGGGCTTGCAGAAAAATGGCGTTAATCGGTAAAAGAATGTTCCTCTTTCGCGACCCGATCCAGTAGTCCCTGGTACGCGCTCATTATTCTTTTTACGGTTACGAAGCCTATCACTTTGCCTTTGTCATCGTCAGACAAGACCGGGAAGGAAATCGCATCGTGAGCACCGCTCAGCGCAATGGCCGTGATGAGATTGTCGTTGATAGTCAGCGTCGGCAGGGATTCAGCCAGGTCGGCCGCTGTTACGGATTCCGAGTCGCTCTGCAATAGGCTGAGCGCTGAAATAGCACCCAAGCAGGACTGGTCATCGTCAAGCACGTACACCGGGGCGCCGCCGTGCAAAGCATCAATCACTTCTGCACGGTCCGCGCCTGCGGAGAGTGTCTTCACCTTCCTGCTCATGAGCTGATTCATTCGCAGCTGCATACCGAGCTGCTCGACACTTCCCGCGATAAGGTCAACACCACGACGCTGCAATTGCCATTGGAAAAAGCTGCGGCCCCAGACATCATTGACCAGGATTGAACTGATAATAACCGCCAGCATTACCGCCAGCGTCAGCGGATAATCACCCGTCATCTCGAAAACGATCAGTGTGGTCGACAATGGTGCGCCAAGTACCGCACCGGCTACGGCACCCATTCCAACGATCGTATAGGCGCTATAGCCGCCGGCCGCTTGTGAAGAGAATGACTCCCAAATGGCGCCGAACGCTCCTCCGCTCATGGCACCGAGAAAGAGGGACGGCGAAAACACACCGCCACCGAAACCGCCGCCGAGGCTGATGCCCGCCGCCAGCAGTTTCGTCGCCAGCAGAATGATGAGCAAGGTTACCGGCAAGGCCTCGTTTAACGCCGCACTGGTCGTTTCATAGCCAACACCCAGGACCTGCGGCGTGTACATAGCCAGCGCACCGACGCAGAGTCCGGCAACCGCCGGTCGAAACTTTGGCGGGCACTGAAGTCTGTCAAAGATGTTTTGCGTCGCTGAAATACACGACAGAAAAGCAATGGCCGTTACTGCACTGATGACGCCGAGCAGGGCATATACCGGTATTTCGTTGAAAGCGGTGACCGCATGTGTCGGAATCGTGAACGCGGGGTCCGAGCCGTAGTAGAGGCGCGCGACGGACGTTCCGATCACCGTGCTTATGGCAATGGGCGCAAACGTATGCAGCGTATATTTTCCGATAACGACTTCAATCGCAAATATGGCACCCGCTATCGGCGCATTGAAAGATGCCGCAATACCGGCCGCTACACCACAGCCGATCAGGCGGCGAATCTGGCCCTGCGGGATGTTCATTTTTCGTGCAATCCAGGAGCCGAAGGTGGCGCCCAGATGCACGACCGGGCCTTCGCGCCCGACCGATGCGCCAACGCCAATTGACGCGGCGCTGGCGAACGCGGCCGCGATACCATTTTTCAGCGACAGGTGACCACCGCGTATCGCGGCGGCTTCAATGACGTCTGCGACCCCCTGCGGTCGCCGCTCCAGCATGAAACGGTGAATGAAAAGACCGATAAGCAGTCCTCCGGCGGAGGGCCACAGCAACAGCTTCCACCAGGGCAGTCCGCTGGCGATGCTGTACATCTCTTGCGGACCGGCGCCGAACAACAGACCGCGTAGTTGGGCCACCGCCGCCCAAAACGCGATGGCGCCACCGCCTGCGGCGGCACCTACCAGTACGGCGATACCCGCCAACTTAAGCGAGGCCAGATGAAGGGATTTGCGGGTCGGCGACATGATTGAGTCAGGATAAGGGGTCTGCGCCCCGTTTCCCACTGCAATTGGGTTGTCCGTTACGCCTTCGAACTCGAGAGACCTCGTGTTCTCGGCGCGACAAGGGTTTCTAGCGTTTGCCTTTCAGCTTCTGGGCCGCACGGTAGCGCGCTTCGGCCTCGGCCAGTTCGGCCTGCGCCGCCGCCAGGTCCGTTACAGTAGCAACGCCCTTGAGCGCATCTTCAGCGGCGGTTTTTGCGCTAAGCGCTGCCGCTTCGTCCAGCTGTTCGCCCCGCAGGGCCGTATCCGCCAGTATGGTCACGAGGTGGGGCTGCACCTCAAGCATACCGCCTGTGATGTAGAAGAAAATTTCCTTCCCATCGGTACCCTCTACGCGGACCTCGCCGGGCTTTAGCGCCGTCAGCAAGGGTGCATGCCGTGGAGCGATGCCGACCTCACCCATGCGCGCCGGTGCATACACCATCTTGGCGTCGCCGGAATGAATTTCGCCTTCGGCAGATACGATGTCAACGTGAATAGTGGCCATTTGGTTTTGCTCGTTTGTTTCCTGTGTCTCGTTGCGTCCGTCTTATTCCATCGACTCGGCTTTTTCAACCGCCTCTTCGATCGAGCCGACCATGTAGAACGCTTGCTCCGGCAGGTGGTCGTAGTCGCCGTTAACAATCGCGTTGAAGCCGCGAATGGTTTCTGACAGCGGCACGTACTTGCCCG